>NZ_JBWKEQ010000022.1:1624-6858 GCF_056435365.1 Kitasatospora sp. NPDC043949 | reverse complement strand
AGCGGACGCCGACCTCCGCCCCCAAACCGTGGGAGAGCATCCCCCCCACCCCCCCCACCCGCTGGTCGGTGGCCGACGGTCGGTGGCCGGTGGCCGCTGGCCGGTGGCCGGTGGCGGCCCCGGGATGCCTGCGGGCTATCGGCAGCAGGATGGTCGGACTATCGTTAGTTAGCGAAAGCTATCGAAGTACTCTCCGACTGGCGGCCCCCCGGCCTGCCACTCACCTGGGGGCAGCGGTGGCGACGAAGATCCCGAACAACGGCAGAGGCAGGCGCGTCCGCACGGTCCGCGGGGCCGTGGCGGCGGACCATCCGCGCTACAAGTGGGTCGCACTCTCCAACACCACTCTCGGCACCCTGATCGCCACCATCAACGCCTCGATCGTCCTGATCTCCCTCCCCGCGATCTTCAACGGCATCGGCCTGGACCCGCTCCAACCCGGCAACGTCAGCTACCTGTTGTGGATGCTGATGGGCTACATGCTGGTCACCGCCGTCCTGGTGGTCACCCTCGGCAGGCTGGGCGACATCCACGGCCGGGTGCGGATCTACAACGCCGGCTTCCTGATCTTCACCCTCACCTCGGTGGCCCTCTCCCTCGACCCGCTGCACGGCGGGCCGGGCGCGCTGTGGCTGATCGGCTGGCGGGTGGTGCAGGCGATCGGCGGCTCGATGCTGATGGCCAACTCGGCCGCGATCATCACCGACGCGTTCCCCGCCCACCGGCGCGGCATGGCGCTGGGGGTGAACATCGTCGCGGGCATCGCCGGCTCCTTCATCGGCCTGGTGCTGGGCGGGCTGCTGGCCGAGTGGAACTGGCGGTCGATCTTCTGGGTCAACGTGCCGATCGGCATCCTCGGCACGGTCTGGGCCTACCGGTCGCTGCGCGAGACCGGCGTACGGCGGCCCGCCCGGATCGACTGGTGGGGCAACATCACCTTCGCCGTCGGCCTGACCGCCCTGCTCGCCGCGATCACCTACGGCATCCAGCCCTACGGCGGCCACACCATGGGCTGGACCAGCCCCTGGGTGCTGGGCGGGCTGTTCGGCGGTGTGGCGCTGCTGATCGCCTTCTGCCTGGTCGAGTCCAGGGTCGCCGAGCCGATGTTCCCGCTGGCGCTGTTCCGCGACCCGGTCTTCGCCGGCGGCAACGCGGCCACCCTGCTGGGCTCGATCGCCCGCGGCGGCCTCCAGTTCATGCTGATCATCTGGCTCCAGGGCATCTGGCTGCCGCTGCACGGCTACGACTACGCCGACACCCCGCTGTGGGCGGGCATCTACCTCGTCCCGCTGACCGTCGGCTTCCTGGCCGCCGGGCCGGTCTCGGGCTACCTCTCCGACCGGGCCGGGGCCCGGCTGTTCGCCTCCGGCGGGCTGGTGGTGATGGCCCTGTCCTTCGCCGGACTGCTGCTCCTGCCCACCGACTTCGGCTACCCGTGGTTCGCCGTCCTGGTGTTCCTCAACGGCCTGGGCGGCGGCCTGTTCGCGGCCCCCAACACCTCGCTGATCATGTCGAGCGTGCCGGCCGAGGCCCGCGGCGCCGCCTCCGGCATGCGGGCCACCTTCCAGAACGCCGGCATGGTGCTCTCGATCGGCGTCTTCTTCTCCCTGATGGTGGCCGGCCTGGCCGGCTCGCTGCCGCACACCCTCACCGCCGGGCTGACCGCACAGGGCGTGCCCGCCGCCGACGCGCACACCATCGCCTCGCTGCCACCGGTCGGCACGCTCTTCGCCGCGTTCCTCGGCTACAACCCGATCCAGCAGCTGCTGGGCCCGCACGTGCTCGGCATGCTCCCGGCGGCCAACGCCCGGACGCTGACCGGCCGGGAGTTCTTCCCGCAACTGATCTCGGGCCCCTTCCACGACGGCCTGGTCGTGGTGTTCTGGCTGGCGATCGCCATGTCGCTGGTCGCCGCGGCGGCCTCGCTGGTGCGCGAGCGGACCGGGCCGCGGCGCCCCCGCCGCCCCCGGCCGGGCGCGGGCGAGGCCGCCGGACGGCCCGGCGCGAACCGGCCCGCACCGCACGGAAAGGCCCGCAGGCCATGACCGGGCGCGATGCCGCGACCGACGCCGACACCGTGACTGACACCGACGCCGTGACTGACGCCGACACCGTGACCGACCCCGATGCCGACACCGGGGCCGGGAGCCACAGCGGAGCCGGGGCCGGTCTCTCCGCCGAGGCCCTCGTCCGGCTGCGGCTGGCGATCGGCCGGCTCAACCGGCAGATGGCCCGCGCCTCCGGCGGCCAGGACCTCACCGTCGCCCAACTCTCCGCCCTGGCCCGGGTGGAGGTGCACGGCCCGCTGCGGCTCGGCGAACTCGCCGCGCGGGAGGGAGTGGCCGTGCCGTCCGTGCTCCGTACGATCGCCCCGCTGACCGCCGACGGCCTGATCGCCAAGACCCCCGACCCGCTGGACGGCCGCTCCCAGTTGCTCGAACTCACCCCGGCCGGCCTGGCAGCGATCACCCGGATCCGCCGGGAGCGCTCCGCTCTGCTGGCCCGCCGCAGCACGCGGCTCACCCCGCAGCAGTGCCGCCGACTGGAGGCGGCCGTACCGCTGTTGGAGCTGCTGCTGGACGATCCCGACGCGGCCTGCCCCGGCCAAGCCTGTCCCGATCCGTCCTCCCCCGACCCGGCCTGCCCAGACCCGCCCCGCCCCGGCCGGCGCGGCTCCGCCGGCTGAGGCAGCGCTGCTCGGGGCGCCTACGCCGTCTCGCGGAGGAATCCGGTGAGCAGCTCGAAGGTCTCCTCGGGCCGCTCCAGACCGGGGAAGTGGCCGGCCCAGGGCAGTTCGAGCCGGCGGGCACCGGGGATCCGGGTCGCCAAGGAGTCGGCGATCTGCCGGAAGTCGTCCAGGTCGTGGCCGCCGGTCACGACCAGGCAGGGCGCCGTGATCCGGGAGAGGTCCGCTTCGTCGTCGGTGGGGCCGACCTCGGCGTCCGCCTGCACCTCGAAGGCACGCCGCTGCATCCGGCGGACGAGTTCGCGGGCCTCGTCGCCCGCCTCCGGGCCCAGCCAGCTCTCGACGTTGAGCTCGACGGCGCCCTCCACGTCCCCGGTCGCGAGGAGTTCCCGCTCCCGCGCGGCGAAGGCCATCAGGGCGTCACCGGCGACGTGCCCGGACGCCCCGGAGCAGAGCAGGGCCAGCGCGGTGACGGCCCCGGGGCGCAGCGCCGCCACGTCCATGGCGACCTTCCCCCCGTACGAGGCGCCGATCAGCGCGGTGCTCTCGACGCCCAGGTGGTCGAGGAGCGCCAGCACGTCCTGCGCGTCGCTGTACGGGGCGTCGGCCGGCGGCGTGTCGCCGAAGGCCCGGAAGTCGCCCCGGATCACCCGGTAGCCCGCGTCGACCAGCCCCTGCCACTGCGGGTCCCACATCCTCCGGTCGCACACGGACGAGTGCAGCAGCACCACGGTGGGGCGGTTGCCCGGCAGGTCATGAGATACGTCATGGGAGAGGATCATCCGCGGATCGTATCGACGCCCCCGGGGGACGCCAACCGGTTTGGTGATCGGCGGGAGTAAGCGCTTTGGGCCGCTTCCGGGCTCTAGGTGGGTGAGGAGGTGCTCATGGGAGGCACGAAGACCGACCGGGACGAGGAGTTCCAGGCGTTCATCGTCGGGGCCTGGCCACGGCTGCTGCGGACGGCGTACCTGTTGGCCGGGGAGCAGTACGCGGCCGAGGACCTGGTGCAGTCCGCGGCGGAGAAGGCCTGCGCGGCCTGGGCGAAGGTGCGACGGGCCGGCGATCCGCACAGCTACGTGCGGCGGATCCTGGTGAACGAACACGCCCGCCGCTGGCGCCGCCGCGCGCCGGAGCTGCTGGTGTACGCGGTGCCGGACGAGGCCGGAGCGGAGGACTGCTACGCCCGCTCCGACCAGCGCGGCGCGCTGATGACGGCGCTGGCCGCCCTGCCGGCCCGCCAGCGCGAGGCCGTGGTGCTGCGGTACTGGGAGGACCTGAGCGACAGTCAGGCCGCCGAGGCGATGGGCTGCTCGGCCGGAGCCGTGCGCAGCCACGCGGCCAAGGGGATCGCGAGACTGCGGGGGGCCGCAGCGCTGAAGGAAATCAAGGGCATGACGAGCATCGGAGGTGCGGTATGAGCGCGGGTGGCAACGGCGGGACGGTCGGCATGGGCGCGGCGGGCGACGACGGCGACGTGTGGGTCGGGCTCGGCCTGGCGGAGGTGGCGGCCGGGGCCAAGGTCGGCCCGGCGCCGATGGCGGACATCATGGCGGGCGGCCGCCGGATCCGGCGCCGTCGCCGGTCGGTGGTCGGCGCGCTCGCGCTGGCCTCCGTGGTGGTGCTGGGCGGCGGGACGATGGCGGGTCTGCACAGTTCCCCCGCGAGCAGCGGCACCCAGTCGCTCGTCCCGGCCAACGGCGGTCCCGGCGGCGGCACCGGGGGCGGTCCGGCCGCCCAGCCGTCCGGCACGGCGACGGCCGAGCGGGATCCGTTCACCCCGGTCCGGGTGACGCTGGCCCAGGGCAGCACCCCCGACGGCAAGACGTGGAAGCTCTGGACGGCACTCTGGCCGGTCGCCCCGAAGGAGCGGGCGTACGAGCAGGCGGTGGCCGTCTGGGAGGAGCGCCACGCCGTCGACTCCTCACTCGACAAGCCGACGGAGGCGTTCATCCAGCAGTACTGGCAGCCCACCGAGGACGTCGTGAACGACTACGTCACCCTGGACGACGTGCGCCAGCCGTACGACAACGCGGGCAGCTACCCGGCGCCGGGCCACGTCGACCCGCGGATGGCCGACACGTTCAGCGGCGGCCTGATGGGCGCCCGGGACAAGGCCGGCACGCCCGGTCCGCTCCCGATCAAGCTCGCCGTGATGGCCCTCGGCCCGGACGTCGGCAAGGTCCTGGTGACCTGGTCGGACGGCTCGGTCATGGAACCGTGGCTGAAGGCCGTCGGGGACTCCCCGTACCAGCGGCTGGTGGTCCCCGAGCAGCCGGGCAAGAAGGTGACGTCGTGGCAGTTCTTCGACAAGAACGGCGCCAAGCTGCCGGACGCCGGCGAGAAGATGCTGACCGAGTAGCGGTCGGCGCGACCGGCTGAACACGACCGGCCGATCACGACCGGGCCGATCACGACCGGGCCGATCACGACCGCCCGACCAGGCCCGGGGGGGGGGGGGGGGGGGGTGGAGGGGGGGGGGAGGAGGGGGGGGGGGGGGGGGGGGGGGGGGGGGGGGGGGGGGGGGGGGGGGGGGGGTGGGGGAAGG
>NZ_JBWKEQ010000022.1:0-1615 GCF_056435365.1 Kitasatospora sp. NPDC043949 | reverse complement strand
CTCCACCCCCAACCCCCCCCCCCTCCACCCCCCCCCCACCCCCCCCCCCCCCCCCCCATCCCCCCCCCCCCCCCCCCCCCCCCCCCCCCCCCGCGTCGGCGTGCGGGCGGTCGGCGTGCGGGACGGTCGGCGCGGTCGGTGCGCATCGCGGAAACGTGGGAGAAAGTGCTCCCCCGGTCGGGGGAGGTCATCGACGAGCCGCCCGAGCAGACTGGCGATCACACCCGGGGAGGACCTCCCGGTCTCCCCTTGATTGCACCGGAGTTGACTCGTGCGTGAGCAGATGTGGCAGCCGCTTTCCTCCCGGCCTTCTTCCCGGCGTTCGTCCCGGCTCTCCTCCCGGCGCCCGCAGGCCGGTCGGCGCGGGGTCGTCGTGGCGGCGGCGGCCGCGGTGGCCGTCGGCCTCATGACCGCGGGCACCGCCCTGGCACCGTCCACGGCAGCCGCCGCCCCCCGCCCGGACGCCGTCCAGCAGGGGCTGAACGCGCTGGTCCGTGACGACGGCCTGCCCGCCGCACTGGCCGGCGTCCAGGGCCGTGACGGCCGCACCCGCACCTACACCGCGGGGGTCGGCGACGTCACCACCCGCGCGAAGGTGCCGGTCGACGGCCAGGTGCGGATCGGCAGCAACACCAAGACGTTCACCGCGGTGGTCGTGCTGCAACTGGTCGGCGAGGGGAAGATCGGGCTCGACGAGCCCGTCGAGTCCTACCTCCCCGGCCTGGTCCGCGGCGACGGCATCGACGGGCGCCACATCACGGTCCGCCAGCTCCTCCAGCACACCAGCGGGCTCCCGGACTACGAGGGCTACATCGACGAACCCTCCATCCAGCACCGGTACTTCGAGCCGCGCGACCTGCTGGACATCGCCTTCCAGCACAAGGCCGACTTCGCCCCGGGGGCGAGCTTCAAGTACAGCAGCACCAACTACGTGCTCGCCGGCCTGGTCGTCCAGAAGGTCACCGGCCGCCCCATCGCCGAACAGATCGACCAGCGCATCATCAAGCCCCTCGGCCTGCGGCACACCTACTACCCCGCCCAGGGCGACCGGACCATCCGCGAGGCCCACCCCCAGGGCTACCTCAAGGACGCGACCGACGGGCACCTGATCGACTTCACCGAGCTGGATCCCTCCGCGGGCGGGGCGGCGGGCCAGATGATCTCCACCAACTCCGACGTCAACCAGTTCTTCACCGCCCTCCTCGGCGGCCGCCTCCTGCAACCGGCCCAGCTCGCCCAGATGCGCACCACCGTCCCCATCGGCGACAGCGGCGCCGCCTACGGCCTGGGGCTCATCAGCCGACCGCTGTCCTGCGGCGGCGTCTACTGGGGCCACGGCGGCGACATCCCCGGCTACGAGACCCGGGGCGGGGCGACGGACGACGGCCGCGCCGTCAACATCGCGGTGACCACCGTCCCGCCGGACGCCGCCGGCTCGGAGCACGTCGAGAACGTCGTGGACACGGCCCTGTGCCGCTGACCGAAGTCCGGTGAGGGAGTGGGGAGGCGGGTGGGGCGACTTCCCCCCCCCCCCTTCCCCCCCCCTCCGGTTTCGTGTCGAGGCGGAACAAACCTAAAGCCGCGTGAGGCCGCCGTCTGCCAGCGGTTCCTTGCC
>NZ_JBWKEQ010000021.1:117663-140910 GCF_056435365.1 Kitasatospora sp. NPDC043949 | reverse complement strand
GTTGACTTTTGGCACGCTGTTGAGTTCTCAAGGAACGGACACTTCCTTCGGACCGCCTTCCAGCGGGCCCTCCGGGCGCTTCGTTCTTTCGTGTTTCAAGCTTATCAGATGTTTTCCGCTCCGTTTTCCGGAGTTTCATTCATCGGAATTCGCTTTCCGCTTGCCCCCGCTCTCTCGCGGCGACTCCGGAACTGTACGGGGACAGGACCGCCACATGCAAATCGCCCCCGCCCGGGGTCCCGGGCAGGGGCGATCAGTGCGACGCGGACCAGGTCAGCGGACCTCGGTGATCTCCGGACCGCGGGCGAACGGGTCGAGGGCCGCGCTGCCGAAACGGTTGTCGCCCTCGCCGGCCGCCGCAGCCGTACCGCCGCCGTCGGCGACCATCTGGGCGTCCTCGGGGAGCTTCAGCACGATCGGGTCGCGGGGCGCCATCGGGCTCTCGCCCCGGACGACGACCGTCTGCTGGAAGACCTGTTCCAGGATCCCGGCCATTTCCGGCTGCACGGCGGCCTGGCCCGAGATCACACCCCGCAGGAACCAGCGCGGGCCGTCGCAACCGACGAAGCGCACCAGCTGTACGCCCTGGGTGCCGTCCGGCAGCTGCACCGGGACCTGCGCGCGGAGGTGCCAGCCGAGCGGGCCCTCCTCCTCCTCGATGAGGCCGCCCTGCGCGGTGATGCCGTTGGCGATCTCCTCCCGGACCTCCCCCCAGATGCCCTCCGACTTGGGAGCGGCGAAGGCCTGCAGCTGGATGGCGCTGTTGCCGAGGACGAGGGTCGCGGCGACGATCGCGTCACCGGCGACCTCCACCCGCAGCTCCATGCCCTCGACGCCGGGGACCAGCAGACCCCCGAGGTCCACTCGCCCCTCCTCGGGGTTCTCCAGCTCGGAGTGGTCCCACGGACCGTCCGGCCGCGGGGCCGGCGGCAGGCCGACCTTGTCGGACGGGTCCAGCTCGGTCACGTTCTCGCTCTCGGCGGAACCTTCGACGTCATCGGCCGTCTCGTCGGCGCTGATGGCGTCGTCGGCGAGCTGCTCGACAGCGTCCTCGCTCTTCTGGCGACGACGGAACACGGTCACTGTCCTTCCCGGTCCAAGACCGATGCGAATACCTGCTCGGCTTCCTGCGAGGCCGCGGGAATGCTAGACCGCGGCGTGGCCGCCGGTCGACCCGAACCCGCCCTCGGCACGTGCCGACCCAGGCAGCTCGGCCACCTCGTGGAAGCGGGCCTTCTCGACCTGCTGGATCACCAGCTGGGCGATCCGGTCCCCTCGGCGGAAGCTGACCCCCTCGCGCGGGTCCAGATTGACGACGATCACCTTGATCTCTCCACGGTACCCGGCATCGACCGTCCCCGGGGCGTTCACGAGAGCAACTCCGCAACGAGCTGCCAGCCCGGACCGGGGGTGGACGAAGGCCGCGTAGCCGTCCGGGAGGGCGATCGCGATGCCGGTGGGCAGGACGGCCCGCTCACCGGGGGCCAGCTCGGCGTCCACGGTGGTGCGCAGATCGGCTCCCGCGTCGCCGGGCTGCGCGTAGGCGGGCAGCGGCAACTCGGGGTCGGTGCGCCTGATCAGGACGTCCAGCGGCGGGCGGGGGGTGTTGCTCAAGGGTTCACCTCAAAGGCTCGTGCGCGCTTCATCAGATCCGGGTCGTCGAGGACCTTCTCGATGTCCTCGGGACGACCGTGCGTGGTGAAGTGTTCCAGCTTCACCTGGATGAAGAGCGCCTGCGCACGCACCGCGACCGGTCCGTCGGGGCCGCCGATGCGCGCCTCGGCGGCGCTGTAGATCTTGCGGCCGTGGACGCCGGTGACCCAGGCGCGCAGGTGCAGCACCGAGTCGACCGGGACGGGGCAGAGGAAGTCGGTCTCCAGCCGGCCGGTGACGGCGGGGGCGTGCAGCAGCCAGTTGAGCGTGCCGAGGGTCTCGTCCATGGCGGTGGTCAGCACTCCGCCGTGGGCCAGGCCCGGACCGCCCTGGTGGACGTCCCGGACGGCGAACTCGGCGGTGACGTCGAGTCCCTCGCCGGCGACCGCGTCGATCCGCAGCCCGCCGGGGTGTTGCGGTCCGCAGCCGAAGCAGTGCTCGTAGTGGGAGCCGAGCCGGGTGCCGGGGGCGGGCGCCTCGGGGGCGCGCGGCGGCAGTACGGCGTCCGGCGGCGGGGTGGTCGGGGACGGCGGCAGCGCGGGCGCCGGCCGGTCGGCGGGGGCGGTGGGGGTGGTCGAACCGGTCACGGGGCCCCAGCCTACCCAGGGGTAGGCGCGCGGCCGGTGGGGGTGGCGTCCCGCTACCGGCGTCAGGGCGCCCACAATGGGGGCATGTACGACGAACGCCTCACGGTGCCGCGCTCCTGGTGGCTGCTCCCGGTCGCGACCGGGCTCACGCTCGCCCTGATCCTGCTGCGGGTCAGTGGTCTGGCCGCGCTGGTCGGGCTGGTGGTCGGCATCGCCGCCGGCGCGGTCGCGATCAGCAGCTACGGCTCGGTCCGGATCCGCGTGGTGCAGGGCTCGCTGGTGGCCGGGCCGGCCCGGATCCCGGTGGACGCCCTGGGCACCGCGCACCCGCTGAGCCCCGCCGAGGCGGTGGCCTGGCGCGGGCCGAAGGCCAACCCGCGCGCCTTCATGCTGCTGCGCAGCTACGTCCCGACGGCGCTGCGGATCGAGGTGACCGACCCGTCCGACCCGACGCCCTACCTCTACCTGTCGACCCGCTCGCCGATGAAGCTGGCGGAGGCGCTGGAGGAGGCCCGTCGCGGCGCCCGCACCTAGGGCCTGTCCGGCCGACCCTGCCGGGACAGCACCTGGCGGAGGGACCCGCGCACGCCTGGGGCAGCCCCGGAACGCGCACAGGCCCGAAAAAACGGAGAGGGACGGTTCCGCTGATGCGGGACCGTCCCTACGACTTTGTGCCGGCCGACGTGCTCATGGCCGACCCCGTCCTCCCGGTGCCGTCCGTCAGGACGGCGACCGGACCTGCCGTCCGGCCCCGCTGCCCGGGGCCGGAAGGGGCGCTGTGCCGGCCCCGCGGAAGCCGCGGGTGCCGGGCCCTGTCCGCCGCGGTGCTCAGGCGCCGCAGTCCCGGCAGATCGGGTTGCCGTTCTTCTCGCTGTACAGCTGACTGCGGTGGTGCACCAGGAAGCAGCTCATGCAGGTGAACTCGTCGGCCTGCTTCGGCAGCACCCGGACCGCGAGCTCCTCGTTCGAGAGGTCCGCGCCCGGGAGCTCCATGCCCTCGGCCGCATCGAACTCGTCGACGTCGACAGAGCCGCCGCCCTTGTCGTTCCGCCGAGCCTTGAGTTCCTCGATGCTGTCTTCGTTGAGCTCGTCGTCGGTCTTGCGTGGGGTGTCGTAGTCCGTTGCCATTGTTCGCTCTCCCCCTCCGGGTTTGTGCGGTGTGTGCGGTATCTCCAGCGCACGTAACGCATGGGGGGTCGGTCTTGTGCCCGACCCGAGGCGGAGATTTTGCCTTACTTCAAGCCCTGTTACTCAATCGACACTCAGCCAGGGGTCCGTTGGGGTGATCCACCAGGCTGCGGGAGGCCTCACGCTGGGCCATCGCCAGCCTCCTCCAGCATCCGCTCAGCGGCCACTCACAGTGAGCACGGGTCGCACTGATGCTCGTCCGTTCCCTTGCCCACCTGGGGTGCCGGCCAATCATCCGGCCGGGTGCGGACCCGAAATCCGGTCACGGACTGCGATCGGCACCCCAGTTCGGGTGATCACTCTCCGAGGTCGGGTGAAGTCACGGAGCGACACGATGTGAGCTTGGTCACGTTCAGAATCTTCCAGGGCAAACCACGGAAAATCCACCCACTTCGGCTGCTCCGTCGAACACCCTAGTCGGTGCTCCGGCGCGCGGCCCGACGGGCCAGGATCGCGGCCTGGCGCTCCTCGAACTTGCGCGCCTGGCCGTCCAGCTCGTCCAGGAAGACGCCGAGCTCGTTCTGCGCCAGCAGGCCCTCCGGGCCGAGACCGCCGATCTCCATCACGCGCAGGTGGCGCAGCACCGGCTGCAGCACGTCGTCGTGGTGGATGCGCAGGTTGTAGACCCCGCCGAGGGCGATCTGCGCGGCGGCCCGCTCGAAGCCGGGGATGCCGTGGCCGGGCATCCGGAAGTCGGTGACCACGTCGGCCACGGCCCGCATGGCCTGGTCGGGGGCGATCTCCAGGGCGGCCTTCAGCAGGTTCCGGTAGAAGACCATGTGGAGGTTCTCGTCGTTGGCGATCTTCGCCAGCAGCTGGTCGCAGAGCGGGTCGCCGGCGTGCTTGCCGGTGTTGCGGTGCGAGATGCGGGTGGCGAGCTCCTGGAAGGCCACGTACGCGACCGACTGCAGCATGCTGTGCGCGTTGTCGGACTCGAAGCCCTCGGACATGTGGCTCATCCGGGCCCGCTCCAGCTCCACCGGGTCGACGGCCCGGGTGGCGAGCAGGAAGTCGCGAATCGCTATCCCGTGCCGGCCCTCCTCGGCGGTCCAGCGGTGCACCCAGGTGCCCCAGGCGCCCTCGCGGCCGAACATGCTGGCGATCTCGTGGTGGTAGCTGGGGAGGTTGTCCTCGGTCAGCAGGTTCACCACCAGCGACACCCGGCCGAGCGGCGTCACCTGGGACTGCTCGACGGCCCAGGCGTCGCCGCCCAGCACGCCGTCGAAGTCACGGCCCTGGCTCCACGGCACGAACTCGTGCGGCATCCACTCCTTGGCCACGGCGAGGTGGCGGTTGAGCTCCTTCTCCACGACCTCTTCGAGGGCCAGGATCAGCCGGGCGTCGGTCCAGCCAGTCGATCCGAGGGAGGCGCTGCTCTGCACAGGGGCGATGGTCACGGTCTTGCTCCTGGGGGACGGCACGCGCGGGACGGGCGCGTTGGGCGGGCACGTCTGCGACGCACTTACGGTTCCGTAGGTTACGACACCGTAAGTTGCCCGGGCGGGAAATGACAAGCCGCCCCCGCCAGGCCTTATGTCGTCTTGACGGGCCTGACGGGGGCGGCGGTGAACGGTCGCTTACGGAGCGCGGCGGCGGGGAGGGCGCGGCGGGCCCGGGAGGGGCCCGGCGGGCGGGGTCAGGGGTTGGGGATCCGGACCCGCATGGTGAGGCCGCCACCGGCGCGCGCAGTGGCCTCGATGGTGCCACCGTGGGCGCGCACCACCGAGCGGACGATGGACAGGCCGAGCCCGACCCCCTTGTCGCTGCGGGTGCGGTCGGCGCCCTTGACCCGGCGGAACGGCTCGAAGATGTGCTCCAGCTCGTAGCCGGGCACCACCGGGCCGGTGTTGGACACCACCAGCTCGCCGCCGCCGGGCACCTCGGCGGTGGCCAGCTCGACCCAGCCGCCGGGGGTGTTGTACCGGACGGCGTTCTGCAGCAGGTTGAGCGCCAGTCGCTCCAGCAGCACGCCGTTGCCCGCGACCACGGCCGGAGCGAGCTTGGAGCGCAGCTCGACCTCGCGCCGGTCCGCCTCGGCCCTGGTCTGCTCCAGGGCTCGGGTGGCCACCTCGGAGAGCTCCACCGGGCGGCGGTCGGTCAGCTCGTTCTCGCTGCGGGCGAGCAGCAGCAGGCCCTCCACCAGCTGTTCGCTGCGCTCGTTGGTGGCCAGCAGGGTCTTGCCGAGCTGCTGGAGGTCGGGCGAGGCGGCCGGGTCGGAGAGCTGGACCTCCAGCAGGGTGCGGTTGATCGCCAGCGGGGTGCGCAGTTCGTGCGAGGCGTTGGCGACGAAGCGGCGCTGGGAGTCGAAGGACCGGTCCAACCGGTCCAACATGTCGTCGAAGGTGTCGGCGAGTTCCTTGAGCTCGTCGTCCGGCCCGTCCAGCTCGATCCGCCGGTGCAGGTCGGAGGAGGCGACGTCGCGGGCGGTGCGGGTGATCCGGCCGAGCGGGCGCAGCACCCGGCCGGCCAGCGCGTAGCCGGCCGCGAAGGCGATCACGGCGAGGCAGACCAGCATCGTGAGCGACTTGCGCAGCAGGGTGTTGAGCGCCGAGTTGGAGCGCAGCAGGTAGTCGCCGGCCTGCTCCTGGTTGAACTGCGCGCTGTTCATCGGGACACCGTTGACCCGCAGGCTGCCGTCGAACTGGAACGTGCGCGGCGCCAGGTTGTTCACGGCGTCCTGGAAGAACACGTACATCAGCAGCAACAGGACCACGCCGGCCATCAGGAACATGCCGCCGTAGAGCAGGGTGAGCCGCATCCGGATGGTCGGCCGGAAGGGCAGCCAGGCGAGCATGCCGTCGCCGGGTGCGTAGCGTCCGGACTGGGGCGCGCGCGGGGGGTGCTGGGGCTTGGGCGGTACGGCGCGCGGGCCGCCGGCAGGCGCGCCGGAGGGCCCGCCGGCCGGGGGCGGGGTGGTCATGATGGTCCTCTCGGGGCGTCCGCCGGGGCGGGCGCGGGGTGGGGGGGAGCCCGACCGGGTCCGGCGAACGGATCCGGTCCGCTCGGATCCGGTCAGGTGGTCCGGCGCGTCCGGTCAGATCCGGTCAGATCCGGTAGCCGGAGCCCGGGACGGTGATGATCACCGGCGGGTCACCGAGCTTGCGGCGCAGCGTCATCACGGTGACGCGCACGACGTTGGTGAACGGGTCGGTGTGCTCGTCCCAGGCCTTCTCCAGCAGCTGCTCGGCGGAGACGACGGCGCCGCCGGCCCGCATCAGCACCTCCAGGACGGCGAACTCCTTGGGGGCGAGCTGGACGGTGCGGCCCTCGCGGATCACCTCGCGGCGGCCCGGGTCGAGCGAGATGCCGGCCCGCTCCAGCACCGGGGGCAGCGGAACGGTCGCGCGGCGGCCCAGCGCCCTTACCCGGGCGACGAGTTCGCTGAAGGCGAACGGCTTCGGAAGGTAGTCGTCCGCGCCGATCTCCAGGCCCTCGACCCGGTCGCTGATGTCGCCGGAGGCGGTCAGCATGATCACCCGGGTGGCCAGGCCCTGTTCGACCACCTTGCGGCAGACGTCGTCGCCGTGGACCAGCGGGAGGTCGCGGTCCAGGACCACGACGTCGTAGTCGTTGACCGCGATGCGCTGGAGCGCGGCCTCCCCGTCGTACACCACGTCGACGGCCATCGCCTCGCGGCGCAGGCCGGTGGCGACAGCCTCGGCGAGCAGCTGCTCGTCCTCGACGACGAGAACCCGCACGATCGTTGTCCCTTCTCCAGGCCGGCCCCGGAAGCGGACGCGCGGCTCCGACGGTGCCCCCATCCTGCCTGGTCCGCCGGTAAAGCAGCGATAAGCTGCCGCTCAGGCACGGAGCGTTGGCAGCGGGTGATGACCGTTCGTGTCGGGACCAGTCCGGTTGGACTGTGACACAGGCAACTTTCTCGGGCCGGAAGGTTTCCCCATCTCCCCGGCGGGGAGGACAGCTTCACACCCGCGATCTGGCTGTTGGCCGATCGCACCCACCCGCCGTGCGTTCATCCGCGCCGGCCCTGGGGCTGGGACGTCACCGGGAGCGGCCGAAGGCCGTCTCCGCGCTCGACCGGAGATTCACGATCTGCCGGACGGGGCGCTGCCGCTGGCCACACCTCCTCGGGGCGGAGAACGTACGACCGTGCACGTCCGACACAGTAAGGGGGCCCGTATGGACGCCTTCAAGGCCGGAATCCTGCAGCGCATAGCCAACGCCGAGCAGGATCTGCACCGCGCGATCGAGGCCGGGGACGAGTTCCTCGCCGAGGTGGAGCAGTCCGAGCTGGACGACCTCCGCCGGCTCGCCGCCGAGCACGGCGTGGACACCGTGCTGGAGCGCCACCGCACCGCCGCCTGATCCACCCGACCTTCCGACCCGACGCCGGACCTCCGGCACCAGCGGCCCTGCGGGGGTCGTGCGAAAATCCCAGGCCCTGGCATCCCCCGTATGCCAGGGCTCTTCGCTGTCCAGGACCGTCCAAGGGCCCAGGGCGTGTCCTCAGTCCGCCCAGGCGCGCAGTGCGGCCAGTCGCTCCTGCAACGGCTGGTACACGCCCGGCGCGGCGGCCACGGTCAGCTCGCCGTCCGGGCCGTGCCCGGGACGGCCGCCGACCAGGGCCCCGGCCTCGGCGGCGATCAGGCAGCCGGCCGCGCGGTCCCAGGGGGCGAGGCCGCGCTCGTAGTAGCCGTCCAGCCGCCCGGCGGCGACGTCGCACAGGTCCACCGCGGCGGCCCCGCCCCGGCGGATGTCCCGCACCTCGGGCATCAGGGACAGCAGCACCTCGGCCTGGCGGGTCCGCACCGACTGGACGTAGTTGAAGCCGGTGCCGATCAGCGCCTGGCCCCACGGCGGGGCCGGGCGGGTGGAGAGCGGTCGGCCGTCGAGCCGGGCGCCGCGCCCGAGGACGGCGTGGAACAGCTCGCCGCGGGCCGGCGCGTACACCACGCCGACGACCGCCCGACCGTCCAGCTCGGCGGCCACGCTGACCGCCCAGGAGGGCAGCCCGTACAGGTAGTTGACCGTGCCGTCGAGCGGGTCGACGACCCAGCGCACCCCGCTGGTGCCGGGCCGCTCGGCGCCCTCCTCGCCGAGGTAGCCGTCCTCGGGGCGGCGCTCGGTGACCAGTTCCAGGACGAGCTTCTCGGAGGCGAGGTCCATCTCGGTCACCACGTCGACCGGGCTGCTCTTGGTGCCGGCCACGCCGAGGTCGGCGGGCCGGCCGTCACGCAGCAGGGCGCCGGCCTGCCGGGCCGCGTCCAGGGCGACCTCCAGCAGGTCGTCGAGGAGCCGGTCGTCGGGCAGGGCGGGAGTGGGCACGGGTCTCTCCTCCGGGAAAGCGGGACGGGCGGTCAGCGCTCGGCGGCGGCCGGGCGGGGGGCTCGCGGGTTGGGGCAGCAGGCCACCGCGCACACGTCGTGGCTGGGGCCGAGCGCGCCGAGGGCGCAGCGGTTCACCGGCTCGCCGCGCTCGGCGGCGGCCCGCTCCAGGACCAGTTCGCGCACCGCGGCGGTGAACCGCGGGTCGGCGCCGACGGTGGCGGCGCGGGCCACCGGCAGGCCGAGTTCGGCGGCCTTGGCGACGGCCTCGGTGTCGAGGTCGTACTTGACCTCCATGTGGTCGGAGACGAAGCCGATCGGGACCATCACCACGGCGGGCGCGCCGTCGGCGTGCTGGGCCTCCAGGTGGTCGCAGATGTCCGGTTCCAGCCACGGCGTGTGCGGGGCGCCGCTGCGGCTCTGGAACACCAGCTCCCAGGGCCGGTCCGCGACGCCGGTGCGTTCGGCGACGGCCCCGGCGATCAGCCGGGCGACGTCCAGGTGCTGGGCGACGTACGCGCCGCCGGGGCGGCCGCGGGCCGGGTCGTCCGGGGCGCCGGAGGTCTCGGCCATGGTGTCCGGGATGGAGTGGGTGGTGAACGCCAGCCGGGCGCCGGCCCGGACGTCCTCGGGCAGCCGCGCCAGGGCTGCCAGGGTGGCGTCGATCATCGGCTGGACGAAGCCGGGGTGGTTGTAGAAGTGCCGCAGCTTGTCGACCCGCAGCTCGGGCAGGCCCTCGGCGGCGAGGGCGGCCAGCGCGTCGGCCAGGTTCTCCCGGTACTGGCGGCAGCCCGAGAAGCCGGCGTAGGCGCTGGTGGCGAGGACGGCGACGCGGCGGTGGCCGTCGGCGGCCAGTTCGCGCAGAGTGTCCACCAGGTAGGGCGCCCAGTTCCGGTTGCCCCAGTAGACCGGCAGGTCCAGGCCGTGCTCGGCGAAGTCCTTGCGCAGCGCGGCGAGCAGTTCGCGGTTCTGCTCGTTGATCGGGCTGACCCCGCCGAACAGGAAGTAGTGCTTGCCGACCTCCTTCAGCCGCTCCTTGGGGATGCCGCGGCCCCGGGTCACGTTCTCCAGGAACGGGACGACGTCCTCGGGGGCCTCGGGCCCGCCGAAGGAGAGCAGCAGCAGGGCGTCGTACGGCTGCGGCGCTGCCGGGGCGGCGCCGGACGGTGAGGGTTTGCGCGCGTCGGACATGGCACCGATCCTGCCATTGAGGGGCCGGAGACCCCCGTCGGGGCTGCGAGGGTGTCCGGAAAATACTGTTTGCCAAGGTACGTAAGCTGTGTTGACCAGCCTCGTTCCTTACCCCCGCGGAGCTCCCGTGCTGTCCAGCTACCGCCAGATATTCGCCTCCCCCGGCAGTCTGGCCTTCTCCACCACCGGCTTCGTCTCCCGGCTGCCGATCTCCATGACCGGCATCGGCATCGTGACCATGCTCTCCCAGCTCAGAGGCTCCTACGGGGTGGCGGGCCTGGTGTCGGCGACCCTGGCGATCTCCGCCGCGCTGCTCGGCCCGCAGGTCTCCCGGCTGGTGGACCGGCACGGGCAGCGCCGAATAATCGTCCCGGCCATGGCGCTCACCATCGTCGCCGTGGTCGGCCTGCTGCTGTGCGCCCGGTTCAAGGCGCCGGACTGGACTCTCTTCGTCTTCGCGGCCGGGATGGGCGTCATGCCGAGCACCGGCGCGATGGTCCGCGCCCGCTGGGCCCACCTGTACCGCGACGACGCCCCCAAGCTGCACACCGCGTACTCCTTCGAGGCCGTCGTCGACGAGGTCTGCTTCATCGTCGGCCCGATCCTCTCGATCGGCCTGGCCACCTCCGTCTTCCCCGAGGCCGGCGTCCTGCTCGCCGGGGTCTTCCTCGCCGTCGGCGTCCTGCTGTTCGCCGGGCAGCGCGCCACCGAACCGCCGGTCCACCCGGGCGCCCGGCACGTCGGCGGCTCGGTGATCCTCAACCGCGGCCTCCAGGTGCTGATCCTCACTTTCGTCGCCACCGGCGCGATCTTCGGCTCCGTCGAGGTCGTCACCGTCGCCTACTCCGAGACCCAGGGGCACAAGTCCATCGCCAGCGTGATCCTCGCGCTGTGGGCGCTCGGCTCCTGCCTGGCCGGCGTGGTCTTCGGCACCCTCAAGCTCACCGGCTCGATGGCCGGCCGCTTCTTCGCCGGTGTCCTGTTCATGGCGCTCAGCATGGCGCCACTGCTGCTGGTCGCCGAGTCGGTGCACGGAGTCGGCGGCCTGATCGCGGTCGGCGGCGCGCTGCTGATCGCGGGCATCGCCATCTCCCCCACCCTGATCACCGCGATGGCCCTGGTCGAACGGCTCGTCCCGGCCGCCCAGCTGACCGAGGGCATGACCTGGACGACCACCGGGCTCGCCCTCGGCGTCGCCGTCGGCTCCTCCGCCGGCGGCTGGGTGGTGGACGCCGCCGGCTCCGCCGCGGGCTACTGGGTGCCGCTGACCGCCGGGGTCTTCGGCGTGGTCACCGCGCTCGCCGGGCTCGGCCGCCTGCGCGCCGGGCTCGCCTCCGAGCAGACCGCCGACGAGCCCGCCGAAGCAGCCGAACAGACCGTAGACCTCGAACGGTGAACTGACTAATCTCTCCCTACCCGCGGGCCTACCCGTGGGTAGGGCGGCCCCCACCGCCCCGGACCGCGCCGACCCCGGTCGGCCACGGAGCAGGAGGCGGCGCCATGCCCCAGGCCAGTACCGCGACCCCCACCCGGTGGACCAACTGGGCCGGGAACCAGAGCGCCCGGCCCACCCGGGCCGCCACCCCCGGCACCGCGGAGGAACTGGCCAAGGAGATCCTGCGCGCCGCCGAACAGGGCCGCACCGTCAAGGCCGTCGGCTCCGGCCACTCCTTCACCTCGATCGCCTCCGCCGGCGACGGCGTCCTGCTCCGCCCGCACGCGCTCACCGCCGTCCGCGAGATCGACCGTGAGGCCGGCACCATCACCGTCGAGTCCGGCCTCCCGCTCGCCCGGCTCAACCGGATCCTCGCCGCCGAGGTCCTCTCCCTCACCAACATGGGCGACATCGAGGTGCAGACCGTGGCCGGCGCCACCAGCACCGGCACCCACGGCACCGGCCGCGACTCCGGCTCGCTCGCCGCCCAGATCCGCGCCCTGGAGATCGTCCTCGCCGACGGCAGCGTCCGGCGCTGCTCCCCCACCGAGCACCCCCGGCTCTTCCAGGGCGCCCGGCTCGGCCTCGGCGCCCTCGGCGTGATCACCGCGCTGACCTTCGCCGTCGAACCGGCCTTCCTGCTCACCGCGCACGAACAGCCGATGGCCTTCGACGAGGTGCTGGAACGGCTGGACGACCTCACCGCGGTCAACGAGCACTTCGAGTTCTACTGGTTCCCGCACACCGACCGCTGCGCCACCAAGCGCAACAACCGCAGCCAGGGCCCGGCCGCCCCGCTGCCCCGGTTCAAGGAGTGGCTGGAGGACGACTTCCTCTCCAACACCGTCTGGGAGGGCGCCTGCCGGGTCGGCCGGCGCTTCCCCGCCAGCATCCCCGCCATCGCCTCGCTGGCCAGCCGCGCCTGGTCCGACCGCAGCTACACCGACACGGCGCACCGGGTGTTCACCAGCCCGCGCAAGGTGCGCTTCGTGGAGATGGAGTACGCGGTGCCGCGCGCGGCCGTCGCCGGAGTGCTGCGCGAGCTGAAGGCCCTGGTCGAGCGCTCCGACTGGAAGGTCGGCTTCCCGGTGGAGGTGCGCTTCGCCCCCGCCGACGACCTCTGGTTCTCCACCGCCTCCGGCCGGGACAGCGCCTACATCGCCGTCCACCTCTACCGGGGCACCGCCGACCAGGGCTACTTCACCGGCGTCGAGCAGCTGATGTGCGCCCACCAGGGCCGCCCGCACTGGGGCAAGCTGCACACCCGGGACGCCGAGTACCTGTCCGGCGCCTACCCGCACTTCGGCGACTTCACCGCCCTGCGCGACGAGGTCGACCCGCAGCGCGTGTTCGGCAACGACTACCTGCGCCGGGTCCTCGGCGCCTGATCACGGGGTGGCGCCCTGGGTCGGCGCCGCGGGCTGCGGCGGGGCCACGGAGGCGGGGGCGTTGCTCGGCACCGGCGGCTGCGGGCTCGCCCCGCCGGAGGTGCCGGAGGGCTTCCCGCCGTCCGCGGTCGGTGACGAACCGGCCGACGGCGTCATGCTCGGGCCCGCCGAGGGCGAGGCCGTACCTCCGCCGTGCTCACCGGCCCCACCGCTCGGGCCCGCGCTCGGGCCGGTGCTCGGCTCCCGGCTCGGCCGCGTCGTCGGCGGGGCCGAGGCACCGCCGGACGGCGAGGGCTCCGAGCCGCGCCCGCCGCCGGTGGAGGGCCGCTCCGTCGGCGGCGTCTCCCGCGGGGTGGAGGACTTCGGGCTCACCACGCCGCCGAAGGAGGTGCCGTTGCCCGACTCGCCCTTCACCGTCGCCGACACCGGCTGCCCGGTGGCCAGTTCGAACGCCAGGATCGGCGTCATCGCCACCACGAACACCAGCCCCGACACCGCCGCGTAGGTCTTCCACGTCCACCGCCGACGCGCCCGGACCACCTGCGGCTCGTTCCACTCCGAGGAGATCGCCGACGGCGCCGGCTCCACCGGACGCTCCGGCACCTGGCGCAGCCCGTTCGCGGCGTGGCCGGGCCCCCGCTCCACCACCGCCTCGCGCAGCTGCTCTCCGGTGCGCCGGAAGACGTGCTGGAACACCGCACCGCCGGTGGTGGCCCCGACACTGACCACCGCCGCACCCAGGATCGTTCCGTACACGCCGAGTTCGGAGGCGAGCAGCGCCCCCACCACCGTGGCCAGCGCACTCGCAGCGACCTGAGCCACGCTCAGATCGATCCGCTTGCGCTCCTTCTTGCCGCCCTCCTCGGCGGGGCTCCGCTCCGGCATCAACATCCCTCGGTCCGTACGACTGTTCCTCGAACAAGTCACTCCATCTTGCCCAAAGAAGGACACAAGGGACGAAAATGCGGTTCTCCGGCCCCGATATATGTGAAGATGATCACCGTTCACCCGCCGGTGGTCCGCCGTTGGGGGCATGCGCTCTTGAGATTCCCGTGAATCGCGGGAGACTTGAGCGGCGAGCCGCCCCTTCGGATGCCACGAATGGAGTACTGTTCGTAAAGCCTGAGCCTTGGGTCGACTTGTCGACTGCGCCCACACCGGTAGCTTGACGAAGAGCCACGGAACAGGCACGCACGGCGACGCCCGTCCCGGACCGTCGCGAACACTCCGCGTGCGAGGACGGCCGGGGCACCCAGGCGCGACGTCGACGGATGGCGTGGCAAAAAGGCAACCGTGCCACAGCGGCGTGACCGGGCGTACGCCCGACACGCCGGGGAACTCAGCAAGGTTGTGGCCAGTCGCGAGCGGGCAGGCCACACTCAGTACGGGAGCAGCGACGCAGGTGACGTCGGCAGGCACCACCCGGGAGGTAACCGTGCCCGAACTGCGGGTTGTGGCCGTCAGCAACGACGGCACACGGCTGGTGCTCAAGGCTGCCGACAGCACGGAGTACACCCTTCCCATCGACGAGCGGCTGCGCGCCGCCATCCGTGGGGATCGTCCGCGCCTCGGCCAGATCGAGATCGAAGTCGAGAGCCATCTGCGGCCCCGGGACATCCAGGCCCGGATACGAGCCGGTGCCTCCGCCGAGGAGGTCGCCCAGGCCGCCGGCATCTCCGTCGACCGGGTCCGCCGCTTCGAGGGTCCGGTCCTCGCCGAGCGCGCCTTCATGGCCGAACGCGCCCGAAAGACCGCCATCCGCCGCAACGGCGAATCCACCGGGCCCCAGCTCGGCGAGGCCGTCGCCGAGCGGCTCGCGCTGCGCGGCGCCGAGAAGGACACCGAACGCTGGGACTCCTGGCGGCGCGACGACGGCACCTGGGAGGTCATCCTCGCCTACCGTGCCGACGACGAGGGCCGCAGCGCCTCCTGGACGTACGACCCGCCCCGGCGCCTGGTCCAGCCCAACGACGACGAGGCCCGCGCGCTGATCGGCGAGAACGTCGAGCGCGAGGAGGAGTCGGTCTTCCCGTTCATCCCGCGGATCGCCCGGCTCCCCCAGGACCGGCCGCCCCGCCCGATGATCGACCGGCCCTCCGCCGACCGCATCATGTCCGCCCGCGAGGCCACCGCCGAGTCCAGGGACTCCCTGACCAGCCTGCTCGACGTGGTCCCCGCCTTCCGCGGCGACCTCGCCGTCGGCCCCGCCCCGATCGAACCGGTGCCCGCAGAGGTCGCCGAGGAGAGCGAGGAGGCGGCCGCGGCCGCCGCACCGGCGGTCGGCGCGGGCTCGGCCTACGCCGACATCCTGATGCCGCGGGCCGTCGCCCCGCACCGCGAACGACTGGTCGGCACCACCGACCGCCAGGCCGAGGCGGACGGCGTCCGGCCCGGCCGCCGGGCCACCGTGCCCAGCTGGGACGAGATCGTCTTCGGCAGCCGGCGCAAGAAGCAGGAGTAGCAGAAGCAGAGTGATGCGGGGCGCCGGCTGAGCCGGCGCCCCGCATCACTCTGTGCGCGTCAGGAAATCCCGCCTCAGACCGCCCCCGGCTCAGCCCGGCTGGTCGGTCACCGCCACCGGGCGGGCCTCGTCGCTCGACCACTCGCTCCACGACCCCGGGTACAGCGTCGCCGGCAGGCCCGCCACCTCCAGCGCCAGGATCTGGTGCGCCGCCGTCACCCCCGAGCCGCAGTACACCGCCGTCTCCCGCTCACCCACGCCCAGCGCGCGGAACCGCGCCGCCAGCTCCGCGGCCGACCTGAACCGCCCGTCGGCCGCCACGTTCTCGGCCGTCGGCGCCGACACCGCACCCGGGATGTGCCCGGCGCGCGGGTCCACCGGCTCGCTCTCGCCCCGGTAGCGGTCCCCCGCCCGGGCGTCCAGCAGCAGCGCACCGCGCGCCCAGGCCGCCGCACCGTCCGCGTCCACCACGGGCAACTGCCCCGGGACCGGCTTGAAATGACCCTCCGCCGGCGCCGGGACCTCCGCCGTCACCGGCAGTCCGGCCGCCGACCAGGCCGCGTACCCGCCGTCCAGCACCCGGACGTCCCGGTGCCCGGCCCAGCGCAGCAGCCACCAGGCGCGGGCCGCCGCCAGCGAGGCCGCGCCGTCGTACACCACCACCGGGCGGTCGGAGTCCACCCCCAGGCGGCGCATCGCCGCGCCGAACTCCTCCGGGTCCGGCAGCGGGTGGCGGCCGCCCCGGCCTGGGGCGCCCGGCGGGGCCGCGAGGTCCCGGTCCAGGTCGACGAAGCGGGCGCCGGGCAGGTGCCCGGCCCGGTACTCCTCGGCGGCGGTCGGGCCGGACTGCGCGGCACCGACCAGCCGGTAGCGCACGTCCAACAGCACCGGCGGGAGCGCGGAGGCGAGCGCCTGCGCCAGCCCGGCCGCGGAGATCAGCGGGGAACCGTCGTTGTAGGTGGTCATGGCGGCCATTGTCGCGCAGCGCCGCCACCCCGCCGCTCTTTGTGCGGTCTTTGCCGGAATTTCCGCGCGGCCCGAGGGTTCGACGCGCGCCAGAGTGGAAGCATCACCCTCGCGCGCGAGGATTTCCGTGCGCCAACCACCCGTTGCGCCAACCACCCATGAGGGGGCCCGCATTGCCCGCGGTGGAACTCCGACTGGCCCAGGGCACCCCCTGCTGGGTCAGCCTGCTGACCGACGACCTGGCCGGCGCCCGCGCGTTCTACGCCGACCTGCTCGGCTGGACCTACACCCCGGGCCCCGGCCAGCTCGGCGCCTACGTCCGCGCCGAACTCGACGGGGCACCGGTCGCCGGCCTCGGCGTCTCCACCGCCACCGGCTTCCCGGTGCAGTGGACCAGCTACTTCGCCGTCGACGACGCCGACCACACCGCCCAACTGGTGCGCGCCTGCGGCGGAACCGTGGCCGTCGGGCCGCTCCAGGCCGAACGCGCCGGGCGGATGGCCATCGCCGCCGACGTCTCCGGCGCCGTCTTCGGCCTCTGGCAGGGCGAGGAGCACACCGGCCGGGAGGCCGGGCCCGAACCCGGCGGACCGGCCTGGACCGAACTGCTCACCCCCGACACCGACGGCGCCGTCGCCTTCTACACCGCGGTACTCGACCGCCCCGTCCGGCACGCCGACGACGAGTCCACGCTACTCGTGCACGGGCGACCGGTCGCCGGCATCCGGCACCGCGCCGAACTGCGCGGCCATCCGCCCCGCTGGCGGGTCCACTTCGCCGTCCGCGACGCCGACGCCACCGCCCGGCACGCCGTCGGACTCGGCGGCCGCGTCCTGGTCGAACCGCACGACACCGCCCGCGGCCGCGCCGCCCGGCTGTCCGACCCGCAGGGCGGGCACTTCTCGGTGCTGGAACTCCGTTAGCGCGCCCGGGAGCAGGACTCAGACCTGCTGCTCGAAGGGCAGCACGTCCGGCGAGAGCACCGAGGCCCGGGCCGTCGCGGCGGTCAGCCGGCGGCGGTGGTGCCGGCGGCAGAGCACCTCGTACCCGACCTCGTCCTCGTTCACCGAGATGTCGCCGACCACCACCTGGGCGCCCTCGACCACCATCACCCCGCCCACCGTCCGGGCGTTGTGCGTCGCCCGCGCACCGCACCAGCACAGCGCCTCGACCTGGAGCACCTCCACCCGGTCCGCCAGCTCGATCAGCCGCTGGGAGCCGGGGAACAGCCGGGTGCGGAAATCCGTGGTGATCCCGAACGTGTAGGCGTCGATGTCGAGTTCGTCCACCACCCGGGCCAACTGGTCGACCTGCTCGGCGGCGAAGAACTGCGCCTCGTCGCAGATCAGGTAGTCCACCCGGCCGCCCGCCGAGAGCCGGTGCACCACGTACGCGTGGAAGTCGAAGTCGTCCGTCACCTCGACCGCGTCCGCCCGCAGGCCCAGCCGGCTGGAGATGGTCGCCGCACCAGCGCGGTCGTGGCGGGTCAGGATGAGGCCCTGCCGGCCGCGGGCGGAGTGGTTGTGGTCCATCTGCAGCGCCAGCGTCGACTTGCCGCAGTCCATCGTGCCCGAGAAGAACACCAGTTCAGCCATGGGTGGAGCAAAGGCCTTTCACATCAGGGGAGTTCGGGCACAGAAGAGTCAAGGACCCGGCTCAGCCGCGAACTTCGAGCAGCGGCACGAACTGCTCGACCGGGGTCATCGAACCGTGCAGGCCGATCATCGCGGACTCGCCCGGCTCGTTGCGGGAGGCGGTGATCGCGATGTCGTCCCGCGCCGCGGCCACCACGTCGCCGATCCGCCCGTACACCCGCTCGTCCACGGCCGGACCGAACCAGCCCGCCGCGATCGCCTGGTCCCGGGTGGCCACCCACATCCGGTCGCCCAGGACCTCGCTCCAGACCGCGAACACGTCGGCCGCCGCACCGGGCACCGCGTACACGTGCCGGGCCCGGCCCTCGCCGCCCAGCAGGGCCACGCCGGCACCCAGCTCCCAGTCCTCGTCGAAGTCGATCCGGTCCTCCGGCGCGATGTCGATCATGCCGTGGTCAGCGGTCACGTACATCGCCGAACGCGGCGGCAGCCGCTCGGCCAGCCGGCGGGCCAGCCGGTCCACCGCGTCCAGGGTCATCCGCCACTCGTCCGAGTCCACCCCGAAGCGGTGGCCCGCACCGTCCAGCTCGCTGACGTACGTGTAGACCAGCGCCCGGTCGTGCTCGGCCAGCCAGGAGGCCGCCAGGTCCATCCGCTCCTCGCCCGTGGTCCGGCCCAGGAAGGTGCCGCCGGACAGCGCCACCCTGGTCAGCGGCGTCTGCGAGAACAGCGGGGAGGACACCTGCGCGGTCGCCACCCCGGCGGCGTCCGTCCGCTCGAAGACCGTCGGGTACGGCTGCCAGACGTGCGGGTCGGTGTGCGGCTGCCAACGCAGCTGGTTCATCAGATAACCGGCGCCCGGCACCGCGACCGTGTACCCGGCCAGGCCGTGCAGCCCCGGCGGCGTGCCGGTGCCGACCGAGGCCAGCGAAGTCGCCGTGGTCGACGGGAAACCAGCGGTCAGCGGGCGGCCCGAACCACCCATCGAACTCCCGGCCAGCGCGGACAGGAACGGCGCGTACTCCGGGTGCCGCAGCAGCAGCTCCCAGCCCAGGCCGTCCACCAGGAACACCACCACCCGGTCCGCCGGGGCGATCGGCAGGGTCGCGGTGAAGCCCGGGACGCCCAGGCCCGCCGCCACCGAGGGCAACAGGTCGCAGAGCGAACCACTGCCGTACGGGGGCGCGGGAGCCGCGGCCGGGTCGAGGATCTCGAAGGCGTCGAAGCCGCCGGAGGGTGCGAAGGACATGAAACCGGATTCGTAGCAGTCGAAGGCGGCGGCGCTCAGACCCGCGGGCCGTTGCTGATCGTCGCGTCGGAGAGAGCGCGGGCGAACACCAGCGCCTGGGCCACCGTCTCCGGGCCGTCACCGGCCTCGCTCACCCGCAGTGAGAGATCGTCAGCCGTCGCCGAGCCGGTGTAGCCGTGGTCAGCCTCGCAGTTCGGATCCGAACAGCCCGCGGGCTCCAGGTCCAGCCGCTGCACCGCACCCCAGCCGATCGTCAGCACCACCTCGCGCGGCAGCGTCCCCGGCGTGTACGTCTCCGGGTTCGCGACCATCCGGCTCAGCACGACCGAACCGATCCGGTCCAGCCGGACACTCTCCGTCGACGTCGTCGCGAACGGCACCGCCGGGCTGCCCGCGTCCCCCGACTGCTCATCGGTGTGGCTCACCACGAACCGCGTCGGGGTCAGCACCAGCACCGTCACGTGCCGACGCACCTCGTTGGCGTCGAAGGTCGTCTCCTGGTGCACCAGGTAGGAGCTGATCGGCTCCGGGCCCACCGCGGCCTCGACCGCCTCGGACACCAGGGCCGGGTAGTAACCGCTGCGCTCGATCGCCGAGCGCAGGTCCTGAGTGCTGGTGGTACCGGTCTTCGCCATAACTCCATCCTGGCATGGTCCGCCGACGAAGCGGGCGGCACGGCGCCGAGCTTCGGACAACAGCGCCCACAGGCAGGCGCAACCAAGGAAGGTTACAGGGTGCTCATCGCGCGCGGGCCCAGATCGCTGCGGACGGGCAGCGGCGCGATCCGCACCCGCGCCCCCAGGATCGCCAGCCCGTACGGGGCCACGACCACCGGTTCGAGATCCACCGAGGCGATCTCCGGCACGTCGTCCACCAACTGCGACACCCGCAGCAGCAACTCCTCCAGCGCGTCGGTGTCCACCGCCTCCGCGCCCCGCCAACCGAACAGCAGGGGCGCCGCGCGCACCTCCCGGACCAGCCCGGCCACCTCCTGGTCGGTCGCCGGGACCAACCGGTGCGCCACATCGCCCAGCAGCTCGGCGGGCGCCCCGGCCAGGCCGAACGACAGGATCGCGCCGACCGCCGGATCCACCGTGGCACCGATCACGGTGTCCACCCCGCGCGGCGCCATCCGCTGCACCACCAGCTCCGCCTGCGCCGCACCGCCCAGCAGCGCGTCCAGCTCGCGGTGCGCCCGGCGCAGCCCGGGCTCGCCGGTCAGATCCAGCCGCACGCTGCCCAGGTCCGGGCGGTGGCGCAGATGCGGGGCGGTGGCCTTCAACGCCACCGGGTAGCCGAGCGTCGCCGCGGCCCGCACGGCCGCCTCCTCGTCCGGGGCCGGCAGCGCCGGGAAGACGTCGATGCCGTAGCGGGCCAGCAGCTCGCGGGCCCCGGCGTCCGGCAGGGTGATCCGGGCGCCGCCCGGCTGCGTCCGCGCGGCAATCGCCGTCCGGGTGCTCAACGCCGCCTCGACCAGCGCGCGGGCGCCCGGCTCGTCGATCCGGTCCAGCTCGGGCACCCGGGCCGTCTCCTCCGCCTCGGCCGTCCGGCGCCGCCACTGCGCGTAGTGCACCGCGTGCGCCAGCGCCCGCACCGCCCGCTCCGGCGCCGCGAACGCCGGCACGCCCCCCGGGCGCAGCCGGACCGGCAGATCGGTCAACGCCAGATGGGCGAGCACCAGCGGCTTGCCCAACTCCCTTGCCCTTCGGCTGGCTTCGAGCAGTGCGTCGGCGATCTCCGGATCGTCCGAACCCATCTCCGGATCGTCCGGGCCGGTCAGCCGGCCGCCCATGAAGGCGTGCGCGGACGTGCCGATCGGCGGGATCGCCACCGCGATCACCGCGTCCACCGCCGGATCGGCCAGCGCCACGTCCAGCGCGATCCGGAAGTTCTCGCCCGTCGCGGCCGTGGTCAGGTCCACCGGGGTGCGCGGCCGCAGGCCCGCGCTCAGGCAGGCGTCGTAGGTCAGCAGGCCCAGCGAGTCCGAGTTGCCGACCACCGCGACCCGGTCCCCCGGCGGCAGCGGCTGCAGGGCCAGCAGCTCCCCGGTGTCGTACAGCTCGGTGATCGTCTCCACCCTGATCACGCCCGCCTGCTCGAACAGCGCGTCCACCGTCGCGTCGCGCAGCCCCGTCGCGGTCGCCGGCACCGCGTGGCCCGGCGGCAGGCTGCCGGTGTGCCGGGCGCCCTTCACCACCACGACCGGCTTCACCGCGGCCAGCCGGCGCGCGATCCGGGTGAACTTGCGCGGGTTGCCGAAGGACTCCAGGTAGAGCAGCACCACCTCGGTGGCCTCGTCCTCCGCCCAGTACTGCAGGAAGTCGTTCCCGGAGACGTCCGACCGGTTGCCCACCGAGGCGAAGGAGGACACCCCCAAGCCCCTGCGGTGCGCCGACTCCAGCAGGGCCACCCCGATCGCACCGGACTGGCAGAAGATCCCGAACCCGCCCCGGCCCGGCAGCTGCGGAGCCAGCGAGGCGTTCAACGGGCGGTCCGGATCGGTGTTGATCAGGCCGAAGGCGTTCGGGCCGATCACCCGCATCCCCGCCGCCCGCGCCTGGCGCACCAGCGCGCGCTGGCGGTCCCGGCCCTCCGGACCGGTCTCCGCGTACCCGGCGGTCACCACCACCAGGCCCTGCACCCCGTGCGCACCGCACTCGGCGACCGCCGCCGGGACGGCCCCCTCCGGGACGGCGATCACCGCGAGATCCACCGGCCCCGGAATGTCCAGAACCGAACGGTGCACCGGGACGCCGTCCAGCTCGGTGCCCGGCGGGGCGTTGCGGTTCACCGCGTACACCGGGCGCGTGTCGTCGGCACTGCCCAGCAGGTCCCGCAGGATCGCCCGGCCCACCGTCTGCGGATTGCGCGACACCCCGATCACCGCCACCGACCGCGGGGTCAGCAGCCGCTGCACCGACTTCGCCTCCGCCCGGTGCTCGCGCGCCCGCATCACCGCCAGCGAACGGTCCGTCTGCTCAAGATCGAACTCCAGGTGCACCACACCGTCGGTGAAACTGCGGCGCTGCGTGTAGCCGGCATCGGTGAAGACCTTCACCATCTTCCGGTTCTCCGGCAGCACCTCCGCCTGGAACCGGCGGATCCCGCGCTCCTGCGCCACCGCCGCGATGTGCTCCAGCAGCGCCGACGCCACCCCGCGGCCCTGATGGGCGTCCTGCACCAGGAACGCCACCTCGGCGTCCGTCCCGGCCTCGGACGGACGGCCCTGCGCGTCGATCCGGTCGTAGCGGACGGTCGCGATGAAACGGTCCCGGACCACCACCGCCAGCGCCACCCGGTCCACGAAGTCGTGGTGGGTGAAACGGCGGACGTCCTTCTCCGACAACCGGGGGTAGGGGGCGAAGAAACGGAAGTACTTGGACTGGTCCGATACCTGTGCGTAGAACTCCACCAGACGCTCCGCGTCCTCCGGCGTGATCGGCCGGATGCGGGCCGTACCGCCGTCCCGCAGCAGGATGTCGGCCTCCCAGTGCTGGGGGTAATCCGGTCCGGATTCCCGCCGGTCACCGGGGTCCTGCTCGGGCTGCGCCACTGCGGAGTCGTCCACATTCGTCAGGTTATCCGGCAGTGAGCCGAATGGCGCCGGGTGCACACTGGCTGCAGGGTGGGCAGGGCCGCCGGCCGGGCCTTATGCCCCGAAAAGAAACAATCACAAGTCCCGAACGCAGCGGCTCGCAGGGACCGCCTGCGTGCAACACTGGTCTAGACAACATGGCCGCTTCCCCGAGCACGGCCGTAACCAGCTTCACCGGAAAGGCACGTCTCATGGCTGAGCGCCGCGTCACCATCGGTTGGGCCGAGGGCCTGCACGCCCGTCCCGCCTCCGTCTTCGTCCGGGCCGTCACGGCCACCGGCGTGCCGATCACCATCGCCAAGCCCGGCGGCAACCCCGTCAACGCCGCCTCCATGCTCGGCCTGCTCGCCCTCGGCGCCCAGGGCGGCGACGAGGTCGTCCTCGCCTCCGACGCCGAGAACGCCGACGACGCGCTCGACCGCCTCGCCAAGCTCGTCCAGGAAGGCCTCGACGAGCTCCCGGCCGCGGCCTGAGCCGACTCGACCGACGGAAGCGGGGGGGGGGGGGGGGGGGGGGGGGGGGGGTTTTTTTTGGGGGGGGGGGGGGGGGGGGGGGGGGGGGGGGGGATGTGGGGGGGGGGGGGGGGGAAGGTGGAGCATGCCGCGCAGGCCAACGGGTGGACACGGTTCGTCTCCATGCAGGACTAGTACAGCC
>NZ_JBWKEQ010000021.1:102368-117653 GCF_056435365.1 Kitasatospora sp. NPDC043949 | reverse complement strand
GGAGGACCCCGGCCCCCCCCCCCGCGCCCCCCCCCCCCCCCCCCCCCCCCCCCACCCCCCCTCCCCCCCCCCCCCCCCCACCCCCCCCCACCCACCCACCCCCCCCCCCCCCCCCCCCCCCCCCCCCCGCTTCTGTTCGCGGAATCGATCGTATCCACACCATCGAGCGAACTGGTGAGCGATCACGCTCCTTCGGCGATTGATCGCACAGATGCTCGCCGCATGACGTTCTTCGACCTCGAACGACCCGAGCACGCCTACATGTTCGCCTTCCTCCAGGCAGACGGACACCTCACCGAGCAGTCCCGCAACCGTGGTCGGCTCTCCGTGGAACTCTCCGCGCGCGACGCGCCCATCCTGGAGGAGTTCCAGCGGCTCTGCCCGTACAACAGCAGCATCCGATACCGGACGCGCAGCACGAACTTCAAGACGGAGCACACCTCGGTGATGTGGACCGTCTGTGCCCGGGAGTTCCGCGAGGAGTTGCAGGGCCTCGGCCTGCCGGTGGGGCGGAAGTCCGAGATCGTCGCGCCGCCGAGCGTGCCGTTCTCCGAGCGCGACTACCTGCGCGGCCTCATCGACGCCGACGGCTCGGTCGGCCTCACGTCCAAGGATCTGCCCTTCGTCAGCCTGGCCACCAAGAGCGACGCAACGGCCGTCTTCACCGCCACCTATGCAGAACGCCTCTGCGGAGCCCGACGCAAGCTCAACCGCAACAAGCGCGACAACATCTACAACATCCTCTTCCTCGCGGAAGCTGCTGTGGCCTTGACTACCGATCTCTACTACCCGGGCAGTCTGGCACTACCCCGCAAGCAGGCCGGTGCCGATCGAGTCAGCGCGTGGGTTCGCCCACCGACCATGGGGTTCGCTCCCCCTCGGCGCGGTTGGACTCCAGAGGAGGACGAAGTGATCCTCACCGCACCAAACATGGAAGCGGCCTCCGAGTACCTGGGCCGAACGCTCAAGAGCTGCAAGGTCCGTCACTGGCGACTTGCCGGCCCGAAACGTCCGAGAGTCTTTCCGCAGCGGTGAGGATGGCCCCTGGCGATGCCGGGGGCCATCTCGTCCGACTACCCCTTGACGCAGACGACCTGCTTGAGGTGGGCGACCACCTCGACGAGGTCCTTCTGCTGCTCGATGACCTTTTCGATGGACTTGTAGGCGCCCGGGATCTCGTCCACGACACCGCTGTCCTTGCGGCACTCCACACCCTTGGTCTGCTCCACCAGATCCTGCGTGGAGAACCGCTTCTTCGCGGCGCTACGGCTCATCTTGCGGCCGGCGCCGTGCGAGGCCGAGTTGAACGCCGCCTCGTTGCCGAGACCGCGGACGATGTAGGAGCCGGTGCCCATGGACCCCGGGATGATCCCGTAGTCGCCCGTGCCGGCCCTGATCGCGCCCTTGCGGGTCACGAGCAGGTCGACACCGTCGTACGTCTCCTCCGCCACGTAGTTGTGGTGGCAGCTGATGACCTCGTCGAAGGTGACCTTCGCCTTGGGGAACTCGCGACGGACAACGTCCTGGAACAGCGCCATCATCACCGCGCGATTGTTCTTGGCGTACTCCTGGGCCCAGAAGAGGTCCTGTCGGTAAGCAGCCATCTGCGGGGTCTCCGCGATGAAGACCGCGAGGTCCCGGTCGATAAGACCCTGGTTGTGAGGAAGAGACCGTGCCACCTCCATGTGGTGCTCGGCTAGTTCCTTGCCGATATTGCGCGATCCAGAATGCAACATCAACCAAACAAAACCGGTCCCATCTAGGCACACTTCCGAAAAGTGGTTGCCGCGCCCGAGCGTTCCTATCTGCTGCATGGCCCGCTCACGCCGCCAATGCACCGCCGGAGCGACCCTCTCAAAGCGCTGCCAGAAGCCGTTCCAGCCAGCCGCCTGAAAGCCGTAGAGCTTCGTCGGGTCAACCGGTTCTGTGTGAACGCCAGCGCCAACCGGGATGGCCTGCTCGATCTTGGAGCGGAGGCGGGACAGGTCGTCGGGGAGGTCCTTTGCGGTGAGGGAGGTCTTCACCGCGCTCATTCCGCAGCCGATGTCGACACCGACCGCCGCCGGGCAGACGGCGCCCTTCATAGCGATGACGGAGCCGACGGTCGCGCCCTTGCCCAGGTGGACGTCGGGCATCACGGCGAGGCCGTGCAGCCAGGGCAGGGAGCTGATGTTGCGCAGCTGCTGCAGGGCCTGGCCCTCGACGGTGGCCGGGTCGGTCCACATCCGGATCGGGACCCGGATTCCGGGCACCTCGGTGTACGTCATGGTCGAACGACCTCCAGCGGTCGGGTGGTTCGGGGAAGGGGGTGCCGTGCGAAGAAGCCCGGTGCGGCTCGGGGAAGTTCGGGGGTAGGGCTCAGGCGCCCTGGGCACAGGGGGAGGACGGCCTCGGGGAGCGTCGGCGTATGGCTCGCTCGACCCGCATGGTGACCGCCTCCCTTCGTTCGTCGTCGTTCGTCGTCGTTCGTCCGTGTGTGCCGGGGATATCTATCCACGGAACGCCGCTGGCCCGCAACGGATTTAACAACGCGACGGCCCGGCGGAGCGGGTGCTCCACCGGGCCGTACGGGAAACGCCGGGTCAGCTGACGACGGTGACCTCGCCGATGCCGAGAGCCCGCACGTCGTCGGCGATGACGGCGGCGTCGCCGACCAGCACGGTGACCAGGCGGTCCGGCGGGAAGGCGGCGACGACGGCCTCGGTGGCGGCGGCGGTGGGCAGTTCGGCGAGCTGCCGGTAGACCTCGGCCTGGTAGTCGTCCGCGAGGTACTGCTCGACCTGGTCGGCCAGGGTGCCGGCGACCGAGCCCGCGGTCTCGTACTTCAGCGGTGCGACGCCGACCAGGAACTGCACGGCCTCGTCGCGCTCGGCGTCGGTGAGGCCCTCGGCGGCGAGGGTACGCAGGATGGTCCAGGTGTCGGCGAGCGCCGGGGCGGTGGAGGCGGTGTCCACCGAGCCGCTGATGGCGAGCAGCGAGCGGCCGCTGCCGTCGGCGGCGGAGCGCAGCGGCTGGGCGAAGGAGCGGACGCCGTAGGTGTAGCCCTTCTCCTCGCGCAGGACGCGGTCGAGGCGGGAGGTGAGGGTGCCGCCGAGGCAGTAGGTGCCGAGGATCTGGGCGGCCCAGACGGGGTCGTGGCGGTCGGGGCCGATGCGGCCGATGAGGAGTTGGGTCTGGACGGAGCCGGGGCGGTCGACGATGACGACGCGGCCGCGGTCGTCGGCGGTGACGGGGGCGTGGGCGGAGGCTTCGGCGGTGTTGCCGGTCCAGGTGCCGAGGGTGCTCTCCAGGAGGGCGGGCAGGTCGGTGCCGGTGAGGTCGCCGACCACGACGACGGTGGCGGTGGCGGGGCGCACGTGGGCGTCGTAGAAGGCCTTGACGGCGGCCCGGTCGATGGCCTTGACCGTGTCGGCGGTGCCGCTGCGGGGCCGGGAGAGGCGGTCGGCGCCGTCGAAGAGCTCGGCGTAGAGGGCCTTGGCGGCGCGCCGGGCGGGGTTGGCCTGCTCGTGGACGATCTCGTCGAGGCGGTTGGCGACGAGGCGCTCGATCTCGTCCTCGGGGAGGGCGGGGGCGCGCAGGGCGTCGGCGAGCAACGAGAGGCCGCGCTGCAGGCGGGAGGCGGGGACCTCCAGGGAGACGCGGATGCAGGGGTGGTCGGCGTGGGCGTCGAGGGTGGCGCCGGCGCGTTCGAGTTCGGCGGCGTACTCCTCGGCGGTGAGGGTGTCGGTGCCTTCGCTGAGGGCGCGGGCGAGGATGGCGGCGATGCCGTCGAGGCCGTCGGGTTCGGCGGCGAGCGGGGCGTCGAGGAGGACCTCGACGGCGACGAGCTGCTGGCCGGGCCGGTGGCAGTGCAGGACGGTGATGCCGTTGCCGAGGGCGGCGCGCTCGGGGGCGGGGAAGGCCCAGGGGCCGGGGGTGCCGGGCTCGGGCTGGGGGTGGAACGTCATGGCGGGGACGTAGTCGGTGCTCATGCGGCGGCACCCTCCTCATCGGTGGCGGCGGGGGCGTCGGTGTCGTCGGCCGTGGTGGGCTCGTAGACGAGGACGGCCCGGTTGTCGGGGTGGAGCCGGGCCTTGGCGACGGCCTGGACCTCCTCGGCGGTGATGTCGAGGACCTTGGGGAGGGCGTCGTTGAGGAGCTTGGGGTCACCGAACAGGACGGCGTAGCGGCAGAGTTCGTCGGCGCGGCCGGCGACGGTGGTGAGCCGGTCGAGCCATTCGCGCTCGATCTGGGCCTGGGCCCGTTCGAGTTCCTCGGGGGTGGGGCCTTCGGCGGCGAAGCGGGCGAGTTCCTCGTCGACGGCGGCGTCGATCTGCTCGATGGTGGCGTCGCCGGAGGTCTTGACGTCGAGCCAGCCGAGGCTGGGGGCGCCGGCGAGGCGGAGCAGGCCGAAGCCGGCGGCGACGGCGGTGCGGTCGCGGCGGACGAGCCGGTTGTAGAGGCGGCTGGACTCGCCGCTGCCGAGGATGGTGAGGGCGAGGTCGGCGGCGTCGGCGTCGCGGGTGCCGTCGTGCGGGAGGCGGTAGGCGGCCATCAGGGCGCGGGAGGGGACGTCCTCGCGGACGTGCTCGCGCAGTTCGCTGCCGATGGTGTCGGGGAGTTCGCCGGAGCGCGGCGGCTGCTTGCCGTCGTGGGCGGGGATGCTGCCGAAGTACTTCTCGACCCAGGCGATGGTCTGCTCGGGGTCGATGTCTCCGACGACGGTGAGAACGGCGTTGTTGGGCGCGTAGTAGGTGCGGAAGAACGCGCGGGCGTCGTCGAGGGTGGCGGCGTCGAGGTCGGCCATGGAGCCGATCGGGGTGTGGTGGTACGGGTGGCCGTCGGGGAACGAGAGCGCGGTGAGCTTCTCGAAGGCGGTGCCGTAGGGGACGTTGTCGTAGCGCTGGCGGCGCTCGTTCTTGACGACGTCGCGCTGGTTCTCCATGGACGTCTCGTCGAGGGCGGCGAGCAGCGAGCCCATGCGGTCGGCCTCCAGCCAGAGGGCGAGCTCCAGCTGGTGGGCGGGCATGGTCTCGAAGTAGTTGGTGCGCTCGAAGCTGGTGGTGCCGTTGAGCGAGCCGCCGGCGCCCTGGACGAGCTCGAAGTGCCCGTTGTTGGAGACGTTGGCGGAGCCCTGGAACATGAGGTGCTCGAAGAGGTGGGCGAGGCCGGTGCGGCCCTTGACCTCGTGGCGGGAGCCCACGTCGTACCAGAGGCAGACCGCGGCGACCGGGGTGAGGTGGTCCTCGGAGAGGACGACGCGCAGGCCGTTGGCCAGGCGGTGCTCGGTGATGGCGATGGCAGCGCCATGTCCTCCGGTGGAGGCGGATGCGGGGGCCGGGTTGGCCATGCGCTCGGGTCCTTCCCGTCGTCGATGTCGGGGTTCGTGTGGCGTCCCCCATTGTGGTGCAACGCGCGGGGGGCGTGTTCGTGTCCCGCGCAGACAGGGCGTTCGCCAGGGGCGGAAGAGGGGCGCTGGCCGGGAGTGTCGGCGCGAGGGTCCACAATGGGGGCGCCGAGCCCTGTTGACGAGGGTCGGCGGATGGACGTCAGAGACTGACCGAGACACAGCAAGCGAGACGTAAGGGAGCCCCGCCGCGATGGCCCGCCGCAGTTCGCAGACCCCGCCGCCCGGAGACTTCGAGGAGCGGATCCTCGATGTCGACGTCGTGGACGAGATGCAGGGCTCCTTCCTGGAGTACGCCTACTCGGTGATCTACTCGCGTGCGCTTCCGGACGCGCGGGACGGTCTGAAGCCGGTGCACCGCCGGATCCTGTACCAGGCCAACGAGATGGGCCTGCGGCCGGACCGCGCGCACGTGAAGTGCGCCCGTGTGGTGGGCGAGGTGATGGGCCGGCTGCACCCGCACGGCGACGCGTCGATCTACGACTCGGTCGTCCGGATGGCGCAGCCGTTCTCGATGCGGCTGCCGCTGATCGACGGGCACGGGAACTTCGGTTCGCTGGGCAACGACGACCCGCCGGCGGCGATGCGCTACACGGAGTCGCGGCTGACGGCGGCGTCGATGGCGATGGTGGAGTCGATCCACGAGGACACCGTCGACTTCGGTCCGAACTACGACGGCAGCGAGCAGGAGCCGTTGGCGCTGCCGGCGGCGTTCCCGAACCTGCTGGTGAACGGCGCGACGGGCATCGCGGTCGGCATGGCGACGAACATGCCGCCGCACAACCTGTCCGAGGTGGTGGCCGCGGCCCGGCACCTGATCAAGCACCCGACCGCGGACCTGGACACGCTGATGCGGTTCGTGCCCGGTCCGGACCTGCCGACGGGCGGGCGGATCGTGGGCCTGTCGGGGATCCGGGACGCGTACGAGTCGGGCCGCGGCACGTTCAAGATCCGGGCGACCACGACGGTCGAGGCGGTGACGGCGCGCCGCAAGGGCATCGTGGTGACCGAACTGCCGTACAACGTCGGCCCGGAGAAGGTCATTTCGAAGATCAAGGACCTGGTCAACGCGAAGAAGCTGCAGGGCATCGCGGACGTCAAGGACCTGACCGACCGCGAGCACGGGCTGCGGCTGGTGATCGAGGTGAAGAACGGCTTCGTGCCGGAGGCGCTGCTGGAGCAGCTGTACAAGCTGACGCCGATGGAGGAGACCTTCGGCATCAACAACGTGGCGCTGGTGGACGGCCAGCCGCTGACGCTGGGGCTGAAGGAACTGCTGGAGGTCTACGTCGACCACCGGTTCACCGTGGTGCGGCGGCGCAGCGACTTCCGCCGGCGCAAGCGGGAGGAGCGGCTGCACCTGGTCGACGGCCTGCTGGTCGCGCTGCTCGACATCGACGAGGTCATCGCGATCATCCGGTCGAGTGACAACGCGGGGCAGGCGAAGGAGCGCCTGATGGAGCGCTTCTCGCTGTCGGAGACGCAGACGGCGTACATCCTGGACACTCCGCTGCGGCGGCTGACCCGGTTCGACCGGGTGGAGCTGGAGCAGGAGAAGGCGAAGCTGAACGCGGAGATCGCGGAGCTGACCGAGATCCTGGACTCGGACTCCCGGCTGCGCAGCGTGGTGTCGTCCGAACTCGGCGCGGTGGCGAAGCAGTTCGGGACGGAGCGGCGGACGGTGCTGCTGGAGGCGGGGGCGGCGCCGTCGGCGGCGCTGTCGGTGCCGCTGGAGGTGGCGGACGACCCGTGCCGGGTGCTGCTGTCGTCGACGGGCCTGCTGGCGCGGACGGCGGACGGGGAGCCGTTCGAGCTGTCGGAGAAGCGGTCGAAGCACGATGTGATCGTGTCGGCGGTGCCGGCGACAGCGCGGGCGGACGTGGGTGTGGTGACGTCGGCGGGCCGGGTGCTGCGGCTGCCGGTGATCGATCTGCCGGCGCTGCCGCCGACGCCGTCGCCGACGCTGGCCGGCGGGGCGGCGGTGGGCGAGTTCCTGCGGTTGGAGGCCGGGGAACGGGCGCTGGCGCTGACCACGCTGGACGAGTCCTCGCCGGGGCTGGCGCTGGGCACGGCGCAGGGCGTGGTGAAGCGGGTGGTACCGGAGTGGCCGGCGAACAAGGACGAGTTCGAGGTGATCGCCCTCAAGGAGGGTGACGAGCTGGTGGGCGCGGTCGAACTGCGCACCGGCGAGGAGGACTTGGTCTTCATCGCTTCGGACGCGCAGCTGCTGCGCTACCCGGCGGGGCAGGTGCGCCCGCAGGGCCGTCCGGCGGGCGGCATGGCGGGGATCAAGCTCTCCGACGGGGCGCGGGTGCTGTCGTTCACGGCGGTGGATCCGGCGTCGGACGCGGTGGTGGTCTCGGTGGCGGGGGCGTCGGGGACGCTGAGCGGCGAGGAGCAGACGTCGTGGAAGGTGACGCCGTTCGAGCAGTACCCGCGCAAGGGCCGGGCGACGGGCGGTGTGCGCTGCCAGCGGTTCCTGCGCGGCGAGGACGGTCTGACGTTCGCCTGGGCGGGCGTGGCCCCGGCCCGGGCGGCGTCCGACAAGGGCGCGCCGGTGGACCTGCCGGAGCGCGACCCGCGCCGTGACGGTTCGGGCACGCCGGTGACGGCTCCGATCGCGGTGGTGGCCGGCCCGGCGTAGGGCGCGGGCGTGGTGGAGGAGGGGTACCGGAGCCGTCCGGCGCCCCTCCTTCGTCGTTCCGGGGCGCGGCGGGTGCCGAGGGTAGCCTTACCCGGGTGAGCACCTGTGCGACGCTGTCGCGTGAACTGTCGGAGCCGCTGACCGCCACCGCCGCGGTCGCGACCACCTGGCTGCTGGTGGAGCAGAACGGGCCGTGGGGCGCGAAGGCGCTCGGGGAGAGCCACCTGGACCCGGCGACGGGGCGGGCGCTGGACGCGGCCGCGGCGGGCACCGGGGTGCGGGTGGCGCTGATCCGGCGGCCGGGGCGGCACGCGGACTGCCTGCCGACGGCGCGGCACGAGGTGGTCGTGGCGCACACGGTGCCGGGTCGCGGCTGGGTACGCCGGGCGGAGGTGGCCGATCCGGCGGAGCTGCTGGAGCTGGACTTCGCGGCGCTGGGCGTCGGTGACCACGGCGGTTTCGGGGTGGAGCACGTCGGCGGCCCGTTGGCGCTGGTGTGCACCAACGGGCGGCGGGACCGCTGTTGCGCGCTGCTGGGCCGCCCGTTGGCGGCGGAGCTGGCGGCGGCCGGGCACAGCGAGGTGTGGGAGGTGACGCACCTGGGCGGGCACCGCTTCTCCCCCACGATGCTGGTGCTGCCGTACGGCTACGCGTACGGGCGGCTGACGGCGGAGGCGGCCAAGGAGGTGCTGGCGGCGACGGCGGCCGGGCACATGGTGCCGGCCTGGTCACGGGGCTGTTCAGGCTGGGAGCGTCCGGGTCAGGCGGCCGAGCACGCGGTGCGGTTGGCGACCGGGGAGACCGGGGTGGACGCGCTGACGCTGGCCCAGCGGCCGGACGGCGCGGGCCGTTGGCTGGTCTCGGTGCTGCACCAGGACGGCCGGGCCTGGGAGGTGGACGTGATCGAGGCGGTGAGCGAGCCGGCGCGTCCGGAGAGCTGCGGCAAGGCGGCGGGGACGCCGTCGCGGATGGACGTGCTCTCGGTGCGGGGTCGGTAGCGGGACGGAAGCGCGCCGGCAGGGTCATCAGCAGGTCGGGAGCGCGCGGGCGGCCCCGCGCCCGTGGGGGTGAGCGCGGGACCGGAGCGCGCGGGCGGCCCCGCGCCTGCTGTCCACGGAGGCGCGCGGGGCCGTCACGTCGGGTGTCGGCTCAGCCGGTGACGGCCTTGCCGACGAACTCGGTGGTGTAGGTGCGGGAGAGGTCGATGGTGCCCTCCTTGCCCTTGACGTCCGGGTGGAAGGCGGCGAGCACGGCGAGGACGGTCTTGGGGCCGTCGGCCGGCATCACGCCGTCGGTGGTGAACATCGGCAGGGTCGCCTTGATCGCGGCCGCGTACTGCTCGGCGCCGCCCTGCGCGTAGTCGGCGGGCATCTTCGCGGCGATCTCCTCGGGGCTGTGCGTGGACATCCACTTGAGGGTCTTGACGAAGGCGTTGGCGAGCTTCTGGGTGGTGTCCTTGTTCTTCTCCACCCAGTCGGTGTTCATGTAGAGCGAGGACGACGGGTAGAGGCCGCCGAGGGCCTCGCGCGAGCCCTCGGGTGTGCGCATATCGTAGAGGATCTTGCCGAGGCCCTTGTCGAGGACGTTGGCGACGGTCGGGTCGGTGGTCATCCCGCCGTCGATGCTGCCCTGTTGGAGCGCGGCGATGAAGGTCTGGCCGGCTCCGACCGCGATCGGGCTGAACTCGCTGACGGCCGTGCCGTTCTTGACGGCGAGGTACTTGGTGAGGAAGTCGGTGGAGGAACCGATGCTGGTGACGCCGAGCTTCTTGCCCTTGAAGTCGGCGCCGGACCTGATGGCGTCGGCCTGCTTGGTGGAGACGAGTTCGACCTCGCCGGGGGCCTGGGAGAACTGCACCACGGACTCGACGATCTTGCCCTTGGCCTGGAGGTCGATGGTGTGGTCGTAGAAGCCGACGGCGCCCTGGACGTCGCCGGCGAGCAGCGCGGTGGTGGCGTTGACGCCGGCGGGCTCGCTCATCAGCTCGACGTTGACGCCCGCGTCGGCGAAGAAGCCGAGCCGCTGGGTGAGCATCGCGGGCAGGTAGATGACCTTGTCCAGGCCACCGACCATGATCTTGACCTTCGGCCCGTCGACCTGCCGGCCGGCCGGGGCGGCGGCGCCGTGGGTGGTCGTGGCGGCGTCGTTGGCGCAGGCGGAGAGCGGGAGGAGCAGGACGGCGGCGAGGGCGGCCGCGGCGGGTCTGCCGATCGGGTTCGGGCGCATGGGTGGGGGTGCCTCTCTCTGCGAGGGGGGATCAGCGGCGCAGGGGGTTCAGCGAAGCGGGGGGTTCGCGACGCAGGGGGTTCGCGACGCAGGGGATGGGGTTCAGCGACGCAGAAGGGTTCAGCGGCCGTCGCCCGTGTCTGCGGGCTTCCAGCGGAACAGCTTCGTCTCGGCGAAGGTCAGCAGCCCCTCGGTGAGCAGCGCCACGACGGCGAGGATGGTCATGGCGGCGTACACGCCGGCCGCGTTGAAGGTGCCCTGGGCGGCGGCGACGAGCAGGCCGAGACCCTTGGTGGCGCCGATGTACTCGCCGACGATGGCCCCGATCAGGGCGAAGCCGAAGCTGACGTGCAGGCTGGTGAAGATCCAGGTGGTGGCGGCGGGGATGACCACCTGGAGGGTGACCTTGCGGCCGTCGGCGCCGAGGATGCGGGCGTTGGAGACGAGGTTGCGGTCCACCTCGCGGGCGCCCTGGAAGGCGTTGAAGAACACCGGGAAGAACACCAGGACGACGGCGGAGGCGACCTTGGAGGCCGGGCCGAGGCCGAACCAGATCAGGAAGATCGGGGCGAGCACGATCCGCGGGATGGCGTTGAGCACCTTGATGTAGGGCCCGAACACGTCGGCCAGGAAGCGGACCCGGCCGAGCGCGATGCCGAGCAGCACACCGCAGATGACGCCGATCACCCAGCCGGTGAGGGCCTCGTAGAGGGTGTAGCCGATCTGTTCGCCGAGCGAGCCCTGCGCGGTGCCGTGGGTGATCCACTGCCAGATCTGGTCCCAGATCCTCGACGGCTGCGAGAAGTTGAACGGGTCGATGACGTCCGTGCGGGCGCAGACCTCCCACAGTCCGAGGAAGGCGACCAGGACCGCGACCCGGGCCCCGTAGACGGTCAACCTCCGGTTGCGGGCGGCCCGTTCGCGGGCCTCGGTACGGCTGGCGGGGGTGGCCGCCGGGGGCTTGTCGGCGACGGCCGACGCGGTCTCAAGCGGCACGACCCGCTCCTCTCTCCCGGGTGATGCGCACCTCTTCGCCGAGCGAGGCCCAGATCTCGCGGTACAGCTCGACGAACCTCGGTTCCAGCCGGACGGCCTCCACGGTGCGCGGTCGTGGCAGGTCGACGGTGAAGATCTCCTTGACGGTGGCCGGTCCGGCCGTCATGACGACGACCCGGTCGGCGAGCGCGATGGCCTCGTCCAGGTCGTGGGTGACGAAGACGACCGACGCGGCGTTCCCGGAGGACCTGGTCCCGGCCCACAGCTCCAGCAACTGGTCGGACATCAGGGCGCGGGTCTGCACGTCCAGCGCCGAGAACGGCTCGTCCATCAGCAGGATGTCCGGGTCGTTGACGAAGGTCTGGGCGAGCGCGACGCGCTTGCGCATGCCGCCGGACAGCTGGTGCGGGTAGCGGTCCTCGAAGGCGGCGAGGCCGACGCGGCCCAGCCAGTCCCGGGCCCGTTCCCTGGCCTCGGCGGTGGGCACGCCGCGGAAGCGCGGCCCGGCCATCACGTTGGACAGGACGGTGCGCCAGGGGAAGACGGCGTCCTGCTGGAAGACGAAACCGACCTTGGGGTGGATCCCGCGGACCGGCTCGCCGTCCACTCGGACCTCACCCTCGGTGGGCTCCTCCAGGCCGCTGACCAGGGTCAGCGTGGTGGACTTGCCGCAGCCGGTGGGCCCGACGACGGCGACGAACTCGCCTTGGGCGACGGTCAGATCGAGATCACGGACGGCGGTGTGCAGGGCCCCGGACGGGGTGCGGAACCGTTTCGTCGCGCCAGTCAGCTCGATCGCCGGGGTTGTGCTCATTCGATCCTCCCGGGTCTGTGCTTGCCCCGGAAAGGTAGGAGCGGGCCGGGCCCGGGCGGGAGCCTTCTCGGCGTACTGCGGTTTCTCCGCATTGAGGGGTGTTCTGCTCCTTTTGCTTCCGCTACAACTGCGGGGACGCGGCTGACAGAAACACGCCGGAAACGTAGGGTGTCCCGACCCTGACGTACCCGCCCCCACAGCCGCCGAGAGGAGGCCCGGATGAAGCTGCCCCGCTGGCCCCGCCGGGTCTTCGCGCAACTGCTGCTGAGCCAGACCGTCGTCACCGTCGGTGTCACCACCGTGACCGCCGGCCTGTTCCTGGCCCCGGTCAGCAGCGAGCTGGACCACGACGCGATGCAGCGGGCGCTGTCGATCGCCCAGGCCACCGCCACCGACGAGGCGATCGCCCGCGCCGCCGACGCCCGGGACTCGGCGACCGCGCAGCGCAACGCCGAGCAGATCCGGCTGGCCACCGGCGCGAGCTTCGTGGTGGTCACCGACCTGGACGGGATCCGGCTCTCGCACACCGACCCGGAGCGGATCGGCCACCGGGTCAGCACCGATCCGGAGCCGGCGCTCAGCGGGCTCAGCGTCACCGCGATGCAGCAGGGCACGCTGGGCCGCACCGCGCGCGGCAAGGTGCCGCTGCGGGCCGCGGACGGCCGGATCGTCGGCGAGGTGTCGGTCGGCATCAGCGACGACTCGATCCGCCGCCGGCTGCTGAAGATGCTCACCGGGATCCTGCTGTGCGCGGGCGCGGGCCTGGCCGCGGGGACGGTCGCCACGCTGGCGCTGGCCCGGCGGCTGAAGCGCCGCACCCACAACATCGCGCTGGCCGACATCTCGGCGCTGCTGGTGGAGCGGGAGGCGATGCTGCACGGCATCCGCGAGGGCATGGTGGCGCTGGACGAGCGCGGCCGGATCCGGCTGGCCAACGACGAGGCGGTGCGGCTGCTCGGCCTGCCGGAGGACTGCACCGGGCGGCCGATCCACGCGGTGCTGCCGCCGGGCCGGCTGGCGGACGTGCTGACCGGGCGGATCACCGGCGCCGACCTGCCGGCGGTCCGGGACGACCGGGTGCTGGTGGTCAACCGGATGGGCACGGCCGAGGGCGGCGCGGTCGTGACGCTCCGCGACCGGACCGAACTGGAGTCGCTGGTCCGCGAGTTGGACACCACGCGCAGCCTGACCGAGGCACTGCGCGCCCAGGACCACGAGCACGCCAACCGGATGCACACCCTGCTGGGCCTGCTGGAGCTGGGCCGCCACGAGCAGGCGGTGGCGTTCATCTCGGAGCAGTCCGGTTCGCACGCGGTGGTCGCGGCGCGGATCGCCGAGCAGGTGCAGGATCCGCACGTCGCGGCGCTGCTGGCGGGCAAGACGGCGGTGGCGGGCGAGCGCGGGGTGCGGCTGGCGCTGGCCCCGGCGGCGCACCTGCCGGACGCGGTGGTGGACGCGCGGGCGCTGGTGACGGTGCTCGGCAATCTGATCGACAACGCGGTGGACGCGCTCGCGGCGGGTGGGGGCGGCCGGCTGGAGGTGACGCTGGCGGCGGCCGGCTCCACACTGCTGCTCCAGGTCGCGGACAGCGGCCCGGGCGTGCCGGAGGAGCTGCGCGAGCAGGTCTTCGAGGAGGGGTGGACCAGCAAGGACGCGCCCGCGCACCGTCCGCGCGGGCTGGGGCTGGCGATGGTGCGGCGACTGGTCGAACGGACCGGCGGCCGGATCGTGCTCGACGCGGGACCGCTCGGCGGCGCCCGGTTCACGGTCGAGCTGCCCGAGGCCCTGCTCACCCCTCAGCTCGTGGAGGCCTGATGATCGACGTACTCGTGGTGGACGACGACTTCCGGGTCGCGGACGTGCACGCCGCGTACGTGGCCAAGGTGCCGGGCTTCCGGGTGACCGGTACCGCGCACTCGGCCGGGGAGGCGCTGGCCGCGCTGGAGCGCCGCCCGGTGGACCTGCTGCTGCTCGACCACCACCTGCCGGACGAGACCGGCCTGGCGCTGGTGCGCCGGCTGCGGGAGCGGCAGGTGGCCTGCGACGTGATGATGGTGACGGCCGCCCGGGACGTGTCGACGGTGCACGCCGCGATGCAGCACGGCGCGCTGCAGTACCTGGTCAAGCCGTTCACCTTCGCCGGCCTGCGGGACAAGCTGGTCGCGTACGCGCAGCTGCGGCACGCGCTGGCCGGCCCGGCGGCCCGGGAGGCCGGCCAGGACGAGGTGGACCGGCTGTTCGCCACCCTGCGCAGCGCCGCCGCCCCGGCCGGCCCGCTGCCGAAGGGGCACTCGGCGCCCACCACCGACCTGGTGCTGGGGGTGCTGCGCCAGGCGGGCCGCCCGCTGTCCGCGCAGGAGGTCGCGGACGCCACCGGGCTCAGCCGCTCGACGGCGCAGCGCTACCTCAAGCAGCTGGAGCGGGACAGCCGGCTGCGGCTGACCCTGCGCTACGGCGACACCGGCCGCCCCGAGCACCGCTACGGCCTGGCGGTCCGGACCTGACACCACGCCCGGACGTGGGGGAACCCCGGCGGCCCCAGGCCCGCCGGGGTTCCCCGGGGCGCGGCGCTCAGGCCGCGCCCGCACCGGTGAGGGCGCGCACCTCCAGCTCGGCGAAGCGGTCCGCGTCGGCCGGCTCGGGCGAGGTGATCGTCCCGATCCAGCCGGCCAGGAAGCCGAGCGGGATGGAGATGATGCCGGGGTTCTCCAGCGGGAACCAGTGGAAGTCGACGCCGGGGAAGAGCGCCACCTTGGTGCCGGAGACCACCGGGGAGAAGACGACCAGCACGATCGCCGGGACCAGCCCGCCGTACACCGACCAGACCGCGCCGCGGGTGGTGAACCGCGACCAGAACAGGCTGTACAGCAGGACGGGCAGGTTGCTGGAGGCCGCCACCGCGAAGGCCAGGCCGACCAGGAAGGCGACGTTCAGCTGCTGGGCGTAGAGGCTGATCGCGATCGCGGCCGCGCCGATCCCGACGGCCGCGAACCGTGCCACCCAGACCTCCTGGCGCTCGCTGGCCTCGCCCGTCGGCTCGGCCTCCGCCACGTCCCCCGCATCCCCCGCCTCCCCCGGCCGGGAGGCCGGGACGGCGGCACGCCGCCGGAAGGGGCGCCGGGGGGGGGGGGGGGGGGGGGGGGGGGGGGGGGGGGGGGGGGGGGGGGGGGGGGAGGAGGAGAGGGGGGGGGGGGGGGAGGGGGGGGGGGGGGTGGCGGA
>NZ_JBWKEQ010000021.1:65473-102358 GCF_056435365.1 Kitasatospora sp. NPDC043949 | reverse complement strand
CCCCGCCCCCCCCGGCCGGCACGCCGGGACCCCCCCCCCCCCCCCGCCGGCCCCCCCCCCCCCCCCCCCCCCCCAGGCACCGGCCCAGATGTCGTGGGCGAAGGCCGCCGAGGAGGCCAGGGTGAGCCCGGCGACCACGGCGAGGATGGTGGCGAAGGCGATCGCCGAGATCAGCGCGAACAGCACCACCCCGCCGGTGCTGCCGTTGCCGCCGCCGAGCACCAGGGCGAGCAGCGGGACGGCGGTGTTCCCGGCCGAGTTGGCGTGCCGCACCTCCGCCGAGCCGACCAGCGCGGTCGCGCCCAGGCCGAGCGCGATGGCCATCAGGTAGAAGCCGCCGACCAGGCCGATCGCCCACATCGTGGAGCGGCGGGCGGCCCGCGCGGTGGGCACGGTGTAGAAGCGGGACAGGATGTGCGGCAGTCCGGCGGTGCCGAGCACCAGGGCGAGGCCCAGGCTGAAGAAGTCGAGCCGGCTGGTGAAGGTGGCGCCGTACTTGAGGCCGGGTTCGAGGTAGCGCCGCCCGGCGCCGCTGTGCTGGGCGGCCTGGCGCATCAGCTCGCCGACGTCGCCGTGGAAGCGGACCATCAGCAGCACGGTGAGCAGCACCGAGCCGGCGATCAGCAGGAAGGCCTTGACGATCTGGATCCAGGTGGTGGCCCGCATCCCGCCGATCGTGACGTAGACGATCATCAGTCCGCCGACGGCGACGATGGTCCAGGTCCGGGCCTGGGCACTGTTGGTGCCGAGCAGCAGGGCGACCAGCGAGCCCGCGCCGACCATCTGGGCGACCAGGTAGAGCAGGGTGACGACGACGCTGGCGCCACCGGCCGCGGCCCGGACCTTGCGGCGGCGCAGCCGCAGGGCGAGCACGTCGGCGAGGGTGTACCGGCCGGCGTTGCGGACCAGTTCGGCGACCAGCATCAGCACCACCAGCCAGGCGACCAGGAAGCCGATGCTGTAGAGCACGCCGTCGTAGCCGTACAGCGCGATCAGCCCGGCGACGCCGAGGAAGGAGGCGGCGGAGAGGTAGTCGCCGGAGAGCGCGAAGCCGTTCTGCAGCGGGGTGAAGTCGCGGCCGCCGGCGTAGAAGTCCTCGGTGGCGCTGCCCCGGCGGCCGACCCAGAGGGTGATCGCCAGGGTGACCAGGACGACGACGGCGAACAGCGCGATCGCGAGGTCGTGGTGGTCGCCGGTGGGGGCGACGGGGGGCGGGGTGGCGGTCGTCATCGCGGTCGTCACCGCGGTCGTGATCGTGGTCGTCATCGCAGCTGGTCCTGGGTGTCCCAGCGCAGGCCCAGGGCGGCGCGGTCGCGCTTGGTCCGGGCGTTGCGGGCGTAGAGCCAGGTGAGCAGGAAGGTGGAGGCGAACTGCAGCAGGCCGAGCAGCCAGGCCACGTTGAGCGGGCCGGCCACCTGGCTGCGCATCAGGCCGGGGGCGGCGGCCTGCGCGGCGACGTACATCAGGAACCAGCCGAGGAAGGCTCCGCTGACCGGGAAGACGAACGACCGGTAGCTGCGGCGGATGTCCTGGAAGGCGTCGCTGCGCTGGACGGCCCGGTACACCTCGGTGCTGTCGGTGGCGGGCACCAGGGCCCGGGGGGCGGTCGCCGGTTCGACGGCGGGCTGGGCGGCGGGGGCAGCGGCGGCCCGGACGGGCGCCCGCTCGGCCGGTACCGGCTGGACCGCGCGGGTGGGGGCCGACTGGGCCGGTACCGCCGGTTGGCCGGGCACGTCCGGCCGGTCGGCGGCGGTGGCGGCGGCCGGAGCGGCCCACCAGTCAAATCGCTGCCCCTGTCCGGGACTGCTCGTCTGCTGCTGTGGCACAACTGCTCCTGGACCGGCGGGCACTCTGACCCCAACCATGATGGTGGCCGCCGGACAGCCCCTCTGACCATTGCCGATACCTTCACTCGATGAGGTGATCGATCATCCGACAGACACTCATCCGACTACTGCTGCGTACCGGTGATCCCGTGTCGAAAGGCGTACGAGACCGCCTGCGCCCGGTCCCGTACCGCGGTCTTGGCGAACAGGTTGTTGATGTGCGTCTTCACGGTGGCCTGGCTGACGAACAGCCGCTGGGCGATCTCGGCGTTGGAGAGCCCCTCCGCGATCAGCGCCAGCACCTCCGCCTCCCGGGCGGTCAGCCCGTCCGGGAGCTCCCCCGGCCGCCCGGCCGGCTTCCCGGCCCCCGGCGCGGATCCGGCCGCAGGCCCTGAAAGCCTTTCCAGCAAACGGAGTTGGATCTGCGGCGAGAGCCCGGCCGCCCCCGCGCGGACGTCCGCGATCGCCCGGGCGATCTCCTCGCCACCGGCGTCCTTGGTGAGGTAGCCGCGCGCCCCGGCCTGCAGAGCGGGGAAGAGCGAGTCGTCGTCGGCGTAGGTGGTGAGCACCACGACCTCGGTCTGCGGGTGCGCGGCCCGGATCCGCCGGGTCGCCTCGACGCCGTCGACGCGCGGCATCCGCAGATCCATCAGCACCACGTCCGGGTGACACCGTTCCACCAGGGCGACGGCCTCCTCCCCATCCGCCGCCGCGCCGACCACCTCGATGCCGGGCAGCAGCCCCAGCAGCATCACGATGCCCTCGCGCACCACCGTCTGGTCGTCCACCACCAGCACCCTGGTGACTTCTGCCTCGCTCATGCGCCCGCCCCGCTTCGCTCGGCAGTCGCTTCGCGAAATCCGCACCTGCTGATGATGAGCTCGCCGCGCTCGCTCATGCCGGCACCTGCAGCAGCACGCGCCACCCTCCGTCCTCGGGGCCCGCCAGCAGGGTGCCGCCGAGCAGTTCCGCGCGTTCGCGCATCCCCAGCAGACCGTACCCGCTGCCGCTGGCCGCCAGCTCCCCGGACGGTTCGCCGCGCGGAGGGCGGGAGTTGCGCACCTCCAGCTCCACCGCCTCCGTCAGGTAGCGCAGTTCGACGGTGCACCGGGCGCCGGGCGCGTGCTTGCGGACGTTGGTCACCGCCTCCTGCGCGGTGCGCCGCACCGCAAGGGCGGCCTCGGCGGCGAGCGGTCGGGGCGTGCCGGTGACGGTGAGCGCGGCCCGCTCCCGCCCGGTCAGCTCCACCAGGAACTCACCGACCGGGGTGAGCTCGCCGCGCAGCGCGGACAGCGCCTGCCGGGTCTCGACCAGCCCGTCCTGGGCCATCCGCCGGGCGGCGACGACCCGCTCGCGGATCTGCCCGCGGTCGGTGCCGGCGTCCAGCATCAGCCGGGCCGCCTCCAGGTGGACGAGCTGCGCGGAGAGGCTGTGCGCGAGCACGTCGTGGATCTCCCGGGCGATCCTGGCCCGTTCGGCGAGCGCCGCGCTCTCCGCCTCGGCGGCCCGGGCGGCGCGCTCCTGGGTGAGCAGCTGGCGGGCGGTGCCGCGGGCCTCGACGTCCAGCCGCAGCAGGTAGCCGAGCAGGCCGAGCCCGCCGATGGTGGCGAAGATGCTCACCCAGCTCGCCCAGCTGGCGGCAGTGTACGAGCCCAGCGCGGCCGCCGCGGTGAGCAGGCCGGGCGCGGGCGGCAGCCGGACCACCCCGACCACGGCCAGCCCGCACCAGACGAAGTCGGCCAGCAGGTAGGCCTGCCCCCAGTTGGCCAGCCAGGCGCTGCCGAGCAGGGCGACGGCCAGGCCCAGCGAGAGCGCCAGGCGCTGTTCCCGGGTGGCGTAGAGGTAGCCGGTGGCCAGGGCGGCGACCCCGAGCAGTCCGGCCGCCACGACCACCACCGCCCAGCCCGCGTACTTGCCGCCGGAGAACGTCCCCCAGCAGACGACGACCAGCAGGACGGTGCGGCCGAGCAGGGAGAGGGCCCGCCGCGGCCATCTCCCGACCTCGCGCTCCAGCCCCTCGCGGGACGGCCAGCGGGTCCAGTACCACTCGACCACAGGTGCCTCCTCGACGTTCTCGGACAGCGGGCCCGGCAGGCCCCGACAGGGCGGTCAGCGCGGTACGGCGGCCTGTTGCGGCAGGTCCAGGGCCCGTGCCCGCCAGTTCACCACGAACGAGCGGGTCAGCAGCAGGACCGCCAGTCCCAGCAGCAGCGCGCTGCCCGCCTGGTGGACGTGCAGTGCCGCGCCGATGCCGTACAGGGCGAGCCGGATGGCGAGCATGCCGACCCAGGCGGCCACCGTGGCCTTGGTGCCCTTGGCCCAGACCGAGCCGTCCCCGGCCCGCCACAGCCGCACGGTCCAGCCCCAGACGGAGCCCATCGCGACCACCGCCGCCAGGCCGCACCCGACCAGGGTGGCGGACAGCGCGGTGTGCTGGTGGTCGATGAGCTGCGGGTCGCGCAGTGCGAGCACGCCGAGGATCAGCGGCAGCAGCCAGAAACGACGCTCGGTGTCCAGGCGCTGGGCGCGCATCTGGCGCTGGACCACGAGGACCATCACCGCGATGATCACGACGATGTTGACGAGGGCGGTCATCGGACTTCTCCGTCCCGACAGGAGGCTTGTACTGACCTCTCCGACGCTACGGATCCGGCGCCCCCGGTTGATCGGCGCCGGGGTGGACCACAGGTGGAACCGGCAGCACGAGGGCCCTCCACCCGTGGGTGGAGGGCCCTCGTGCCGGAAGGATCCGAAGGCCTCAGGCGTCGATGCGGGAGCGGTCCAGGGTGGCCGCCGAGTCCACGATGAACTCCTTGCGCGGGGCGACGTCGTTGCCCATCAGCAGGTCGAAGATCCGCTCGGCCTGCTCCAGGTCGCCCAGGTTGATCCGGCGCAGCGTGCGGTGGCGCGGGTCCATGGTGGTCTCGGCCAGCTGGTCGGCGTCCATCTCGCCCAGGCCCTTGTACCGCTGCACCGGCTCCTTCCAGCGCTGCCCCTTGCGCTGGAACTCCAGCAGGGTGGAGCGCAGTTCGGCGTCGGAGTAGGTGTAGTGGTACTTCTCCTGGCCGCGCTTGGGGCTGGTGAGCTCGATCCGGTGCAGCGGCGGCACGGCGGCGAAAACCCGGCCCTGCTCGACCATCGGCCGCATGTAGCGGTGGAACAGCGTCAGCAGCAGGGTGCGGATGTGCGAGCCGTCGACGTCGGCGTCGGCCATGAAGATGACCCGGCCGTAACGGGCCTGGTCGATGTCGAAGGTGCGGCCCGAACCGGCCCCTATCACCTGGATGATCGCGGCGCACTCGGTGTTCTTGAGCATGTCGCTCACCGAGGCCTTCTGCACGTTGAGGATCTTGCCGCGGATCGGCAGCAGCGCCTGGAACTCGGAGTTGCGGGCGAGCTTGGCGGTGCCGAGCGCGGAGTCGCCCTCGACGATGAAGAGCTCGCTGCGGTCGACGTCGTCACTGCGGCAGTCGGCCAGCTTGGCCGGCAGCGAGCTGGTCTCCAGCGCGGTCTTGCGGCGCTGGGCCTCCTTGTGCTGGCGGGCCGCGACCCGGGTGCGGGCGGCCGCGACGACCTTGTCCAGCACGGCCCGGGCCTGGAGCTTCTGGTCCTTCTTGGCCGAGGTGAGGAAGGCCTTGAGCTCCTTGGCGACGACGGCGGCGACGATCCGGTTGGCCGCCGAGGTGCCGAGCACCTCCTTGGTCTGGCCCTCGAACTGCGGCTCGGCGAGCCGGACGGTGACCACCGCGGTGAGGCCCTCGGTGGCGTCGTCCTTGGTGATGTCGTCCTCGGCGACGCGCAGCAGCTTGGCCGCGCGCAGCGCCTCGTTGACGGTCTTGGCCAGCGAGCGCTCGAAGCCGGTCATGTGGGTGCCGCCCTTGGGGGTGGCGATGATGTTGACGAAGGAGCGCAGGGTGGTGTCGTAACCGGCGCCCCAGCGCAGCGCGATGTCCACGCCGAGCTGCCGGGTGACCTCGGTGGGGGTCATGTGGCCGAGTTCGTCCAGGACGGGCACGGTCTCCTTGAAGGTGCCCTCTCCGCGCAGCCGCAGCACGTCGCAGACCGGCTTGTCGGGCGCCAGGAACTCGCAGAACTCGGCGATGCCGCCGTCGAAGCGGAAGACCGACTCCTCGACCTGCTCGCTCTCGGTGAGCCGCTCGTCACGCACGACGATGGTCAGGCCGGGGACGAGGAAGGCGGTCTGCCGGGCGCGGCTGTGCAGGTGCTCCAGGGAGAGCCGGGCGTCCTTGAGGAAGATCTGCCGGTCGGCCCAGTAGCGGATCCTGGTGCCGGTGCGGGCCTTGGGCACCTTGCGGGCTCTGGTCAGGCCGTTGGCGGGCTCGAAGGGCGCGTCGGGGCTGGCCTCGGTGAAGATGCCGGGGGTGCCGCGGCGGAAGCTGATCGCGTGGGTGTGTCCGCTGCGGTCGACCTCGACGTCCAGCCGGGCGGAGAGGGCGTTGACCACGGAGGCGCCGACGCCGTGCAGGCCGCCGGAGGCCGCGTAGGAGCCGCCGCCGAACTTGCCGCCGGCGTGCAGCTTGGTCATCACGACCTCGACGCCGGACAGCCCGGTCTTGGGCTCGACGTCGACCGGGATGCCGCGCCCGTTGTCGCGGACCTCGACCGAGGAGTCCGGGTGCAGCAGGACCTCGATGCGGTCGCAGTAACCGCCCAGCGCCTCGTCGACGGAGTTGTCGATGATCTCCCAGAGGCAGTGCATCAGGCCGCGGCTGTCCGTCGAGCCGATGTACATGCCGGGGCGCTTGCGGACCGCCTCCAGGCCCTCCAGGACGAGCAGGTGCCGAGCGGTGTAGTTGGAACCGTCGTCGCCGGCCAGCAGTGCGGACGGCACGGTCGTTTCGGCACTCACGCGGCACTCTCCTCGGTGAAGTTCTGTCTCATCGGTCACATCCGGACGCATCCGGACCATCCGCCAGTGCAGCACGCCGCACCGACAGTCGTCGCCCGGTGTGCTCGCACCCCTCCGCTGGGTGCACAGCACGGCGGGCCGCTCCCGCGCAGCTTGTACGCGCTGCGCGAACAAGGACCGCTCCGGTATCCGGACCCCGGGGCGCCATCTCCTCCCGGTACCACCGGTCCTGGCGGATCGTGGGGCCTGGCACAGGCTCCGGAACTGCCGTTATGCAGGCTACCGGGGCCCGGGGCGGGGCTTATGCTCCAACCCGGCAGAGGATTATGCTACGCGGACCTCGCACCCGGTCCCGATCGGGCGTTCGAGGGACGGGCGGATCCTGGGATTCGGTACGCATGAACCACCGGCCCCCGGGGCACGTCCTCATCAACACAGCAGAATCCTCAGAGAAGAAAAGCCACGAGCGGGAACGTTTTCGGCCTGGTTGGATGTTGACCCTGGTACGACAGCTCGTCGAGCTAGAGAAGAGGCGACGTGACTACTGTTCTGACACCTGCGAGCCCGCTCACCGCGGCTGACCGCTGCGACCGCTGCGGCGCCCAGGCCTACCTGCGCGTCGTACTCGCCAGCGGCGGAGAGCTGCTCTTCTGCGCCCACCACGGCCGGAAGTTCGAGCCCGAGCTCAAGAAGATCGCCGTGGAGATACAGGACGAGAGCGGCCGTCTCAGCGGCACCGCCAACGCCACGGCCGCCGAAGAAGAGCGCTGATCCAAGGCGCCACACCAGCAGTCGGCGTCGAGCTGTGTATCCGGTCGCGCACTCCGCGCGACCGGTGAGCCGGGCGACAGGTCCCCTCGGGAACCGGTCGCCCGGCTCTGCTGTTCACGGAGACCGGCACGCTCCGCAGCGATGTGACGTCAGAACGTGACCAGTTGGTCACCGGCAACGGCCCGGGCGGCCCTCACAGCACCGAGCGCACCGCGTCCGCGACGGACGCCACCCTGGTGTAGACGCCCGGGTGGGCCGCCTCGGCGCAACCCGTCCCCCAGGAGACCAGGCCGACCAGTCGGCCGCCGACGACCAGCGGGCCGCCGCTGTCGCCCTGGCAGGCGTCCTTGCCACCCTTCTCCTCACCCGCGCACACCATGCCCCGGGCGTCGAACTTGCCGTCCGGCCCGCCCGGGTAGGCCTGCGCACAGGTCTGGTCCGCGATGATCGGCACCTCCACCCCGCGCAGCGTGGGCGAGTAGTCACCGCGCCCGGTGGTGTCGCCCCAGCCGAAGACCCGCGCGGCGGTCCCGGCCGCGTACGGCTCGGTCTCGCCCTGGCCGACCAGGTCGATCACCGGCCGGGAGTCCTGGGGGTCGGCGAGGGTGAGCACGGCGACGTCGTTCAGGTTGGCGGTGAAGGAGTAGTCGGGGTGGATCCACACCGACCGGACGGGCACCTCGCGGCCGGCCGAGCTGCGCATGTCGTCCCGGCCGATGACGGCCTTGAGGCCCGGCCGGTCCACCTTGGCGCCCCTGGACTCGTCGTAGAAGCAGTGCGCGGCCGTCACCACCTTGGTCGGCGTGACCAGCGCTCCCCCGCAGAACTGGCCGGAGCGGCCGCTGCCGAACTGCTGGCGGCTGGACAGCGCCACCACCCACGGGTGGTCGACGGTGGTCTCGGCGGTGCCGCCGACCACCCGGCGCTGCGCCCCGGCCGGACCGGCCGCGCCGAGCGCGACCAGCGGGACGGGGACGGCGGCCAGCAGCGCCAGTACGGCGGCCCGTCGGCGGCGGCCCGCACGGGCGGCCGCCGGGCTCGCCGGGGGCGGGGCGGGGGTCGGCAGGGCAGCGCGGTCCGGGTTGGGCAGCACCGTGACTCCAGTCGGCTCGGCAGCAGGCAACCGCCACAGCGTAGGTGATCGACTACGCGGTGCGACCGCTTCCCGTCGCACCGCCACCCGGACGAGGGACAACGGCCACCCGGACGCTGACCCGCCCGGGCCCGGACAGCGGCGAAGGCCCGGAGCCGTGGGGCTCCGGGCCTTCGTCACACGCTTGCCGTACCGGCCTGATCAGTCCAGGTAGTCGCGCAGCACCTGGGAACGCGACGGGTGGCGCAGCTTCGACATGGTCTTCGACTCGATCTGGCGGATGCGCTCACGGGTGACCCCGTACACCTTGCCGATCTCGTCGAGCGTCTTCGGCTGACCGTCCGTCAGGCCGAAGCGCATCGAGACCACGCCGGCCTCGCGCTCGGAGAGGGTGTCCAGCACGGAGTGCAGCTGCTCCTGGAGCAGGGTGAAGGAGACCGCGTCGGCCGGGACGACCGCCTCGGAGTCCTCGATCAGGTCACCGAACTCACTGTCGCCGTCCTCGCCGAGCGGGGTGTGCAGCGAGATCGGCTCACGGCCGTACTTCTGGACCTCGATGACCTTCTCGGGGGTCATGTCGAGTTCCTTGGCCAGCTCCTCCGGGGTGGGCTCGCGGCCCAGGTCCTGGAGCATCTGGCGCTGGACCCGGGCCAGCTTGTTGATGACCTCGACCATGTGCACCGGGATGCGGATGGTGCGGGCCTGGTCGGCCATGGCGCGGGTGATCGCCTGGCGGATCCACCAGGTGGCGTAGGTGGAGAACTTGTAGCCCTTGGTGTAGTCGAACTTCTCGACCGCACGGATCAGACCGAGGTTGCCCTCCTGGATCAGGTCCAGGAAGAGCATGCCGCGGCCGGTGTAGCGCTTGGCCAGCGAGACCACCAGGCGGAGGTTGGCCTCCAGCAGGTGGTTCTTGGCGCGGCGGCCGTCCTCGGCGATGATCTCCAGCTCGCGCTTGAGCTTGGGGGCGAGCTTGTCGGCGGCCGAGAGCTTGTCCTCGGCGAACAGACCGGCCTCGATGCGCTTGGCGAGCTCGACCTCCTGCTCGGCGTTGAGCAGCGGGACCTTGCCGATCTGCTTCAGGTAGTCCTTGACCGGGTCGGCGGTGGCACCGGCGACGGCGACCTGCTGGGCCGGCGCGTCGTCCTCGTCGTCGTCGGAGAGCACGAAGCCCTGCGACTCCTCCTCGGGCTCCGCCTCCTCGCCCGCCTTGTCGCCGGGCAGCGCGACGTCCTCGAGCAGCTCCTCCTCGCCGATGAGCTCCTCGTCGCCCTTGCCCGCCTTGGCGGCGGTCTTCTTGGCGGCGGTCTTCTTGGCCGGCGCGGCGGTCTTCTTGGCCGCGGCCTTCTTGGCCGGGGCGGCCTTCTTCGCCGCGACCGCCTTCAGCCCGGAGGCGACCCCGGTCGTCTCCGAGGTGATCTCGGCGGACACCGTGGGGGCGGACGCCGTGGCGGCCGCCACGGCCGGGGCCGCGACGGGCGCACCGGGCGCGATCCGCACGGGCGGCTTGGTCGGGGCCGTGGGGGCGGCCGGGCTCCGGGTGGTGACAGCCTTGGTGGCGGTGCGCTTGGTGGGGCTCTTGGCAGCAACGCTCTTGCGCTTGGCGCCGGCCGGTTCGGCCGCGCTGACCATGAGGTCCACCCCCTCCTCAATCAGCACCTGGTTGAGGCTGCGCATGACGTTCTTCCACTTGGTGACCGGGATCTGGTCCGCCTCGAACGCCTGGCGCACGTCGTCACCGGCGATCTGCCCCTGGGCCTTGCCCCGCTCGATGAGCGCCAGCAGAGCTGCGGACTCGGCGATCTCGGGGGGAAGCGAACGGGATGTGCTGGCCGACACGAACAACCTCTCGGACGATGAGTGGACTCGAACCCGTACCGGCCGCCCGAGCGGGCGGGGAAGGAAATCGCGCGTCGGGCGCGCGGTGTCGATTCCGACCGACTCGGGCTTGAGGACTGGGTTTGCAGGACGGCAGCAGCGCCGCGGACCAACACAGCATTGTGACATGTTGAAGTATTCCGGAGCTGCTCCCGCTCAGGAGACATCGCTGCTACTCGTCAAGTGTTACGCATGGCCTTCGTGTCGCGGGTCACACCACTCGGCGCCCGCGGCCACGGGGCCGGAATCCATCATCGCGCACTCGCACCGAAACCCGTTGTCATGGACGGGGCATCAAACGTTCGGGTCGGACCGCCGACATGCAGAAGCCCTCCGGCTGCGCCGCGCGGGTGCGGCCGGAGGGCCCTGGAGGAACGGAGGACGGACGGGGCGCCCGCTCACCGGAACGGCCCGCTCAGTGCTCCCGAGGGGCGGGGACGGACGGCTCGATCTCGGGGTGGACGGTGAGCAGCGCCCGCATCGCGGCCTCCCCCGCGGTGCCGTCGCCGGTGCCCAGCGCATCCACCAGCCTGGCGTGCAGGCTGACCGAGGACTCGGAGGCGCGCTCGCAGGAGATGGCCGGCCCGCCCGACACCTGCAGCGCGCCGGCGACGATCCCGGACAGGTGCTCCAGCATCCGGTTGCCGGCCATCTGGAGGATCAGGCCGTGCAGCTCGGCGTCGGCCCGGGCGTAGGTGGAGAGGTCGGCCTGGGCGGCGGCGTGGCCCATGATCTCGACCAGCTCGACCAGCCGCTGCTGGACGTCCTCCCGGCCGTGGCCGGCGGCGAGCCGGGCGGCCAGCGGCTCGATCGCCCAGCGGAGCTCGAACAGCTCCCGGCGCTGCTCGTCCCGCTGCGGGCCGAAGGCGCGCCACTCGATGATGTCCGGGTCCAGCAGGTTCCAGTCGGCGACCGGACGGACCCGGGTGCCGACGTTCGGCCGGGCGCTGACCAGGCCCTTGGCCTCCAGGACGCGCAGCGACTCGCGGACGACTGTGCGGGACACCTCGAACCGCTGGCCGATCTCCTCGGGCACGAGCGGACGGTCGGCGCCCAGGTCGCCGGAGACGATCATCTGGCCGAGCTGCTGGACCAGCTGGCCGTGCAGACCGCGGCCGCGGCTACTGGTGGTCTTGCGGCCGACCCGGGCGAGATCGGACTCGGCGCCCTCCCAACGGGGCGCCGGCGGAGTCGGCCGGTCGGCGTACGAGAAGCGGTCCAGATCGCCGGGGCCGTGGATGGGTCCGTCGGCGGAACGGGCGGGGGTCATGGTGGGGTGCGCAAGGGTACTCACAGCTCCTTTGTCGGCGATCGGCGGGCGCAGCTTGAGAATTCTCGTGAAAAGCACACGAAAGGGTGATCGACCGCGACTGGATAATTGACTTCTTATCAGGAAGAACCGCGCATTACGGTCACTGCTGGTCGATCTTGATGCTTCGGCGCGGCCGCCCCCTCGGCGCCCGGCGTCAGAGCGCGCGCCGCCGGACCTGCACCAGGAGCGCCGCGAGCAGCAGGACGGCCGCGGGCGCCGCCACCGCCGCGAGCAGAGCCGGATCCGTCAGCGCCGCGCTCCCAGCCACCGCCTCGTGCTCCCCGCGGTAAACCCAGCCGTAGGCCCATTCGACGCCGGACTGGAACGGCAGCAGCTCGGCCGCACGGGTCGGCCACGGCCTGCCGGTCTCCCGCAGCAGCAGCGCCACACCGGACTCCAGCAGCGGCGGCAGCGCGCACAACAGCAGCACCCCGACCGAGGCGCTGCGGGTCAGTGACGTCGTCAGCACCCCGGTCCAGCCCGCCACGACGGTCAGCAGGACGAAGGCCAGCAGGGCCGCCGGCGCCCCGTGGCCGGCCGCCAGCGCCACCGGAGCGAACACGCCCGGCAGGTCGGTCAGGCCCGGCAGGTCGGCCAGGCCGGACAGCCCGGTGGCGGCCAGCGCCTGCGACACCTGGTCCGACAAGGCCGAGGGCTCCGCCCAGGCGGCCACCGTCACCCCTCCCGGCAGCGCCAGCTGCACCGCCACCGCGTCGAGGAGCAGGGTCGCCAGCGCCAGCAGCCCCGCGACGGGACCGACCACCAGCAGCTTGGCCAGCAGCAGTCGCACCCGCCGCGGGTACGACACCTGGGAGGCCGGCAGCCCCGGGTGTCGCACCTCGTGCCCGTACGAGAGCGCGCCCAGCACGCCGGCCCCGAACGCGGCGAACGGTAGCGGGATCAGCGGTACGGCGGCGGTCAGCAGCCGCACCCCGGCCGGGACGGCCAGCGGGCCGGCCGGGGCCTGGCTCGCCAGGACGGCGGCCGTGACGGCGTCGCACAGCAGCACGGCGGCGAGCAGCAGCCAGGTGGAACGCAGGCCGCGCAGGCGGCGCAGCTCGTAGGCCAGGACACGCACGGTTCACTCGCTCCGGTGGTCGTCGGGGGTGGCGGGGCTGACGGGACCGCCGGGGGCCGGGGTCGCGGCCGGAACCTGGGCCCCGGCCGGGCGGCCGAGCCGGACGGTGTCGTCGGTCAGCAGGTCGGCGGCGCTCTCGCGGCGGCCCCTGGTCGGGTCGGGCGCGGGCCTCCCGTCGCCGACAGCGGGGCCGGGGTCGGGGTCGGGGGCCGGGGCGAGGGCCGACGCGGATCTGGCCAGGGCGCCGGGGCCGTCACGGAACAGCCGCTCCACGACGACGGTCGGGGTGGGCTCGGCGGGCTCGGCCTGGCGGGGGGTGGCGCCGAGGGCGGAGAGGGCGGTCGCGGCCGAGGCGGCCGGCAGGGCGCGGGTGGGCAGCGCCGCCTCGTCCCGGTGGTGGGCGGCCACCGGGCGGGCTTCCGGGCGGCGGGCGCCCCGGTGGCGCGGGACGGTGACGGCCTGGACGTCGGAGGCCGGTTCCTGAGCGGGCTCAGGGCCGGGTTCGGGGCCGGGTTCGGGACCCGGCTCGGCAGCGGTGGGGCCCGACTGGACACGGAGGTGGCCGGAGCGGCCCGATGCGACCGGCAGGGCGACCCGGGGCGCCGGCTGCTCGACCACCCGGTCGGCCAGCTCGTGCAGCAGGATGCCGTGGCGATAGGCGAGTTCACCGATCTCGGTACGGTCGACGCCCGCCACCGCGAGGCCCGCGCCGCCGTCCCGCCGCACCTCGGCGCCCTGACTGACCAGCAGGTCGGCCAGCCGCGCCATCTGCGGCCCGCGGACGGCCACTTCGGGGCTGAGCCTGGTCCGGCGGAACTCCGCCACCGGCTGGTCCGCCACCAGCCGGCCGCGGTCCAGCGTGATGACCCGGTCGGCGAGCTGCGCGGCCTCCTGCGGGGTGCGGGTGGTCACCAGGACCGTCCCGCCGGCGACGCCGAACGAGTGCAGGAAGGAGTGGAACCACTCGACGTTGCGCGGGGACAGGCCCTCGGTCGGCGCGTCCAGCAGCAGCGTGCCGGGGTCGCCGAGCAGGGCCGCGGCCAGGGCCAGCCGGCGGTGCATGCCGGGCGAGAAACTGCGCAGCCGCTGCCCGGCGACGGCGGCCAGCCGGGTCTGCTCCAGCAGTTCGTCGGCCCGCCGTGCGGGGGCGCCGACCGCCGCGGCCAGCATCCGCAGGTGGCCGTGCGCCTTGCGGCCCGGGTGGCCCGCCACGGCGGCCGCGCCCGGCCCGGGGCCGGGCAGCAGCACGCCGACCTCGCGCTCGGGGCGGCGCAGCCGGCGGTAGGTGCGACCGTCGAAGAGCGTGATGCCCTGGCCGCGTTCGAGTTCGAGCATCAGCCGCAGCGCGGTGGACTTGCCCGCGCCCTCGGCGCCGAGCAGCGCGGTCACCATGCCGGGCCGGGCGTCGAAGGTCAGATCGAGCACCGCGGGCGGCGCGCCCTTGCGGTAGACCTTGGTCAGTCCGGTGATCTGGATCATCGCTGCCTGCTCCCATGCCCTCGGCCGACCTGCCCGACGCGGGGCGCCCCCTGGTGTGTTGGCGCGTGCCAGCACGGCCCCGCGCCAGCACATTAGGGGCCGGTGGCGGAGATTCCGGGCATTACGGGAGCGGCGCGGGCCCGTCGGCCACCCACCTCACCCGATCAGGGGACAATCCGATCCTGCGATTCCCGGGTCGGGGGGAGTCGGCGGCGGGCCCGGGCCGGGTCAGGACTCCGGGCGCAGCATGGGCGGGTTGAGGACGGTCGCGCCGCCCGCGGTGAACAGCTGGGCGGGGCGGCCGCCCTGACGGGTCGTCGTGCCACCGGAGGGCAGCAGGAAGCCGGGGGTGCCGGTGACCTTGCGGTGGAAGTTCCGCGGGTCCAGGACCACGCCCCAGACCGCCTCGTAGACCCGGCGCAGCTCGCCGACGGTGAACTCGGTGGGGCAGAAGGCGGTGGCGAGGGAGGAGTATTCGATCTTGGAGCGGGCGCGTTCCACGCCGTCGGCGAGGATCAGCCCGTGGTCGAAGGCGAGCGGGACGCCGTCGACCGGGCTCCGGCCGAGCAGTTCGCCGACCGGGGCCCAGCGGGCACTGCTGGCGTCGCCGCCGGCCCGGGGGGTCGGCAGGTCGGGGGCGAGGACCAGGTAGGCGACGCTGACCACCCGCATCCGGGGGTCGCGCTGCGGGTGGCCGTAGGTGGCGAGCTGCTCCAGGTGGGCACCGGCCGCGCCGGGGCCGACCGCCTCGTGGCCGGGGGCGGAGTGTGCGCGCAGGCCGGTCTCCTCGGCCAGCTCCCGGGAGGCGGCCTCGGCCAGGCCCTCGTCCGGGCGGACGAAGCCGCCGGGCAGTGCCCAGTACCCCTGGAACGGCGGCTCGCCGCGTCTGACCAGCAGGGCGCAGAGCGCGTGGTCGCGCACCGTCAGCACCACCAGGTCAACCGTGACAGCGAACGGGGGGAAGGCCGACGGATCGTAGCGCGACATGGCGACGATCATAGTCGTCTCTCTGACGATAAGCACAGGCCTGTACACGGACCGCGCCCGGCCCTCCTGAGGTGTCGCCGGAGCCGGGCGGGCCCGGGCAGGGGTGTCAGCGGGCGCCCAGTTGCAGCTCCGCGGAGGCCTCCTCGACCATCGCCACGCCGATCCGGCTCACCCGGACCGAGAAGGGCTCGCCGGCGACCCGCAGGCCGGTCAGCTCCAGCTCGCCGAGCGGAGCGGTGCTGGCCGGGCGGACCAGGACCCGGCCGCCCGGCACGTCGGGGCGGACCCCGGCGAGCGCGAACACCGCGTGCGCGGCGCCGGCCGCCGAGACCGCTGCCGGGCGGCAGGCGGCCGGGTGCGGCACCGGCGGGCAGCCGGGGATCCGCTGCTCCCCCGCGTACATCTCGGGCAGCCGCCCCTCGTAGTGGGCGGCCGCGGCGAGCAGGCCCTCCAGCAGGGCGCCGGCCTCGTTCTCATGGCCGGCTTCGGCCAGCCCGGCGATCGCCAGCGCGGTCTCGTGGACCCGCACCGCGCCGCCGCGGTGGCCCAACGGGTTGAAGCGGGGGGACTTGGCGCTGAGCGTGCGCAGGCCCCAGCCGCTGTCCAGCTCCGGCGCGGCCAGGCGCTGGGCCAGCAGTCGGGTCTGTTCCCGGTCCAGCAGGCTCTCGTGCCGGCCGCCGTCGGCGGCGAGCCCGGTGTCCAGCAGGTGCACCAGGCAGGAGGCGACGGCCGGCAGCGGCTGGCCGCCCGGCGCCAGCGCGGCGGCGGGGCGTCCGCCGGAGAGGTCGTCGATCCAGAACCGCTCGCGGAAGCACCCGCGCAGTTCGGCGGCCCAGCCGCGCCACTCCTCGGCGCCGGGGCGGCCGAAGGCCTCCAGCAGTTCGGCGCCGTGCAGGGCGGCGCGGTGGGCCTGCGCCTGGACCTCGGCCCGGGCAGCCACCGGGTGGGCGGCGCGGTCCTCCGCCGGGCGGCTGAGGTCGGTGACGAAGCCGTCGACCAGGCCCTCGCGGAGGGCGGCCAGGGCCCGCTCCGCGGCCGGGAGCAGGTCGGCGGTCTCCGCACGGGGCAGGCCCCAGCGCCAGGCCTCGGCCAGCACGGTGACGAACAGCAGGGTGGCCTCGGTGGCGGTGCAGGTGGGCGGCAGCTCGGGGCCGCCGTGCCGGAGGGCGCCGGGCAGCAGGCCTTCGGTGCGGCCCGGGGCGGCGGCGGGCTGCTGACGGCGGGCCAGCGCCCGGAGGGTGCCGGCGGCGAGCCGGGTGCCGAGCGGCAGGGTGAGCCGGGCGGCCCAGAGCGCGTCGGCCGGGGCGAGGCCGAAGCGCCAGGGCGCGCCGGAAGCCGGGTAGAGGTCGGTCGGGCGGTCCGGGTCGGCGAACAGCAGCCCGCCGAGGGCGTCCAGGGAGCGGGTGACCAGCAGGGCGGCCCGGGCGTCGTCGCTGCGGACCTCCGGTTGGGCCCAGGGCAGCGGCACGCCCGTGCCCCGCCCGCCGGGCGGCCGCGGGCCGGGGGCGGTGCTCTCCAGTTCGGCGCGCAGCTCGACCGACCAGCGGGCGCCGGGTTGCACCTCCAAGTCCCACCGGAGCACCCCGGCCCCGGCCAGCACCGCGTGCGGGGAGGGCTTGGCGCTGACCACCGCGCTGTGGGCCGGGCCGGCCCAGCGCAGCCCGGCGGACTGCACCTGGCCCGGCAGGTCGGCCGGGCGGTGCCCGGCGGCGATCTCGGCGACCGGGCCGAGGTCGGTGCCGAGGGCGATCTCCATCGGCAGCCGGGCGGGCCGGCCGCCGGTGTTGCGCACGATGACGGTCTCCACTCCGTCCGCGTGACGCAGCCGCTCGACGGTGAGCGCCGGGTCCGGGTCGAGGTCGCCGGGGAGCCGGACGGCGCCGAGGAAGCGGGCCTGCGCGGTGCTGGTCAGGGCGCCCTGGAGCGGCAGCGGCTCCATGCCGCCCAGACGCAGCTCCATCCGGGCGAGCACCCGGACGCCGTTGCGGTAGAAGCCGTGCAGGCCGTGGCCGCGCAGCTGGCCGTCCGGTCCGGAGGCGGCCATCGCGGGGGCGTTGACGCAGAGCACCGCGTGGTGGACGGCGGGGGGCTGCGGCCTTGGCGGGGCCGTGAGCCGACTCGGGCCGACGGGTGCCCCCGCCGGTCCGGCCGTCTGGACCTGGTCGGGACGGCCGACCGGTCTCGGCGCGCCGACCACGCTCTCGGCCGGCATGGCCTGTGGTGGCCTCATGGCGGTCACCGGACTCTCCTCCCCTCGGCGGTCCGGTGGCCTGGTCAGGCCGGTGGGCCGCGAGCACGCTCGATCGCGTGCTGATGGTGCCGGGCCGGCGGGGTGCCCCGTCGGCGGGTGTGCCGTGTCTGGCCGTACCCGGTGCCGGGCCGTGCCATGCGGTGCGCGGTACCGGGCCGGTACCGGCGCGCCGCACCTTCGCGTCGGGCCCGCCTCGGTGCCCGGCGCGTCGTCAGGTCCGGTGACCCGGACCGCCGGTGGCGCCCGACCCGTGGGCCGCGGCGGCCGAGCCAGGTGACCCGAGCGGGCCCCGCACGCTCCGGTGCCCCGGCGCCGTGGCCGCCCCGCTCGGCGGGCGGTCCGCCCGGAACCTGCCGCCGGACGGCCGTCGGACGGTCGCCGGGCCCCCGGGGTGAACGCCGCGCACCGCCTCCAGGTCACGCCCGGCGACGGGTGCGGCCCGTCGAGCCCGGCCCGCCGGGCGGTCGTGCCGCAGCCGTCGAGCCGTCACGGTCGGGCCGTCACCGGGCTGCCACCAGGGCGGCGCGGTCTCGCCACCGGGTGGCGGCGGCTGCGTCCCGGCCCGCGGCCTGCCGTGCAACCCGCCCCGGCCCGGCATCGTATGCCTGGCCGAGTGGGCGGTGACCGTCGAACCGGTGCCCGACCGCGGTCAGGATACGGTGCGGGGGTCGCGGCGCCCGCACCCGGTGACCCCGTGAGCCGCGACCTGACCGCTGTGACCAGCAGAGACCGAGGAGTTGCATGTCCACCGTCAGCCGTCTGCCCGGGATTGCTACGACCGACCACGTCTTCCAGGCCCCCCTCGACCACGCCGACCCGCAGGGCGAGCAGATCGAGGTGTACGCCCGCGAGGTGGTGGCCGCCGGCCGCGAGCAGGCCGACCTGCCCTGGCTGGTCTTCCTCCAGGGCGGGCCCGGCGGCAAGGCCGCCCGCCCGCTCGGCCGCGACGCCTGGCTGGAACGCGCCCTCGACGACTACCGGGTGCTCCTGCTCGACCAGCGCGGCACCGGTCGCTCCACGCCCGCGACCCGGCAGACCCTCGCCCGGCGCGGCGGTGCCCAGGAGCAGGCGGACTACCTGGCGCACTTCCGCGCGGACTCGATCGTGCGGGACGCCGAGCTGATCCGCCACCAGCTGCTCGGCGCGGACCGGCGCTGGAGCGTGCTCGGCCAGAGCTTCGGCGGCTTCTGCACCCTCACCTACCTCTCCTTCGCCCCCGAGGGCCTGACCGAGGCCTTCATCACCGGCGGTCTGTCCGGCCTCGGCAGTTCGGCGGACGACGTCTACCGTGCCGCCTACCCGCGGGTGGTCCACAAGAACGAGGACCACTACGCCAGGTTCCCGCAGGACGTCGAGGCGGTACGGCGGATCGCCGCGCACCTCGCCGCCGCCCCCGCGACGCTGCCCGACGGCGGACTGCTGACCGTCGAGGCGTTCCAGGCCCTCGGGCTGATGCTCGGCGGCGGCAGCGGCTCCGGCACCCTGCACTACCTGCTGGAGGAGGCCTGGGTGGACGGCGCGACCGGCCCCGAGCTGTCCGACACCTTCCTGGCCGGTGTCCAGGCCAAGCTCTCCTTCGCGGAGGGCCCGCTGTACGCCGTGCTGCACGAGTCGATCTACGGCCAGCGCTCGGTGGACCAGGGCGGCACCGCCTGGTCTGCCGATCGGGTCCGCAAGGAGTTCCCGCAGTTCGACGCCCGGGCGGCGCTGGACTCCGGCGCACCGGTGCTGTTCACCGGGGAGATGATCTACCCCTGGATGTTCGACACCGACCCGGCGCTGCGCCCGCTGAAGGAGACCGCGGACCTGCTGGCCGCCCGCACCGACTGGCCCGACCTGTACGACCCGGCGCGGCTGGCCGCCAACACCGTCCCTGTCGTGGCGGCGGTCTACCACGACGACATGTACGTGAACACCGCCGACTCGCTGGCGACCGCCCGCGCGGTGCGCGGTCTGCGGACCTGGATCACCAACGAGTGGGAGCACGACGGCCTTCGGGCGAGCGGCGGCAAGGTGCTCGACCGCCTGATCAAGCTGGCGCACGGCGAGGCCTAGCGAAGCCCGCCCGGGCCGGGCGGCGAGGCTCCGGACGGCCCCTGACGGACGCCCGGCGAGGTCAGCGCGCATGGTGGGCTCCCCTCGCCGCCCGACGGACGCCCCGGCACCGGTGGCGCCCGGCGGCCGACGGTGCGGCGGCGGCCCGGGACACCACTGTCCGGCCGAGCCGCAGACCCCGGGCGGACCGCTGCCGGGGCACCGGAGCGCACCCGGGCACCGGTAGCAGGGCGAGCGGGCCCGGACCGTCCGGACGCGGAGCCGGCTCGGCGGGGCCGGCCGGGCCGACGGGGCCGTGCTCGGCCGCCGCCGCTGTGGCCTGAGCCGCCTTCGAGGCCTTCCGGCGGGCAGGCCGGCGGCGGCGTGAGGCCCCCGCCGGCCCGGGCAGCCCCGACGGCCCACCGCGGCCGGCCTGGTTACCACCCGGGCCCTCGGTGGGCGCCGGCCCCGGTTCGCCGCCGGGCGCCGGCACGGGCCCACCCGCCTCGCGCCGCCGACGCTGCGCCTCGACCGCCGCGAGCAGCGCGTCGGGTGTCATGCCGTCGTTCAACGACTCGTACAGCAGCTCGGCCAGCAGGTAGGACGGGTCGAGCCGGAGGACGTGGCCCAGCACGACGCGGGCCGTCGCGGTGTCCCCCGCCACCCAGGAGGCCCAGGCCAGCAGCGTGAGCGGGGCCACCGCACAGCCCTCGTAGGGCGGCACGGCGCGCCGGGCGAGGAAGCGCCAGAGCCGCTCGGCGGGCGCGAGCTCGGCGGGCCGGGCGTACTCGACTCCGCGATCCCGGGTGAGGCGGTCCCGCAGGGCGACCAGCAGCCGGGCCGCCCGCTCCTCGTCGAGCTCCCGGGCCCCGGCCGCGAACTCGGCGAAGGCCTGGTCGAGCAGGTCGGCGCCCTGCTCCTGGACGGACGCACCCCCGGAGCCCCCAGCGCCGTCAGCACCGTTGGCGGCCTCAGCGGCCTCGGCCCGGGCGAGCGCCGCGCGCTGGGCGTCCGCCCCCGGCGGGCCGATCGGGGCCAGCCCGCCGATGATCGCCTTCCGGCTGCCACGCGGCGCGAGGCCGGCGAACGCCGCGGCGGCGGCCGCCGGGCCCGGGCCGGGGGCACGGCGGATCGGGTTGCCCGCCGGATCGCAGCACCCGGCGCGGCGACAGAGGAAGGACCACCAGCGGCCGTCCGAGACGCAGAGCGACTCTTTGACGGCCACCCCCCTGCGCCCGAAGGCCGCGCGGAGGTCGCCCGCCAGCGGCCGCAGGCCGTCCACCACCGGAGGGGCGTGCGCCGTGGTCCGATCCTGGCAGAGGTAGAGGAGCACTTGGACCGGCCGCTCGCCGTGCCTCTCGGAGAGGGCGACCAGCAGGGCGGCCGTCTCCTCCGCCGCAGCCGGCCACTGCTCGGGCGACTCCGGGACGTCCGCCCGGATCACTCCGCCCTGGTGCAGGTCGGGGCCCTGGAGGCCGACCGCGACGATGCTGTCGTCGGGGTAGAACCCCAGGAGGTAGGGCAGCAGCTCGGCCATGTCGGCCGGGCCGCGCATGGTGACCGGCCGGTGGCCGGAGGACGGGCCGAGGGTCAGGGTGACGCGCTCGTTGTTCATGACGCTCCCGTTGTTCATGACGCTCCGGTTGTTCGCGGCGTTCATGACCGGAAGCGTGACGCGATCCGAGAGACGCACCGGATTTTTCTCTTTTCCTGTGGATAACCCCGCCCTCGTTTTCCGCTTCCCTCATTCGGAGCACACCGCGCCCACTCCCCCGGGTGATTAGTCGGCGGCCGTTCAGCTGAGGAGCTGATGAAATACATCCGGCCTCCACCTCTCCGCAGCCCCGGCATTCGCCCCATGTCAGCGGCTCGGGGTTACATGGACGCCATGCAGCAGTCCGAGAACCACACCACCGCCACCGCCGACCGCGCCGAGGTCCGGGCGCGGGCCGAGGCCGTCCTGCGCGAGCTCGCCGGGCCCGGTGCCGCCCTGCGCGAGGACCAGTGGACGGCCATCGAGGCCCTCGTGGTCGACCACCGCCGCGCCCTGGTCGTGCAGCGCACCGGCTGGGGGAAGTCCGCGGTCTACTTCATCTCCACCGCCCTGCTCCGGGCCCGGGGCGCCGGGCCGACGGTGATCGTCTCCCCGCTGCTCGCCCTGATGCGCAACCAGGTCGAGTCGGCGGCCCGGGCCGGCATCCACGCCCGGACCATCAACTCGGCCAACACCGACGAGTGGGACGAGATCCAGGCCGAGGTCTCCGCCGGGAAGGTCGACGTCCTGCTGGTCAGCCCCGAGCGGCTGAACAACCCCGACTTCCGCGACCAGGTGCTGCCCAAGCTCGCCGCCTCCACCGGCCTGCTCGTGGTCGACGAGGCCCACTGCATCTCGGACTGGGGCCACGACTTCCGCCCCGACTACCGCCGGCTGCGCACGATGCTCGCCGAGCTCCCGCCCGGCGTCCCGGTGCTGGCCACCACCGCCACCGCCAACGCCCGGGTCACCGCGGACGTCGCCGAGCAGCTCGGCACCGGCAGCACCGACGAGCACGCCCTGGTGCTGCGCGGACCCCTCGACCGGGAGAGCCTCACCCTGGGCGTGCTGCCCCTGCCCGACCCGGCGCACCGGCTGGCCTGGCTCGCCGACCACCTCGACCGGCTGCCGGGCTCGGGCATCGTCTACACCCTGACGGTGGCCGCCACCGAGGAGGTGACGGCCTTCCTCCGCGAGCGGGGCTTCCCGGTGGCCTCCTACTCCGGCCGCACCGAGGACGCCGAGCGCCGCACCGCCGAGGCCGACCTGCTGGCCAACCGGGTCAAGGCGCTGGTCGCCACCTCCGCGCTGGGCATGGGCTTCGACAAGCCCGACCTGGGCTTCGTGGTGCACCTGGGCTCGCCCAGCTCGCCGATCGCCTACTACCAGCAGGTCGGCCGGGCCGGGCGCGGCGTCGACCGGGCCGAGGTGCTGCTGCTGCCCGGGCGCGAGGACGAGGCGATCTGGCGCTACTTCGCCTCGCTGGCCTTCCCGCCGGAGGAACAGGTGCGCCGCACCATCGACGCGCTGGCCGAGGCCGGCCGCCCGCTGTCCACCGCCGCGCTGGAGCCCCGGGTGGACCTGCGCCGCACCCGGCTGGAGACCATGCTCAAGGTGCTCGACGTGGACGGCGCCGTCCGCCGGGTCAAGGGCGGCTGGACGGCCACCGGGCAGAGCTGGGCGTACGACACCGCCCGGTACGCCAAGGTCGCGGCCTCCCGCGAGGCCGAACAGCGGGCGATGCGCGAGTACGCGGCGACCACCGGCTGCCGGATGGAGTTCCTGCGCCGCCAGCTGGACGACGAGCAGGCCCGTCCGTGCGGCCGGTGCGACAACTGCGCGGGGCCGCTGCACACCGCCGAGGTCTCCGCCGAGGCGCTGGACGCGGCCCGGGCCGCCCTCGGCCGCCCGGGCATCAGCTTCGAGCCGCGCCGGCTCTGGCCCACCGGGATGGACTCCCTCGGCGTGCCCCTCAAGGGCCGGATCCCGGCGGGCGAGCAGGCCGAGAACGGGCGGGCGCTCGGCCGGCTGTCCGACATCGGCTGGGGCAACCGGCTGCGCACCCTGCTGGCCGACCAGGCCCCGGACGTACCGGTCCCCGGAGAGGCCGTGGACGCCCTGGTCGCGGTGCTCGCCGACTGGGCCCGCGGCCCCGGCGGCTGGGCCGGGCCCGCGACGGCGGACGGCGCCCGGCTGGAGCGGCCGGTCGGCGTGGTGGTCATGGCCTCCTCGACCCGCCCCCAGTTGGTGGGCAGTCTCGGTGCGCGGATCGCCGAGATCGGCCGGCTGCCGCTGCTCGGCCGGATCGAGTACGCCGACGGTCGGCCCCCGCACGGCGCGCGCAGCAACAGCGCCCAGCGACTGCACTCGCTGGCCGGCGCGCTGACGCTGCCGCCGGAGGTGGCGCAGGCGGTGGCCGAGGCCGGCGGGCCGGTACTGCTGGTGGACGACCTCGTCGACTCGGGCTGGACGGTCACCGTGGCCGCCAGGCTGCTGCGCCGTGCCGGGGCGAGCGCGGTGTTGCCCCTGGTGCTGGCCGTGCAGGGGTGACCGGGCGGCAGCGGGCCGCCACTCCACCCATCACTCGAATGGCCTAACGAAGGGAGAAGGCAGCCCACTCGCGAACACGCGGGACGCCGGAGCGGGGAAAGGAGTGGTCACCGTGCCGACAGCGGTTCACCGGACCCCGCACACGGTCTGGATCAAGGTCCAACGCCGCCCGAACGACGCTCGGAACACGGTGGAACATATCCGGCGGAACGTGGGCTTTCGGGTGGCGTTCATCGTTTCATCGTTGCCGCTCCACCCCGGATACCGCGAGAATTGGCGCGTACCCGAAACCCTGTCCGCTGGACCCGGCCTTCGGCGTACCCACGTACCCGCGTGCCAGTGGGTCAGGAAGGAGGATCGTGATCAACGGTATCGGCCGAGGTCAGCATCCCCTCGCCCGGAGTTCGGCGCCCAGACGGCTGCTGGACCTGGAGACCTGGACCGCCTCGGGGATCCCGTTGCTGCGCGACCCGCGCGAGTTCGTCGTGGAACTGCACCAGCGCCACCTGCCCCAGCCGGGCACGGTCGTGATCGCCGTCCTCAATGCGCTGCACCACGTGTCCGCCTCGGCCTCGTTCACGCCCTGGCCACACGACACCGACGGCTGGCAGCACCGCAACGCCGTGCTCACGCACCTGCGCCAGATCACCCCGCACGACCTGCGGCTGGCCGAACCGACCCGCACGGCCGTGCTGTTGCGCTGCCGCGAGGGCGCACCCGGCTGGACCGAACAGGACGGCGCCTGGATGTGGGCGCTGCGGGACGCGGCCGTCCTGCACGGCCTGCGCTGCGGCTCGTACATCGGGCTCACCCCGGCGGGCTGGCACGTCCTCGGGGACGGCCGGAGCGGACGCGATCCGCACGCGGGCTCGTGGGCGGACGGGGTGGTGCACACCGTCACGGAACTGCCGCCGCGCTCGGCGCTGGACGCCCCGCGCGGCCAGCGCGCCCGGCACCAGGCGGCCGAACGGGCCCAGCACGCCCGGCAGTCCGAGCACCCGTGGCCCCCGGCGCGGGTCGCCGCCGTCCAGCCGGCCCGGCGCACCGGCACCTGCTGACCCCACTGGTCCCGCCGACACCCACGGGCCGCGGCCACGGGCGACGCCACGATCGCAGACGATGCCACGGCCGGAGCCGACCCCAAGGCCCGACAGCCGACACCAGGACCAGGCACGGGCGCGAGACCAGGCACGGGCGCGAGACCAGCCACGGGTCGGCCCGCGCCCCGGACCGTACGCCCTCGCCGCCACCGGGGCACGACGGACCCGGGCCCGGCACCGTACGGCGCCGGGCCCGGGGTGGCTCCGTCGTGGTCAGGCGCCGATCGAACGGCCGGGCGCGGTTCCGGCCGCCCCGGTGGCGACCGGGCCGGCGTCACCGCAGACCACGAGCAGCGCGGTCGTGTGGCCGAGCGCCTTGGCGTGGGCCTCGGCGGCCCGGACGGCCGTCCCGCCGTTGACCACCAGGACGACCACCTCCCGGTGCACCGGGCGGGTCAGCGCGACGTCCGCGTAGAACACGTCGCCGCCCTCGGCGAGCTGCGCCCAGTAGCGCTCCTCACCGAAGGAGAGTTCGTGCTGCTGCCACGGGTGCGCCTCGCCGACCGTCAGCACCAGGATGTCGCCCGGGTCGCGGCCGGCGTCCAGCAGTCGGTCGACCGCGGCGTCCGCGCGTTCCAGCGCCCGCGCCGGGGTGGCGGCGACGCGCTGGATCTCGACCTGCGGTTCGGCGCCGCCCGAACGGCGCTGCGCCGGCGAGGGCTTGGGGATCAGTCGTGGCGAACCGGAACGGTCGGCGCGCGGGGGTGCCGGGCGCGGCGGTGCCGGACGGGGGCCGGGCACCGGAACGGCGGCGACGGTGGTGGGTGCGGTGGAAGAAGCGCCGCCGTTGGCAGGCGCGCGGAGGGCTTGTGCGTCCGACTCGCGGGGGAAGGGAACGCCGGGGCCCGGGAGGCTCTCGTGAATCTCCGACTCCTCGGGGAAGACAGGCATACCCGGATATCTATCAAATGCCGCTCGAACACGCACGCGCACCCCACCCATTGGGCACCGCACACCCACCGCCCCACCCAGGCAATTCCAGACGGACCGTCAGAAACCGAGCGTCAACTGTTCGTCGGCGGAGCCTTCGACCGCACCCGCGACGTCCCGGACGCGCTTCAGGTGCCGCCACTTCGGCAGCGCGTCCAGGTATGCCCAGGAGAGCCGGTGATGCCCGGTGGGACCGAACTCCTCCAGCGCGGCGCGGTGCACCGGGGACGGGTAGCCGGCGTTGTCCGCGAAGCCGTATTCCGGGCATTCCTCGCCGAGTTCGGCCATCAGCCCGTCGCGGTGGACCTTGGCGAGCACCGAGGCGGCGGAGACGCAGATGCAGGACTGGTCACCCTTGATCACCGTACGCACCCGCCAGGGGCCGCCCAGGTAGTCGTGCTTGCCGTCCAGGATCACCGCGTCGGGCTCGACCGGCAGCGCCTCCAGCGCGCGGACGGCGGCCAGCCGCAGCGCCGCCGTCATGCCGAGTTCGTCGCACTCCTGCGGCGAGGCATGGCCGAGCGCGTAGGCGGTGACCCAGTCGGCGAGGACCGGGGCGAGCGCGCGGCGGCGCAGTTCGGTGAGCAGCTTGGAGTCGGTCAGCCCCTCCGGGGCCTTGCGCAAGCCGGTGACGGCCGCGCCCACGGTGACCGGGCCGGCCCAGGCGCCGCGCCCGACCTCGTCCAGGCCGACGACGATCTTGGCGCCGGCCCGGCGGAGCGAGCGCTCGACGGAGTGCGTCGGCGGGACGATGGGCATCGCGAGTTCCGTTCGGCGGAGGGGCAGCCCGTTCAGCTGGGCAGCATCCAGCCTAAGCCCCGCCGCTCAGCCGCCCGGGCCGGCCGCCGGCAGCCCCGCCCGCGGAGCCGCAGCAGCGGCCGCACTCAGGCGCGGATCAGCGGGTACAGCACCTCGTCCAGCAGCCGGGCCCCGAAGTCCGGCCCCGTGTTCTCCCGGCCGCAGATCTTCACCTGGTAGAGCAGCATCGCCGGGACGACGTCCGCGACCAGCGCGGTGGCCGCGCCGGGCCGGACGTCGCCGCGGGCGGCGCCGCGGCGCAGGATCGCCAGGATGGTCTCCTTGGTCGGCTCGATCACCCGCTGGCCGATGAAGTCCCTGAACACCTCGGCCCGTTCATGGTCGATCTCGCCCATCAGCGTCTGGATCGCGGCGCCCGTAGGGGAGTTCATCGCGCCCATGAACACCTCGATGAGCTGCCGCAATTCGAGATCCGCGGACCCGAGGTCGGGGGTGTCGTAGGGGCGTGGGAGAGTGGCGTCCAGGGCGTCGATGACCAGTTCGTCCTTGGACGCCCAGCGCCGGTAGAGCGCGGCCTTCCCGGTCCGCGCCGCGCCGGCGACGCCTTCCATCGTCAGCCGCGCGTATCCGCCGGAGGTGAGCTGGTCGATCGTGGCCTCGAAGATCGCGTTCTCCAACTCCTTCCCCCGGCGCCGCACCGGCCGTGTGAGGGCCTCGCGGGCGACCCGCATCGGGCAGTGAGCCGCCGGCTCGGGCGTCGTCCCCGGTCCCGCCGCGGGTGACGGGGACGCGTCCGCCGCCTCAAGCGGTCGGGCGCCCGCCCGACCGGTCGCCCGGTCCGCCGTCAGGCGCCGCACCAACCGATCCATCGCCACCATCCTTAGGGAACGCTTGCGTTCACAATCAGGCCCAGGATATCGTCCACATTAGTGAACGATCCCGTTCCTTCCTAGCCCGCGCCAGACCGTGGGCTCACGCCGGACCAGTCGGTCCGCAGCGTACGAAGCACGCAGCCAGGCACATAGCCAGCAGGGGGCACAATCGTGGCTATCTCCGACACGATCAGCAAGAACTCACCACCACAGAGCAGTCAGGGCCGGGGCAAGGGCATCACCCTGACCGTCATCGCGGCCACGCAGTTGATGGTGGTGCTCGACGCCACCATCGTGAACATCGCGTTGCCGCAGATCAGGGACGCACTGAACTTCTCGACCACCAACCTGTCGTGGGTCATCAACGCCTACACGCTGACCTTCGGCGGGCTGCTGCTGCTCGGCGGGCGCGCGGGCGACATCCTCGGCCGCCGCCGGGTGTTCATCTTCGGGACCCTGCTGTTCGGCTTCGCCTCCCTGCTGGGCGGCTTCGCCCAGGACGGCGGGATGCTGCTGGCCGCCCGCGCGCTCCAGGGCATCGGCGGCGCGATCTGCTCACCGACGGCATTCGCCCTGATCGCCACCAACTTCGAGGAAGGGCCGGAACGCAACAAGGCGTTCGGCGTCTTCTCGGCGGTGGCCGGGTCCGGTGCCGCGATCGGCCTGCTGGCCGGCGGTCTGCTCACCGAGTACCTGGACTGGCGCTGGGTCTTCTTCGTCAACGTGCCGATCGCGGCGCTGATCGCGCTCGCCGCACCGCGCTACATCGCCGAGTCCGAGCGCCACGCGGGCCGCTTCGACCTGCCGGGCGCACTCACCTCGACGCTCGGCCTGGTCGGCCTGGTCTACGGGTTCATCCGGGCCGCCTCGGACGGCTGGTCGGACAGCATCACGCTCGGTTCCTTCGCGGGCGGTGTGCTGCTGCTCGCCGCGTTCGTCGTGATCGAGAACCGCACCGACCAGCCGATCACCCCGCTGCACCTGCTCGCCAACCGCAACCGCACCGGCGGCCTGGTGATGATGCTCTGCCTGGCCGCGGCCATGTTCGGCATCTTCTTCTACATCACGCTCTTCGTGCAGGGCCCGCTCGGCTACAGCCCGCTGAAGGCCGGCGTGTCCTTCCTCCCGATCAGCGTGTCGATCATCATCGCCGCGCAGCTCGCCTCCAGCCTCCAGGCCAAGTACGGCCCGAAGCCGTTCATGGCGGGCGGCGCCCTGCTGGTCACCGTCGGCCTCACCTGGCTGACCCAGATGAGCAAGGACAGCGGCTACCTGGACGGGGTGCTCGGCCCCACGGTCATCTTCGGCTTCGGCATGGGCCTGATCTTCGTCCCGGTGATGCTGCTCGCGGTCGCGGGCGTCCCCGGCCAGGAGACCGGTGCCGCATCCGGCCTGCTGAACTCCATGCAGCAGATCGGCGGTTCGCTCGGCCTGTCGATCCTGACCACGGTCTTCGCGCACTACGCCACCGCCGAGGGCAAGCTCCAGCAGCCGAAGTTCCTCCAGTCGGCCACTCCGGACCAGCTGGCCTACCTCCAGCAGCACCACGAGTTCCCGAAGGGCACCGACGCCGCCAACTCGGTCCTCACCCAGGGGATTTCGCACGGCTTCATCGTGGGCGCCGTACTCGCCGGGCTGGCGCTGGTGGTCTCGGTCTTCGTGATCAAGGCCAAGGCCAGCGACCTGCCGAGCGGGGCCTCCGGCGTCGCGATGCACTGAGCCCGACCAGGGCGCACCGCACCACACCGGGCCGACCGGGAGCAGCACGCTCCCGGCCGGCCCGGCCGCGTTTCCCGGCCGCGTTTCCGGGCCGCACACCAGCCCCGCCCCAAACGCACGCCCCCCGAGACAGGCGCAGGCGTCAGGGCCAGAGGTCCTGGTACCTCATCCCGGCCCGCTCGCAGGAGGTGCGCCCCTCCTCCAGCTGGTCCACCAGCGGCCGTTGCGCCAGGATCTCCCGGGCCCGGGCGGCGGAGGCGCTGGTCGCGTACCAGGGCTGTCCGGGGTGGTTCTCCAGCCCGGCGCGGATCAACTGCAACGCGCAGGTCCGCTGGGCGGCGGGGAGCCGGTCCAGGGCGGGGGCGGCGTCCGGCGAGAGGTCGCGGACGTTGCGCAGGTCGATCCGGGAGGTCCGCTCGAAGCGGGCGACGTTCTGCTCGGCGATGATCGCGTCCGGGCCCATCAGCCCGTACACCGCCGCCGCGAGCATGCCGCTGAGGACGACGACGCGGGGCAGCCAGCCCGCCGAGCGGGTCAGCCCGGCGGTGATCAGCAGCAGCAGGACGACGCCGAGCCAGCCCTCGACCACCAGCACCCAGAGCCGCAGCCTGGTCAGTCCGGAGGCGTCGACGTAGAACCACATCCGGCCGAGCGCCGAGGCGACCACGACCAGGGCGAGCACGCAGAGCGCGCCGAGCAGGATCCGCGCCACCCGGCGGTCGGCGGGCGTGCTGCGCGGGGCCCAGCGCTTGGCGACCGCCACCACGACCAGGGTGAGCGCGGTGATCACGCCCAGCTGCCAGAAACCCTGCCGGGCGTACTCGGAGCGGCTCATCCCGGTGTTGCACAGGACGGCGTCGGCGCCACCGAGCACCACCAGGGCCTGGATCACCGCGAAGGCGCCGAACATCAGGTTGAGCGCGACCAGCGGCAGCGCCCACTCCAGCCGGCGGCGGGCCCGGCCCGGCCGGACGACCGTACGGTCCCAGCGGCGGGGCCCGGCCGCGATGTGGGCGAAGCCCAGGGCGGTGAACGCCCCCAGTGCGAACAGCACCGCGCGCAGCGGGAGCCCGCCGAGGTTGAGGCTGGGGCTGAGGCTGAGGCTGCCCAGCAGGTCCGCCATGGCGGCGTCCGCACCGGCGAACAGCAGGCCGAAGACGGTCAGCAGGACGGCGGCGACCGCGAGCGCCTTGAGCACCGGGACGATCCGGCCCCGGTGGGGCAGGCTCCGGCCGCGCAGCCCGTCCCTCAGCCAGAGCGCGCCGGGCGGCAGCTGCCAGAGGACGGCGGGCAGGGGGAGCAGGACGCCCGCCCAGCGGCGGCCGCCGTGCAGCGCGAGCGAGGCCAGGCCGAGCGCGCACCCGATGGACAGCGTCACCGGCCAGCCCGCCTCCCAGAGCGCCGGGATGGCGAGCAGGGCGACGGCGAGCAGGCTCCACACCACCGTCCAGGGCCGGATCCGGCGGCCCGCCGACCGGGCGGCGAGACCGGCCGCGGCAGCGGTGGCCCCGGCGCAGATCAGCAGGTTGACGCCCACCCCGTCGAACAGCAGCCAGGCCGTCAGCAGGCCGGTGAGCAGCGCCAGGAGGAGGACCCGGGGCGTGGCGGCCGCCCTGCGCTCGGGGTCGCTCGGGCGCAGCCACCCGTGGTGCGGCGGCACGGTCACGCCGGACCCCCAATGGGGGCCGGGCGGCGTCGCGGGTCCGGGCTCGGGTCGCAGGTCGGCCGGGGCGGGCGTGGACGGGCCGGACATGAGTCCCCCTCGGTGGTCGGCGGGCATGCGGAAGCCGCCCTTGGGGCAGTCCGCCGTCGGGCGCGCTCGGCGCCGCGGCTGCAGCCGACTGTAGACCATTCTGAACAGGTTCAAAACTTAGTTCTGAACAAGTTCAGAAATCTCGGCCCGCCTTCCCGCCACCGCCCCCGCGGCCCTCCCCCAGCCCTCCCGCGCCTCTCCCGCAGCCTCCCCCAGCCCTCCCGCGGCCCATCCACCACCCCTCCGCTACCCCTTCACCGACCCCGCCAGCAAGCCCCGGACGAAGTACCGCTGCAAGCTGAAGAAGACGATCAGCGGGACGATGATCGACAGGAACGCCCCGGCCGTCAGCAGCTCCCACCGCCCGCCGAAGGACCCGGACAGCTGCGCCAGCCGGACCGTCATCGGCGCCACCTCCGGCGTGCCGCCCGCGAAGGTCAGCGCGACCAGCAGGTCGTTCCAGACCCACAGGAACTGGAAGATCGCGAACGAGGCCAGCGCCGGGGTGCACAGCGGCAGCACGATCGAACGGAAGATCTTGAAGTGCGAGGCCCCGTCCACCACCGCCGCCTCCATCAGGTCCCGCGGCAGCTGGGCGATGAAGTTGTGCAGCAGGAACACCGCCAGCGGCAGCGCGAACATGGTGTGCGCCAGCCACACCGGCGCGTAACTGCCCTTCAGGTCCACCGCCGGGATCAACGTCAGCGACCCCAGGTGCGCGCCGCCGGAGAAGAGCCGCAGCAGCGGGATCAGCGCCATCTGGATCGGCACCACCTGGAGCGCGAACACCCCGAAGAACACCGTGTCGCTCCCCCGGAACCGCACCCAGGCCAGCCCGTACGCCGCCATCGCCGCCAGCACCAGCGGGAACAGGGTGGCCGGGACGCTGATCGCCAGCGAGTTCACCAGGAACGGCATCAGCCCGGTGGAGACGCCGGAGCCGCCCTCGAACAGCACCGTGTGGTAGTTGCCCAGGCCCAGGTCCGGGTGGAGGAAGGCGTTCCACCAGCCGTTCGCCGTCACGTCCTGCTTGGGGCGCAGCGAGGTCACCAGCAGGCCCACCGTCGGGATCGTCCACAGGACGGTCACCGCGATCACGAAGACCGAGGCCAGCGGGCTGCTGAAGGCCTTCCGGACCGGGCTGCCGTGCGGCGCGCTCATCGCGCGGGCCGGCCTGTCGTGCGGTGCGCTCATCGGACCCCACGTTCCTTCCGCAGCTGGACGATGTTGTAGGCCACCAACGGCAGCACGGCGAGGAAGAGGATCACCGCGAGGGCACTGCCCCGCCCGGTGTCGAACTGCACGAAGGACTGCGAGTACATCTCGTTGGCCAGCACCTGGGTACCGAAGTTGCCGCCGGTCATGGTGCGGACGATGTCGAAGGCCTTCAGCGTGATGATCATGATGGTGGTCAGCACCACCACCACCGTGGTGCGGATCATCGGCACCGTGACGTACCAGAACAGCCGCACCCCCTGCGCGCCGTCCAGCCGGGCCGCCTCGGTGACCTCGTCGGGGATCGCCTTGATCGCCGCCGACAGCACCACCAGCGCGAAGCCCGTCTGCACCCAGACCATCACCGCCATCAGCAGGAAGGTGTTCAGCGGCTGCGAGAGCATCCAGTTCGGCGGGTCGTCCCAGCCCACCGCGATGGCGAGTTGGCTCAGCAGGCCGATCTGCGACTGGCCCGGTCCGCGCGACTCGTAGACGAACTTGAAGATGATCGAGGCGCCGACCAGCGAGATCGCCATCGGCATGAAGATCAGCGACTTGTACACCGCCTGGCCGCGCATCCGGTCCACCAGCAGCGCCAGCACCAGGCCCAGGCCGGTCGCCGCCAACGGCGCGACCACCAGCCAGAGCAGCGTGTTGACCAGCACCTTCTGCACCGAGTCGGTGGTGAACGCCCAGCCGAAGTTCTCGCCGCCGACGAACCCGCTGCCGTCGGCGTTCTGCAGGCTCAGATAGACCGTGCGGATCAGCGGCACGACCAGTCCCACCAGCAGCAGCACCGCGGCCGGGCCGAGGAACACCACCACCGACAGCGGGCGGGAGAGTCGGCCCCGGGCCCGGCCCGCGGCGAAGAAGACCAGCAGCAGGATGCCGAGGAAGCCCGCGACGGCGCCGAGGCTGTTGCCGAACTTGACCGCCGCGTCACCCCAGGAGCCGGTGGCGAGCGCGGTGGCCGGTGAAGGGGTTCCAGGTACGGACATGACGGTGCGTCCCTCCTGTTCTGGTGGGAAGGGGCGGGCGGTGCGGGTGGGTGGCCCCGCACCGCCCTCGACAGGTGGTCCTGAACGGCGCCCGGCCGGGCCCGGCACGAGTCCGGCTCGGCGCCCACCACGGCCAGGCGCCCACTGCGGCCGAGTACCCACCACGGCCAGGCGCCCACTGGGGGCGTGCGCCTCGTACGGGCGGGCGGCTACTGCGGCCAGGCGGCGTCGATGTCGGCGGCGGTCTTCTGGATCGACTGCCCCTCGGCGAACCAGGCGGTCAGCGACTTCCACTCCTGCCCGGAACCGATGGCGGCCGGCATCAGGTCGGAGCCGTCGAAGCGGAAGGTCGCCGCCGGGTCGGTCAGCGCGTCCGCCGACAGCCGGTCGATCGGGTCGGTGTACAGGCTCTTGTCCACGCCCTGGTTGGCCGAGACCCAGCCCGTCGCGGTCTTCACCCGGCTGCTCGCCCAGTCCGAGCTGGACAGGTAGTTCTGCACCGCCTGCACCTCGGGCCGGCCGGAGAAGGCGGCCAGGAACTCGCCGCCGCCCTCGACCGGGTTGGGGATCGCCGGGTTCACCGCGGGCAGGTGGAAGGCGAACACGTCGCCGTCCGGGCCGACCTTGGTGCCCTTGGGCCACTGCGCCTCGTAGAACGACGCCTGCTGGAGCATGGCGCACTTGCCGGTGAGGACCGGCGCGCCCGCGTCCTGGAAGGTGGTGGTGGCGATCGACTTGACGTCGCCGTAACCGCCGTTGACCCAGGCCGGGTTCTGCATCCAGCCGGCGACGGTCTTCATCGCCGTGGTGATCTTCTCGTCGGAGAACTTCACCTGGTGGCCGACCCACTGGTCGTACACGTCACCGCCGTACGTGCCGAGCACCACCTCCTCCAGCCAGTCGGTGGCCGGCCAGCCGGTGGCCGTGCCCGAGGCGATGCCGCCGCACCAGGGCTTGGCGCCACCGGACTTGGCGATCCGGTCGCTGAGCGCCATCAGGTCCGCCCAGGTCTTCGGCACCTCGTAGCCGCCCGCCTTGAAGGCCTTCGGCGAGTACCAGACCAGCGACTTCATGTTGGCGCTCATCGGCGCCGCGTAGAAGGTGCCGTTGACCGAGCCGTAGGTCTTCCAGATCGGACTCCACCGGTCCTCGTTGGTGACCGTCTGGGCGGGCGGCTTGACCACCTTGCCGCTCTTCACCATCTGCGCCAGCAGGCCCGGCTGCGGGATGATCGCGAAGTCCGGGGCGTTGCCGCCGGCCACCCGGACCGGCAGCTGGGACTCGAAGTCGTTCGAGCCCTCGTAACTGATCTTGATGCCGGTGCACTTGGCGAACTCGGCCCAGGACTTCTCCAGGTTGTCCGACTCCGGACTGAGGATCGAGGCGAACATCGTCACCGTGGTGCCCGAATGCCCGGCGTACGGCTGGTACTTGGCACAGTCGCCGGACAGCGACGGGACCGCCGCGTCACCCCCGCCGCCCGAACCGCCGGAGCTGTTGGAACAGGCCGCGGTCAGGGCCAGCGCCGCGAGCAGGGCGGGTACGACGGCCAAGCGGCGGCCGGAACCGCGATGACCGGAACTCCTGGACGGCGCGGTCGGGTTGAGGGTCAATGCGGTCCTCCTCGCCAGGGCGTGCTGCCGACGGTGGGCTGAACAACATCGCGCTGTACCGGAGACGGGCGTGCAGAGATCGCGAGCGGGCGACGGACGAACCGATCCGATGACGTTAACGCAGCCGCCAGCCGCCGCCAAGGTCCACGTCGACCTTCATCCGTCGACACCCCGACCGAGAGCTCCGCCCCCGCTCGACAGCACGACGGCCCCGCCCGGAAACCCGGACGGGGCCAAGCATCTTGACCGACTGTCAGTACGGCCGGACCGGCAGCACCTCGATCGCCGTAGTGGCGATCACCTCGGCGGCCTCCTGAGCCGGGAAGGGGCAGCCGTGCTCGCCGTACGGGTAGCTCAGGCGCGCCCGGTCGCCCCCGGCCGGGCGGCCGTCCGGCCCGCGCGCCGCCGAACCCGCCGGTTCACGCCAGCACCCCCTCGACAGCCCGCCGGACGGCCTGCGGATCCAGTCCGTGATCGACGATCACCCGGGCGCCGAAGCCGTCCCCCTCCCGGAGGACCCCCAGCAGCAGGTGCCCGACCGCGATCTGACCGGACTTGAGCCGCAGCGATTCGCGCAGCGACAGCTCCAGCGCCTTCTTCGCCCGGGCACTGAACGGACTCCGGCCCGCCCTCGAATCCAACCTGAACCAGCCCCGCCGCTTCGGCTCCTCCTCGGCCGGCGCGTCCAGCGCGCCCTCACCGAAGGCCGATTCGACCGCGGCCCGAACGGCGTCCAGGTCCACTCCGATCGAGGCCAGCGCCTGCGTGTCGTCCCCCGGCCCGAGCAGCCGGACCACTGCCCGCCGGGCGGCCCCGTGGTCCAGCCCCAGCCCGATCAGGACGCCGGCGGCCGGGTCGTCCGGCCGGGCCAGGATCGCCAGCAGCAGGTGCTCCGTCCCGATGCGGTCGTGCCGCAGCTCCCCGGCCTCCTGCTGGGCCGCAGCCACCACCTGCCGTGCCGGGTCGGTGAAACGCTCGAACATCGTTCAGCCTCCGTCCTGGTCCTTGCCGGGCCCGCGCCGGGCGTACTTCTTGTGCACCGCCTGCCTGGTGACCCCGAGGCAAACCGCGATGTCCTGCCAGGACCAGCCCCGCGACCGGGCGTTGCCCACCTGCAGGCCTTCCAGGCGGTCCGCCAGGTCGCGCAGCGCGCGGACCGCCCGGAGCCCGACCGCGGGGTCACGGCTGCTCGCCGCGGCCGCGAGTTCTCCGCTCTCACTCATGGCGTCAACTGTGGTTGACAGTTGCGGCGATGTCAACCCTGGTTGACATCAGTGGTCGCCGAACCGCTCCGCCAGCACCTCCTCGAAGGTCCCCCGGCCCACCTTCCGCTCCGGGGTGAGGTTCCCGCCCGCCCGCAGCGCCCGCCCCGAGGCCCCCGGCACCCGCACCGGCAGCAGCACCCGCCGCCGACCCGACGCCCGCAGGTAGGCCTCGGCCAGCTCCCGGTACGGCCGCACCCGCGGCCCGCCCACCTCCGGCGCGTACCCGGCCGGCCCCTCCCGCACCAGCTCCGCCACCCGCACGGCCACCTCCCGCACGTCCACCGGCTGGACCCACGCCCCGCCCGGCACCGGGAACACCGGCAGCCGCGCCGACACGTCGAAGATCCTCAGCAACAGGTCGTGGAACTGCGTCGCCCGCAGCACCGTCCACCCCAGCCCCGACTCCCGCACCACCCGCTCACAGGCGAGCTTCGCCCGGTAGTACAGGATCGGCACCCGGTCGACCCCGACGATCGACACGTACAGCAGGTGCCGCACCCCCGCCCTCCCGGCCTCCGCCACCAGCGTCCGGACCGCGGCCACGTCCTTCCGCCCCACCGTGGTCGCGCAGTCCACCACCACCTCGACCCCTGCCACCGCCCCGGCGACCCCCTCCCCGGTCACCAGGTCCCCGACCACCCACTCGACCCCCGCGCCCCCGCTCCGCACCCGCCGGCTCAACCCCCGCACCGCCACCCCGCGCGCGACCAGCAGCCGCACCACCTCCCGTCCCAGAACCCCCGTCGCCCCGGTCACCAGCACCGTCCCCATCACCACACCACTCCTCCCGCCGAACGCCGTCACCCCTACCGACCGCCCACCGCCCCCATCCGTGACATCGGCGTCCGCGAAGTGCCCGGACAAACGAGAAGAGGGGGGGGGGGGGAGGGGAGGGGCCCCCCCCCCCCCCCCGGGGCCCCCCCCCCAGGGGGGGGGGACAGGAGGGCAAACGGAAAAGAGGCATGGAGGGGAAGAAGGGGAGGAGGGTGGTGTTTGCT
>NZ_JBWKEQ010000021.1:0-65463 GCF_056435365.1 Kitasatospora sp. NPDC043949 | reverse complement strand
ACCCCCCCCCCCCCCCCCCCCCCCCCCCCCCCCCCCCCCCCTGCCCCCCCCCCGCCCGCAACAAGAACCACAAAAAAACAAAAAGAAACACCCCCCCCCCCCCCCCCCCCCCCCCCCCCCCTCAGCGGTGGCTCACCCGCGCGGGGTCAGTACCGGCGGTCAGCTGCAGCCGCTGGTGGAGCCGCAGCCCTCGCAGAGGTAGCAGCTGCCGGCGCGGCGCATCTTGGTGCCGCAGGAGAAGCAGAGCGGGGCGTCGGCGTTGAGGCCGAGCTGGATCTCGATCAGCTCCGTGGAGTTGTGGGCCTGCGCCGGGGAGGCCTTGGGGGCCTTGGGCGCCTCGACGGCGGGGGCCGGGGTGGCGACCACCGGCGCCGACTGGGCGAGCGACTCGGTGTCGAGCTCCTCGGCCTCCAGCGGCTCGTAGGAGCCCGTGTCCAGGTGGCGCTGGCGCTCCTCGACGGAGTGGATGCCGAGCGCCGAACGGGTCTCGAACGGCAGGAAGTCGAGCGCCAGGCGGCGGAAGATGTAGTCGACGATCGACTGCGCCATCCGCACGTCCGGGTCGTCGGTCAGACCGGCCGGCTCGAAGCGCATGTTGGTGAACTTCGAGACGTAGGTCTCCAGCGGCACGCCGTACTGCAGGCCGACCGAGACGGCGATGGAGAAGGCGTCCATCATGCCCGCGAGGGTCGAGCCCTGCTTGGACATCTTGAGGAAGACCTCGCCGAGGCCGTCGTCCGGGTAGGAGTTGGCGGTCATGTAGCCCTCGGCGCCACCGACCGTGAAGGAGGTGGTGATGCCCGGGCGGCCCTTGGGCAGGCGCTTGCGGACCGGGCGGTACTCGACGACCTTCTCGACCGCGGCGGCCGGGGCGGCCACCTCGAGCTTGGGCTCGGAGTCCTTCTTCTTCGCCGAGAGCGGCTGGCCGACCTTGCAGTTGTCGCGGTAGATGGCGAGCGCCTTGACGCCCATCTTCCACGCCTCGAAGTAGATCTCCTCGATCTCCTCGACGGTGGCGGACTCGGGCATGTTCACGGTCTTGGAGATCGCGCCGGAGATCCACGGCTGGATCGCGGCCATCATCCGGACGTGGCCCATGGCCGAGATGACCCGCTCGCCCATCGCGCAGTCGAAGACCTCGTAGTGCTCGGCCTTGAGGCCCGGGGCGTCCACCACGTTGCCGTGCTCGGCGATGTGGGCGACGACCGCCTCGATCTGCTCGTCCTGGTAGCCGAGGCGCTTGAGGGCGCGCGGCACGGTGCCGTTGACGATCTGCATCGAGCCGCCGCCGACGAGCTTCTTGAACTTGACGAGCGCCAGGTCCGGCTCGACGCCGGTGGTGTCGCAGTCCATCATCAGGCCGATGGTGCCGGTGGGGGCGAGCACCGAGGCCTGGGCGTTGCGGAAACCGTTCTGCGCGCCGATCCGCAGGACGTCCTGCCAGGTGTCGTTGGCCACGGCCCAGACCGGGGCGTCCAGGTCGTCGAGCGAGACGGCGGCGAGCGAGGCGTCCGCGTGCTGCTTCATGACCAGCTGGTGCGGGGCGGCGTTGCGGGCGTAGCCGTCGTACGGGCCGACGACGCCGGCGAGTTCGGCGCCGCGGCGGTAGGCGGTGCCGGTCATCAGCGAGGTGATGGCGCCGGCCAGGGCGCGGCCGCCCTCGCTGTCGTAGGCGTGGCCGGTGGCCATCAGCAGGGCGCCGAGGTTGGCGTAACCGACGCCGAGCTGGCGGTAGGCGCGGGTGGTCTCGCCGATCTTCTCGGTGGGGAAGTCGGCGAAGCAGATGGAGATGTCCATCGCGGTGATGACCAGCTCGACGACCTTGGCGAAGGTCTCCGCGTCGAAGGAGTCGTCATCGCGCAGGAACTTCATCAGGTTCAGCGAGGCGAGGTTGCAGCTGGAGTTGTCCAGGTGCATGTACTCGGAGCAGGGGTTGGACGCGTTGATGCGGCCGGACTCCGGGCAGGTGTGCCAGTGGTTGATGGTGGAGTCGTACTGGATTCCGGGGTCGGCGCAGGCCCAGGCGGCCTCGGCCATCTTGCGGAACAGCTTCTTGGCGTCGACGGTCTCAATGACCTCGCCGGTCATCCGGGCGCGCAGGCCGAATTCGGTGCCGTTCTCGACGGCGGTCATGAATTCGTCGGAGACGCGGACGGAGTTGTTGGCGTTCTGGTACTGGACGGAGGTGATGTCGTCGCCACCGAGGTCCATGTCGAAGCCGGCGTCGCGCAGGGCGCGGATCTTCTCCTCCTCCTTCACCTTGGTCTCGATGAAGGCCTCGACGTCGGGGTGGTCGACGTCGAGCACGACCATCTTCGCCGCGCGGCGGGTGGCGCCGCCGGACTTGATGGTGCCGGCGGAGGCGTCGGCGCCGCGCATGAAGGAGACCGGGCCGGAGGCGTTGCCGCCGGAGGACAGCAGTTCCTTCGAGGAGCGGATGCGGGAGAGGTTGAGGCCGGCGCCGGAGCCGCCCTTGAAGATCATGCCCTCTTCCTTGTACCAGTCGAGGATCGACTCCATGGAGTCGTCGACGGACAGGATGAAGCAGGCGCTGACCTGCTGGGGCTGCTTGGTGCCGACGTTGAACCAGACCGGCGAGTTGAAGCTGAACACCTGGTGGAGGAGGGCGTGCGTCAGCTCGTGCTCGAAGATCTCGGCGTCGTCCTTGGTGGCGAAGTAGCCGTGCTTCTCGCCGGCGGCGCGGTAGGTGAGCACCACGCGGTCGATGATCTGCTTGAGGCTCCACTCGCGCTGGGGAGTGCCGACGGCGCCGCGGAAGTACTTGGACGTGACGATGTTGACGGCGTTGACCGACCAGAAGTCGGGGAACTCGACGCCGCGCTGCTCGAAGTTGATGGACCCGTCGCGCCAGTTGGTCATGACGACGTCGCGGCGCTCCCAGCGCACCTCGTCGTACGGGTGCACGCCAGGAGTGGTGTAGATGCGCCCGATCCGCAGACCGCCCTTGGGCGCCTTGCCGCCGCCCTTGGCCGTGGTCTTGTCGGACTTCGACCCGCGTGCGGAACCGCTCGTGGTGTCTGTCACTTCTTCCTCCTCCTGGGCAAACGCCCGAGGTGCCCCGAAAAGTCCGGGCACCGCTGGTTCGTTCTTCCGGTGTGCGGGCAGGCGGAGACCTCGCCTGCTTGCGCACGGTTTGTTGTGTTCTGTGCCCTTTTTTCGGGCATGCGTGGGCCCCGTGGGACCCGTGGTGCAGCAAGGCCCGCCAGGGGGCCGGGTGCCGGCGCCTCCTAGGGCGCGGCGGCGGCGACGGGCACGCAGGTGCCGTCCGCCTCGGGGACGGGCCGTTCGGCGCGGAGTTCCGCGATGGCGGCCTCGAAGTCTTCCAGTCCGTCGTACGCCTGGTACACGCTGGCGAAGCGCAGGAAGGCGACCACGTCGAGCTCCTTGAGCGGGCCGAGTATGGCCAGCCCGACGTCGTGGGTGGTCAGCTCGGCGTTGCCGGTGGCGCGCACGCACTCCTCGACCCGCTGGCCGAGCTGGGCGAGGGCGTCCTCGGTGACCGGGCGGCCCTGACAGGCCTTGCGGACGCCGGTGATGACCTTCTCCCGGGAGAAGGGTTCGGTGACCCCGCTGCGCTTGATGACCATCAGCGCGGCCGTCTCCACGGTGGTGAAGCGGCGGCCGCAGTCCGGGCACTGCCGACGACGGCGGATCGAGCTGCCGTCCTCATTGGTCCGGCTGTCGACAACACGGCTGTCGGAGTGCCGGCAGAAGGGGCAGTGCACCTGAGGATCCCTCCCTGGCAGGACGTGCGGACCTGTTGAGTCTATGCGATGCGACCCCGGCCTCGGCAAGCTGATCATGCGCCGCAACCACTAGTACTGGGCACGGAGAGGACTGTAGCCACTAGATGTAGGTCTCCGGGGGAAGCGCCACCCCTGGCGTGTCGGCACCGATTAGACTGCCGAAGTCGAGATCCGATCGAACATTTACTCGATGCACAACCTTGATGTACAGCAAAGCCTTGATCGAGTCAGCCAACTCTCGAATAATTCACTCGAACGTGTGTTTGGCGCAACCTTTCGATAGGAGGGGCGTTGGGCTGGAAAAGGGGAGAGGACAGCCGTCGAGAGGGGCCGCCGTGAACACCATCGAAAGCAACACCATCCCGGTGCAGGAACACTCCCAGTTCAAGGTGGGGCAGCGCACCACGAATCAGCAGAGCGTGGACATCAGCATGGACCGTAGCGAAGACCAGCGCCTCTCCGGCCCGGCCCTTTCCAGCACGGGCCGCGTTCCCGACCAGCCGATCGAACACTCCCCCGCGCTCGACGACGCCCACCAGGCGCCCACCCGCGCGCTGCCCGGCCGCCCCCCCGGCATCCGCACCGACGAGGCCGGTCTCACCGAGCGCCAGCGCCGCGTGATCGAGGTCATCCGGGACTCCGTCCAGCGCCGCGGCTACCCGCCGTCCATGCGCGAGATCGGCCAGGCCGTCGGCCTGTCCAGCACCTCCTCGGTCGCCCACCAGCTGATGGCCCTGGAGCGCAAGGGCTTCCTGCGCCGCGACCCGCACCGCCCGCGCGCCTACGAGGTCCGCGGCGTCGAGGTGGCCCGCCCGAACACCGCCGAGACGGCCGGCCGGCCGTCCACCTCGTACGTGCCGCTGGTCGGCCGGATCGCCGCCGGCGGCCCGATCCTGGCCGAGCAGACGGTCGAGGACGTCTTCCCGCTGCCCCGCCAGCTGGTCGGCGAGGGCGAGCTGTTCGCGCTCACCGTGCGCGGCGACTCGATGATCGAGGCGGCCATCTGCGACGGCGACTGGGTCACCGTGCGCCGGCAGCCGGTCGCCGAGAACGGCGACATCGTGGCCGCGATGATCGACGGCGAGGCCACGGTCAAGCGGCTCAAGCGCGAGGACGGCCGGATCTGGCTGATGCCGCACAACCCGGCGTACGAGCCGATCAACGGCGACAACGCCACCATCCTGGGCAAGGTGGTCGCGGTCCTGCGCCGCCTCTGACGCCTCGCGCGCACCCAGCGGGAAGGGGCTCCACCGCGCGGTCGCGGGGAGCCCCTCCGGCGTCTCCGGGGCTTCCGGGCCCCGCCTCGGCCCCGGGGGCGGGCTGGACGGAACCCCGGATCACCGCACCGCTCAGCCCCGCTTCACCACCGGCTTGACCGGCGGCGCCGAGGCGTCGATCGCCGCCAGCGAGCGGCGCACCTGGTTGCGGTCCGTGGTGTACCAGAACTCCGGCATCGAGGAGCGGAAGAAGCTCCCGTACCGCTTGGTCTCCACCCGCGGGTCGAGCACCGCGACCACGCCCCGGTCCTCGGCCGCGCGCACCAGTCGGCCGGCGCCCTGCGCCATCAGCAGCGCCGCGTGCGTCGCCGCGACGGCCATGAAGCCGTTCCCGCCACGCTGTTCGACGTCCTTCTGGCGGGCGCTCATCAGCGGGTCGTCCGGCCGGGGGAACGGGATGCGGTCCATCACGACCAGCTGGCAGGCCGAGCCGGGCACGTCCACGCCCTGCCAGAGCGAGAGCGTGCCGAACAGGCAGGTGGACGCGTCCGAGGCGAACTCCCGGATCAACTCGCCCAGGGTGTCCTCCCCCTGGAGCAGGATCCGGTTGTCCAGCCGCTCCCGCAGCGCCTCGGCGGCCGTCTGGGCGCCGCGCATCGAGGAGAACAGGCCCAGCGTGCGCCCGCCGGCCGCGCCGATCAGCTCCGCCAACTCGTCCAGCATGTCCGGCCGTTCGGGATCGCGGCCGGGATCTGCGAGGTGCCGGGCGACGTACAGGATGCCCTGCTTGGGGTACTTGAACGGCGAGCCGACGTCGATGCCGCGCCAGTGCGGCACCGCGTCCTCGCCGAACCCGGAACCGGCCGAAGGATTGTCCCCGGGGGTGCGCTGGTCCGGCAGCCGGGAGTCCGAGGGCAGGCCGACGGAGGCGGCGACGCCGTTGAAGTCCCCGCCGAGCTTGAGGGTGGCCGAGGTGAGCACCACCGAGCGCTCCTTGTAGAGGCCCTCGCGCAGCAGCCCGGAGACGCTGAGCGGCGCGACCCGCAGCGAGCCGGTGCCCATGCCGAAGCGGTCGCTGCGCTCGATCCAGACCACGTCGTACTCGGAGTCCTCCAGCAGCCGCTCGGCGGTCTCGTGCAGCGACTCGGCGGAGGCCATCGCCTGCTTGCGGACGGCGTCCTCGTCGCTGAGCCCCTTGTCGCGGGTCTCGCCGAGCGAGCTGATCACCTGGCGGGCGGCGTCCCGGATCGAGGTGACCGCGTACGCCAGGTACTCGGGCAGTTCCTCGACCCGGCCGGGCTGGGCGGTCTCCATCAGGCCGTGGTAGTTCTCGGCGGCGGCCTGCAAGGCGTCCACGGCCTTCTCGTTGGCGAGCCGGGCGGCGCGCTTGACCGCCCGGTTGACCGCGCCGACGGTCAGTTCGGCGGTGGCCGCGCCGGTGACCCGGTTGACCAGCTCGTGCGCCTCGTCGACGATCAGCAGCCCGTGCTCGGGCAGCACCGGCGCGCCCTCGATCGCGTCGATCGCGAGCATCGCGTGGTTGGTGACCACGACGTCGGCCAGCTTGGCCCGCTCCCGGGCCTTCTCGGCGAAGCACTCCTGCCCGTACGCGCAGCGGGTGGCGCCCAGGCACTCCTTGGAGGTGACCGCCAGCTGGGCCCAGGCCTTGTCGGAGACGCCGGGGCTGAGGTCGTCCCGGTCCCCGGTGTCGGTCTCGTCGGCCCACTCGCGCAACCGCAGCACGTCCTGCCCGAGCTTGCTGGCGGGCCCGCCGAGCGCCTCGGCCGCGTCGAACAGGCCCTCGCCCTCGTCGCTCGGGGTGCCCTCGTTGGCCCGGTGCAGGCACAGGTAGTTGGAGCGGCCCTTGAGCATCGCGAACAGCGGGCGGCGGCGCAGCACCGGGTGCAGCGCCTCGACCGTGCGCGGCAAGTCCCGTTCGACGAGCTGGCGTTGCAGCGCCAGGGTGGCGGTGGCGACCACCACGCGGTCCCCGTGGGCGAGCGCGGGCACCAGGTAGGCGAGGGACTTCCCGGTGCCGGTGCCGGCCTGGACGAGCAGGTGCTCGGCGTTGTCGACGGCGTCGGCGACGGCCTCGGCCATCCGGACCTGACCGGGGCGCTCGACGCCGCCGACGGCCGCCACCGCGGCGTGCAGCAGGTCGGGGATGCGGGAGCGCGGGACGGCGACGGCTTCCTCGACGTCGGCGGCGGCGCCGCCGTCCTCGCCAGGGAGCTCGGTCTCGCCGGGGAGCTGGGTTTCGGAGTCGTTCGTCATGACCCTCCCAGCCTACGGGGCGGGGGTGACAATCCGGCTCCGTCGCCCGGGAAGATCCGCCTCCAGGGTCACCAGGGCGTTGGGGACGGTCCCGTACCGGGCGGCGTGCGGGCGGTGCGGGCGGTCCTGGTAGCCGTCGAGCAGCAGCCGGTTGCGGTTGAGGCAGAGCCGGTCGATCCGCGGCCGGAACAGGTCGAACAGCTCGAAGCGCTCGCCCAGGCCGGGGAAGCGGTCCTGGTAGCGGCGGATCTCGGCCCGCAGCAGGGCCCAGAACTCGGCCTCGGGCAGCCCGGTCTGCGCCTCCAGCAGCGGGGCGAGGTAGCGCAGGACGCCGATGAACAGCCCGGAGTGGAGGAACTGGCAGAGCCCCTGCGGGCCGTCCCGCAGCAGGACGTCGTCGACCTCGGCGGGCAGGTCGCGCAGTTCGGGCAGGTCCTGGTCGCTGAGGTTGACGTCGTCGACGAAGTCCTTGACCGCGAGCCTGGTCGGCGCGTCGTGCTCGTCGAAGACGACGATGGCGTTCTCGCCGTGCGGGGAGAAGACCAGCCCGTACCGGTAGAGGAAGTGCAGCAGCGGCGGCAGCACCGCGCCGAACAGCCGGCCGGTCCAGGCGGCGGGAGTGAGCCCGGAGCGGGCGATCAGTTCGGCGGCGAGCGCCCGGCCGTCGGAGCCGGTCTGCAGCAGGGCGGCCAGGGTGCGGGCGCGTTCGCCGCCGGCCAGGAAGGGGCCGAGGGGTTCGCGCCAGATCGCGCCGAGGAGTTCCTTGTACTGGTAGGGCGCCTCGGGCAGCTCTCGGTAGAGCGGGTGGTCGACGGTGACGGAGGCGATCTCGCCGAGCAGGATCACCCGGCACTCGTCGCGCAGGTACGGGTCGGCGTCGCGCAGACCGTGGATCCAGGCGGTGACGGCGGGCGCGGCGAGGGTGCGTTCGGTGGGCAGGCCGCGCCAGACGAGAGTGTTGAGGACGGACAGCGGCAGTTTGACGGTGCAGCGCTCGGGGTGGGCGGTGTTGAAGAAGGAGCGGATGGACTGCTGGGGCAGCCGTGGGTCGCCGTCGGAGGGCAGCGGGACGATCTCGCCGGAGGCGATCCAGGGTGCGAACAGCGGGACGATCGTCTCGTCCCACTGCCAGGGGTGGACGGGCAGCAGCAGGTAGTCGTCGGCGGCCGGGCCGAGGGCGGCGCGCAGCGCGTCCGGGTCGTCGAGTTCGCGGGCGTACAGCTGCTCGGGCCGCTCCAGGCCGGGCACGCCGCGGTACTCGGCGAGCCGGCGGTGGACGGCGATCCAGGGCAGCGGGCGCGGGGTGCGGGCCTCCGGGGCCCAGCGGGCGGCGTCGGTGGCGGAGAAGCCGATCCGGCCCTTGTTGGGGACGATCCAGGGGTGGCCGTCCTGGCGGCCCTCCAGGGCGGGGTGGTCGAGGTCGGCGAGTTCGGCGGCGGTGAGCGCGGTGGCGAGCTGGTGCGCGTCGGCGGTCAGGGTGGCGGTGAGTTCGCGGATCAGGTGGCCGGTGGTCTCGCCGCGCAGGCCGAGGGCGTGCCGGGCGTGCGGGAGGAAGCGCAGCGGGTCGAGGCCGTCCGGGTCTGAGCAGCGGACCGACTCCGGGTCGACCCGCCAGCTTCCGTACGCGCCGCGGCGGGCGGTGAAGCGGTACTCGGCCTCGGGCAGCCAGAGCAGGTACTCGCCGTCGGCGGCGGCGCGGACGGGCGTGAGCAGTTCCTCGTAGGCGAACTCGCCGAGCATCTTGGCCAGCAGGGCGCGCCCGGCCCGCCGCCAGTGCCCGGCGGTCAGGTGCGGGGGCAGGTACAACGGCGGTTCAGCGGCCGACGGTTGCGGCACGGGTCAGCTCCTGGGGACGGGGGACGGTGGGGGTGCTCTCGGTGGGGGTGCCCTCGGCGGCAGCGGCGGCAGCGCCCGCGGCGGGGGCGGTCCCGGGCGGCGCGAAGCCGGTCCAGGCGGTGCGGGCGGGCAGCCGGTGGACGGTCCGGCCGGTGACGGCGTTGAGGATCACGGCGGCCCGGTGGGCGCCGAGTCCCAGGTCGGGGGCGCCGACGCCGTGGGTGTGCAGTTCGGCGTTCTGGACGTAGAGGCCGCCGGTGAGTTCGGGCCGGGTGGCGACCCGGTGGTCGAGGTCGACCCGGTAGCGCCCGCCCCGGTCCCAGTCGATCAGCCGGGCGAGCGGTTCGAGCGCGGCCGGCCGGGCGGCCCGGTAGCCGGTGGCGAGCACCACGGCGTCGGTGCGCAGGACGTGTTCGGCGCCGGAGTCGCCGTGCCGGCAGTGCAGTTCGAGGCCGCCGCAGGGGCCGGGGCGGGCTTCGGTGACGGCGGTGCCGGGGGTGATGTCGACCGGGGCGGTGTCGATCGGGCGGCCGATGGTGCGTTCGTAGAGGTGGTCGTGGATCTCGGCGAGGGTTTCGGCGCTGGCGGCCTTGTGGAGTTGCCACTGGGCGGCGACCAGGGTGTCCCGGACGGGTTCGGGCAGGCTGTGGAAGTAGCGGGTGTAGTCGGGGGTGAAGTGCTCCAGGCCGAGCTTGGAGTACTCCATCGGCGCGAGCGCCCTGGTCCGGGTGAGCCAGCGCAGCCGGACGCCGTCGCCGTCGTGGCGGCGGAGCAGGTCGAGGAAGACCTCGGCGCCGGACTGCCCGCTGCCGACCACGGTGATGTCCCGGGCGCCGACGAGGTCGCCGCGGCGGTCCAGGTAGTCGGCGGAGTGGAAGGCGCGCGGGTGACCGTCGAGGGCGGTGAAGGCCTCGGGCAGGACGGGCCGGGTGCCGACGCCGAGGGCGAGGTTGCGGGCGTGCACCTCGGTCCGCCGCCCGGTCGCGGTGTCGGTCAGCTCGGCCCGGAAGTGCGGGGCTTCCCAGTGCAGGGCGGTGACCTCGGTGCCGAAGCGGCAGTTGGCGAGCCGTTCGGCGGCCCACCGGCAGTAGTGGTCGTACTCGCGGCGGGGCAGTTGGAAGCGCTCGGCGAAGTAGAACGGGAAGAGCCGGTCCTGGTCGCGCAGGTAGTTGAGGAAGGACCACGGGTTGGTCGGGTCGACGAGGGAGACCAGGTCGGCGAGGAACGGCACCTGCATCCGGGCCCCGTCCACCAGCATGCCGGGGTGCCAGCGGAACTCCGGGCGCTGGTCGCAGAAGAGCGTGCGCAGGCCGGGGACGGGCGCGGCGAGCGCGGCGAGCGAGAGGTTGAAGGGGCCGATGCCGACGCCGAGCAGGTCGTACGGCGGCTGGGGTGCTGGGGTGTCCACGGGGGTGTCCTAGGCGACGAAGGGGACGCGGGCACGGACCATCAGGGCGGCGCGCTTGTCGGGCAGGTCGAGTTCGGTGTCCAGCCGGAATCCGGCCCGTTCGAAGGCCCGGACGGAGCGCCGGTTGCGGACGTCCGGTTCGGCGACGACCCGTTCGCAGCGGGGCCGTTGCCGCAGGATCCGCTCGGCGAGGGCGGCCAGCAGGACGGCGCCGAGGCCCCGGCCGCGGCTCTCGACGGGGCCGAGCAGGAGGTGGACGCCGGTGTCGTGCGGCCGGGCCGGGTAGTGCCGGGCGAGCGGGTCGAGGTCGGCGCGGTAGACCTCCCAGTAGCTCGTCGGGGCGCCGTCGAGCAGGCCGAGGCAGGGCACGCTGCGGCCGTCGCCGTCGAGTTGGGCCCGGAGGTGCCGTTCGGTGGCGTCGGGCGGCCCGGCGAGCTGCCAGAACGCGGCGATCTCGGGGTCGTTCATCCACCCGGCGAGCAGGTCCAGGTCGGCGGGCAGCCGGACCGGGCTGAGCCGGAACTCGCCGGCCGGGGTGGGGATCGCGCCCCATCCCGGCGGGTCGTCGAGCAGGCTCATGCGCCCGCCAGCGGGTTGGGGATGTCCACGTAGACGGACTGGGTGGCGACCGGGCCGACCAGTTCGTCCAGGCCGTTGATCCGGGTGAGCAGGTTGGCCTTGCACGGCAGGGTGGGCGCGTCGAGCAGCAGCCCGGGCAGCGCCGAGCCGGTGGCGGCGGCCCGCGGGCCGGCCAGGAAGCGGCGCAGCCCGGCCAGCAGCACGGTCTCGTCGGCGAGCCCCTGGCTGCCGAAGGCGCCGACCAGGCCGAGGACGTGGTTGATGCCGAGGTAGTAGGCGAAGTGGTGGTCGATCACCTCGTCGGGCAGGAAGGTGTCGCTGTGCTCGCCGAGCCCGGGCAGCCGCGCGGTGAGCCGGTCGGCGGCGCTCTCCCGGTAGTAGTAGCCCTGGTTGTCGCGGTAGCGGCCGCCGCTGGGCCAGCCGTCGGCGTCGAGCAGGACGAGGCTGTTCTGCTGGTGCGCCTCCAGGGCGATGCCGGCCGTGCCGTCCAGCCAGAGGACGGGCAGCACGACGGCGTCCAGGTAGCGCAGGAACCATTCGGCGGCCACGGTCCGCAGCGGGCGCCCGCAGCGGACGGCGAGCGCCCGCAGGGTGTCGCCGAGCCGGGACGGCACGGTGTCGCCGGTGCCGAGCGGCTGTTCGGCGACCAGCCCGGCGACGCACAGCGCGCGGTCGGCGGGGGCGAAGGGCTGGGCGCGCAGCACGGTGTCCAGGCCGCCCGGGTCACCGAGGGCGGGGTGGTCGACGCCGATCCAGGCCGGGTCGCGGACGATGTCGAAGCCGGGGTGGGCGCGGTGCCATTCGGCGGCCAGGCCGCTCTCCAGCAGCCGGTGCACCTCCAGGCCGCGGTGGAGTTCCTTGCGCAGGTTCTCCCGGCGGGAGTTGGTGATCCGCAGGCCGAGCGAGAGCTTGAGCATCCAGGGGGTGCCGGGGCGGTAGACGGTGCGCACCGAGGAGGTGGGGTGCCAGGGTTCGCCGGCCGGGCCGAGGTCGTGCAGCAGCCCGTCGGCGAGCAGGGCGGCGACGGCCGGGCGGTGGGCGAGTTCGCGGGCCTGCCAGGGGTGCAGCGGCAGGGCGGCGGTGCCGGGCGGCAGGGCGGCATGGTCCCCGAGCAGGTCCGCGGTGATCCGGTCGGCGCTCTCGGTGAGGGCGGAGCCGGCGGCGAGCAGGTCGCGGTGGACCGCGTACCAGTGGAGTTGGAAGGAGCCGTGCAGTTCGGGCGAGTAGGCGGCGCTCTGGGCCGGGCCGAGGCCGTCGCGGCTCTTCGGGGTGGGGTGCAGCGGGTGGCCGAGCAGCAGGGACTGTTCGGCGGCGAGGAAGTGCGAGCGTTCGGGGCCGCCGGCGGGGGCGGCGGTGCGGCGGTGGGCGAGGATGTCGGCGGTGCGGACGACCGAGTCGGCGACCCGGGCGGCGAGGTCGGCGACCTGCCCGGGGTCGGGGCGGTCGGCGGCCGCGGCGGCGAGCAGCGCGGCGGTGGTGACGGCGTCCACGGGGGCGTCGGCGGTGCCCTCCCCGGCGGAGAGGACGGCGGGGCCGAACCGGTGCCAGCCGCCGGGCGACCAGTAGCGGACGGGGGCGGAGAGCCGGGCGGCGCCACCGAGGACGGCGATCCGCAGCCGACCGTCGGGGCCGGGGCGGGCGCCGGTCTCGCGTGTCCAGCAGCGCAGCAGGGCTTCCAGTGCGGCCTGTTCGGCGGCGACGGCGGGGTCCGGGTGCAGCAGCGGATCGGGCTCGGCCGGCCGGTCCGCGGGCAGCAGCGGGGCGGGCGGGGCTCCGGTGAGGGCGGTGCTCAAGGCTGCTCCTTGGGGCGCGTGGGGGTGCGGACGCACGGGTGGTGGAGAGGATCGGCGGGCGCTCGCACCGTCGCGTCAGGTAAGGGTTACCTATCCCTGACGGGTGATCACAAGGTTGACTCACTCGTCCGGGTGAAGATCGGGGATTGTCCGCGTCCGGCGCGCGGGGCCCTGCTGGGCCGACGGGCCGTCGGCGGCCACGTCACGGATCGGTGACCTCCGGTCGGGGCCGCAACCCGGGGGGCGACCGCCGCCGTCCTGGTGACCGGTGGAAGACTCCACAGCGGCGAGTCGCCGCACGACAGCCCGATCGAGCACAGGGGGAAGCGCACACATGCCATCGATCCACCGGTCAGCCATGGCCGTCGCCCTCGTCACGGGGGCGCTGCTCGCGGCGAGCGCCTGCGGGCCGGACGGCCCGGCGGGCGACGGGGGCGGCAGCGCCGCGCCGCCGCCCGCGTCCGGCACCGCCGCCCCGGGGGGCGGCGTGATCGGCGGGATCACCCTCCCGTCGGGCATCCCGACCAGTCTGCTGGAGGGCCTGCCGAAGTCCTGGGACGACCTGAAGAAGTGGAAGTTCGAGGACTGGGACTCGTGGGCGTCCAAGCACGTCTTCAACAACCCGGTGGTGAAGGACTTCTGGAACCCGGACAAGATGGGCGACTCCAAGCCCGCCGATCCGGCTCCGCCCACCGCCAAGCCGGCCGCCGACAACGGCGTGACGGACCCGGACCCGCCGGTGGTCAAGGCCGTGCCGGTGCCCCGCCCGTACACCAAGCAGCCGTCCGGGAAGGTGTTCTTCAGTGCCCAGGGCGGCCGGGGCAACTGCTCGGCGACGGTGATCACCGACCCGCAGCACCCGGGCAGGAGCAATCTGGTCTGGACGGCCGGCCACTGCGTGCACGCGGGCAAGGGCGGCGACTTCTTCAAGGACCTGGTCTTCGTTCCCGCCTACAACAACTCGGGCGCCTCCAGCGGCGGCAAGAAGGCCCCGCTGTCCGAACTGGCCCCGCTGGGCACCTGGTGGGCCGACCTGGTCACCACCTCGCCGCAGTGGATGGTCGAGGGCGGCGGCACCGGTGACGCCGCGAACCAGTACGACTTCGCCGTCATGCGGGTGCACAACCAGAACGACTCCGGCAAGTCGCTGGAGGAGACGGTCGGTTCGGCCGTCCCGGTCTGGTTCGACGCCCCGCGCGACAAGGTGTCCGTCGCGGCGGTCGGCTACCCGCTCTACAAGCCGTTCGACGGCCAGGAGCTGTACAGGTGCGACGGCGGCAAGCCGACCCGGCTGTCGTTCGACGCCAAGCGCCCGTCGATGCTCACCATCGGCTGCAACATGACCCAGGGCTCCAGCGGCGGCGGCTGGTTCGCCACCATGCCGGACGGGAAGACCGCCCTGGTCAGCAACACGTCCATCGGCACCGAGGACCACACCTCGCTGAGCGGCCCGTACCTGGAGACGGTCGCCAAGCAGGCGCTGGACTGGATCTCCAAGAAGCCGTAGGCCCTTTCCGGTCGGACCGGACCAAGCCGTACGGGCGGCGGAGGCCGCCCCCGGGGGACGATGCAGCATGCCGAAGCACACCGGCCGCGGACCGCGGCGCCGATCCGGACCGACCGGCGCCGCGGTGCTCGCCGTGCTCGCGCTCGCCGCGACCGCCTGCGGGCCGGACGACTCCGGCGCCGCGGCGGCCGCGCCACCGCCCGCCCTCCCCACCTCGGCGCCCACCAGCCTGGGCGACCTGACGGGCTGGAAGGTGGAGGACTGGGCCCGGTTCGTCTCCGGCAGCGGCTTCGCCAACGAGGTGGCCCCGGGCTTCTGGTCGACCACCCGGATGGCCGCCGCCAAGGGCCGGCCCACCCCGGAGTACCCGCTCACCGCCGCACCGGACGGCGGCCGGCCGGACGCCCCGCCCGCGGCCGTCGCGGCCACGCCGCAGCCGCACCCGTACGGCCCGGCCACCGCCGTGGTCGGCCGGCTCTTCGTCACCACGCCCCAGGGCGACGCGGTCTGCTCCGCGACGGTGGTCTCCGACCCGGCCAACCCGGGCCGCAGCAACCTCGTCTACACCGCCGCGCACTGCCTGCACGACGGCAAGGGTGGCGGCTGGCTGCGGAACATCACCTTCGTGCCCGGCTTCAACCGGGACGGCCAGGCGGCCCGCGGCAAACCGCTCACCGAGCAGCAGGCGGCCCCGTACGGCCGGTGGGTGGCGGTGCGCGCGCTGGTGTCGCCGACCTGGCTCGGGGAGGGCGGCGTCGGCGCCCACCACCAGTACGACTACGGGATCATCCGGGTGCGCGGCGAGGGCGGCTCCGGCGCGTCGCTGGAGGAGGCGGTCGGCGGCTCGGTCCCGGTCTGGTTCAACGCCCCGCGCGAGCAGATCGGCTCGGCGTCCGCGTACGGCTACCCGACCGATCGGCCGTCCGACGGCCTGGAGCTCTCCCGCTGCGAGTCCCCGGTCCCGCCGGCCAGGCTCTCCCCCGACCGGAGCCGCCCGCCGATGTACGTCACCGGCTGCACCGTGACCGGCGGCTCCAGCGGCGGCGGCTGGTTCATCACCAAGGACGGCAAGCCCAACCTGATCAGCGTCACCGCGATCGGCAGCCGCAACCCGCCCGGGTACCTGGCCGGCCCCTCGCTCCAGGACCAGGCGAAGCAGGCCTTCGACTACTTCGCCAAGAACGTGAAGTAGCCCGCACGCCCGCACGCTCGGACGCCCGGACGCCCGGACGAGCCCCCGCACGGCCCCGCACGCTCGCGCACGCGAAGGGCCCCCGCACGCTCGCGCGATGCCCAACGGCATCACGGTCGCGTCCGGGGGCCCTTCGTCGGCCCGTCGCCTCAGACCTGCAGCGCCACCGCGTAGCGCTCCAGCTCGGCGGCCAGCTCGGCCGGCACCTTGGCGTGCAGCAGCGTGCCCTCGCCGGTGTGCTCGGTGCCGAGCAGCTCGCCCTCGGCGTGCACCCGGGAGACCAGCCCGCCCTGGGTGTAGGGCACCAGGGCCCGCACCTCGATCGCCGGGCGCGGCAGCTCGTCGTCGATGAGCTTCAGCAGCTCCTCGATGCCCTCGCCGCTGCGGGCCGACACCACGATGGCATGCGGCTCGCGGAGCAGCAGGCGCTGCAGCACGTGCGGGTCGGCGGCGTCCGCCTTGTTGATCACCACGATCTCCGGCACGTTCTGCGCGTCGACCGAGACGATGACCTCGCGGACGGCGGCCAGCTGCGTCTCCGGCTCGGGGTGCGAGCCGTCGACCACGTGCAGGATGAGGTCCGCGTCGGCGACCTCCTCCATGGTCGAGCGGAAGGCCTCGACCAGGTGGTGCGGCAGGTGCCGGACGAAGCCGACGGTGTCGGCCAGGGTGTAGAGCCGCCCGCTCGGGGTCTGGGCCCGGCGGACGGTCGGGTCCAGGGTGGCGAACAGGGAGTTCTCCACCAGGACGCCCGCCCCGGTGAGCCGGTTGAGCAGGGACGACTTGCCGGCGTTGGTGTACCCGGCGATGGCCACCGACGGCACCTGGTGGCGCTTGCGCTCCTGGCGCTTGGTGTCGCGGCCCTTCTTCATCTCGGCGATCTCGCGGCGGAGCTTCGCCATCTTCTCGCGGATCCGGCGCCGGTCGGTCTCGATCTTGGTCTCACCGGGACCACGGGTCGCCATGCCGCCGCCGGACGAGGCGGAGCCGCCACCACCCATCTGCCGGGACAGCGACTGACCCCAGCCGCGCAGGCGCGGCAGCATGTACTGCATCTGCGCGAGCGAGACCTGCGCCTTGCCCTCCCGGGACTTGGCGTGCTGGGCGAAGATGTCCAGGATCAGGGCCGTCCGGTCGACGACCTTGACCTTGACCACGTCCTCCAGGTGGATCAGCTGGCCGGGGGTGAGCTCACCGTCGCAGACCACGGTGTCGGCGCCGGTGGCCGCCACGATGTCGCGCAGTTCCTTCGCCTTGCCGGAGCCGATGTAGGTGGCCGCGTCGGGCTTGTCGCGGCGCTGGATCACGCCGTCCAGCACCTGGGAGCCGGCCGTCTCGGCGAGGGCGGCGAGCTCGGCCATCGAGTTCTCCGCCTCCTCCAGGGTGCCGTCCGTCCAGACGCCGACGAGCACCACGCGCTCCAGGCGGAGCTGGCGGTACTCGACCTCGGTGACGTCTTCGAGTTCGGTGGAGAGGCCGGCGACGCGGCGCAGGGCGGCACGCTCGCTGCGGTCGTACTGGTCGCCGTCGTAGTGGTGGCCGCGGTCCTCGTCGATGGCCGCGAGGTCCTCGTCCATGAGGGCTTCCGCCCGCAGACCGTTCAGGCGGCGCGGGGCGTCGGCGTGGTCGCGGGTGTCGGACGTGGAGGTCATTCTGTCCTTTGGTCGCTGGTGCGGATGGCCTGTGGGGACCGCCCTGTGCGGTCCCACCCGGAGTCTGCCCAGCTGCCGCCCCGGTTACCGCCGGGCGAGGTGAGCTACCCCTCAGGTCCTCGGGTGCCATCGGGGCTCCTGTGCCCTGAGAACGCCGTGGACCGGCCGTGAATTCCCCATGATGGTCCCACGCCCGGCGCGGACCGGTCATCCCCATTTTCCCCGGAGTGGCGGGCCCCGCCGGTGTCCGGGGCCTGCGGCCGGCTGACGTCGTACACCCCGGAGACCTTGAGCATCGCCCGCATCAGCGCGGGCAGCGCGGCCGGCTCGGGCAGTTCGACGGTGTAGGTGTGCCGGACCCGCAGCTCCTGCGGCGGTTCGACCTCGGCCGAGACGATGCCGACGTCCTCGGCGGAGATGGCCGCGGTGAGGTCGGCGAGCAGCCGGGGCCGGTTGAGCGCCTCGGCCCGCAGGGTGGCCCGGTGGCCGGCCGCCGGGGTGCCCTCCGGCCGCCAGCGGACCTCCAGCTCGGCGCGCCCGGCCGCGCGCATCCGCTCCCCGGCCGGGCAGCCGGTGCGGTGCACGGCGACGGCTCCGCCGCGGATCGGGTAGCCGGCCACCTCGTCCGGCGGCACGGGCGTGCAGCAGCGGGCCAGCCGGACCGGCGCCCCGGGCCGGCCGGCCACCGCGACCGGGGCCGGTCGGCGCTCGGTGGTGCGGTGCGCGGGCGGGACGGGCTGGCCGCTGGAGGGGCCGGTGCGCACCGCCGGGAGCCGGGCCGGGTGGTCGGCGAGCCAGCGTTCGATGGCCAGCCGGGCGGCCGGGGTCCGGGCGTGCGCGAGCCACTCGGGCGCGGGCCCGGAGGGTTCGGCGGGGCGCGGCCCGTCCTCGGTGAGCACGGTTCCGGTGGGCACGGCCTCGGTGAGCACGGCGAGCAGGTCGCCGTCCTGCAAGACGGTGGAGAGCGCGGTGAGCCGGCCGTTGACCCGGGCTCCGATACACCGGTGGCCGGTCTCCTCGCCGAGCAGGTAGGCGGCGTCCACGCAGGTGGCGCCGGCCCTCAGCTGAAGCGTTTCGCCGCTCTCCGTCACGACGGTGATCTCGCGGTCGCCGGCCAGGTCGGCGGTGAGCGCGGACCAGAAGGCGTCCGGGTCGGGCGTCTCCTGCTGCCACTCCAGCAGCCGGCTGAGCCAGCCGGGCCGGGCCGGGTCGGTGCGGTCGAGTTCGTCGGCGTCCTGGACGGCGCCGGCCGGCTCCGGGTCGCCGAGCGCGACCACCCCGGTCTCGGCGACCTCGTGCATCCGCCGGGTGCGCACCAGCACCTCGACGACCGTGCCGCCGCTGAGCGCCACGGCGGTGTGCAGCGACTGGTAGAGGTTGAACTTGGGGGCGGCGACGAAGTCCTTGAACTCGCCGGGCAGCGGCGTCCAGCAGGTGTGCAGCTCGCCGAGCACGGCGTAGCAGTCGGCGTTCTCCTCGACGACCACCAGCAGCCGCCCGAAGTCGGCGGGCTGCGGCCCCTGCGGCCGCCCGTCCGGGCCGGGCGCGGCGGCCCGCTTGAGCAGCACCCGGTGCAGCGACACGCAGTGCCGGGGCCGGACGGTGACCTCGGCGGCCACCCCGGTCTCGGACAGCTGGCGGGCCAGCAGCCGGGCGAAGGGGGCCAGCAGGGTGTCCGGCTCGCCCTCGTGACCGGCCATCAGGGCCCGGGTGCGGGCGTGCTCCTCGGGGTGCAGGGTGGCGAAGACGATGTCCTCCAGCTCCGCCTTGAGCACCTGGATGCCGAGCCGTTCGGCCAGCGGGATCAGCACGTCCCGGGTGACCTTGGCGATCCGCACCTGGCTGGCCGGTTTCATGTGCCGGATGGTGCGCATGTTGTGCAGCCGGTCGGCGAGCTTGATCACCATCACCCGGACGTCGTCGCCGGTGGCGACCAGCATCTTGCGGAAGGTCTCGGCCTCGGCGGCGGCGCCGAAGTCGACCTTCTCCAGTTTCGTCACCCCGTCGACCAGGTAGGCGACTTCGGGCCCGAAGCCGGCACTCACCTGATCGAGCGTCAATTCGGTGTCCTCGACGGTGTCGTGGAGCAGCGAGGCGACCAAGGTGGTTGTCCCTGCGCCGAGTTGGGCCAGGATCATGGTGACGGCGAGCGGGTGGGTGATGTACGGCCCGCCGCTCTTGCGCTTCTGGCCCCGGTGGCTGGCCTCGGCGAGCCGGTAGGCCCGGGCGAGCAGGCCGAGGTCGGCCTGCGGATGGTGCTCGCGGTGGACTCGGACGAGCGGTTCGAGGGCGTCCGGGACGGGCGGCCGGCCGGTGGCCAGCAGGGCGGCCCGCCCGGCCCGGCCGAGCGCGGCCCGGCCGAGCTCCCCCAGGGGCCGCCTGGCCCCGGCTTGCCGTGCGGACGTCGGCTGCCCCGTCAGGGACTGCCCGGCTTCGATGGTCATCGGCGCACCTCCGGCAGCGATCACCGGCCGCCACCCCGCCGAGGGGCGTCTTCCCGGTGGTCCATGCTACCGAGCAGAGCACGTTCCGCGATGCCTTGCTTCCCGTCCGCGACACGCGTCACTCGAACGGGCGGATTCACCGCCGCGCGAAATGGGCAAACCGGGCCGTCAGCTGTCCGAGCCGCGCCCCAGGCGTGTCAGACCCGCCCCAGTTCGGCCCACCAGCGGGCGTCGATCTCGCCGGCGGCCACGATGACCGCCGGGCCGGTCTTCTCGATCCGGCCGTCCGGGTGCTCGGTGATGACCAGTCGGCCGCCCGGCACGTCCACGGTGTAGGTGGCCGGCTCGCCGGTGACCGCCGGGTCGACGCCGTCCCGGCGGATGGCGGCCACCGCGACGGCGCAGGTGCCGGTCCCGCAGGAGCGGGTCTCGCCGGAGCCGCGCTCGTACACCCGCATGGCGACGTGCCGCGGCCCGCGGTCCACCACGAACTCGACGTTCACGCCTTCCGGGTAGGCCCCTTCGGGGCTGGTCAGCGGCGCGGACAGCAGGTCCCCGGCGTGGTCGAGGCTGTCCACGAAGGCCACCGCGTGCGGATTGCCCATGTTGACGTTCAGCGCGGGCCAGCGCCGCGCGCCGACCGCGACCTCGACGCCGTCCGGCCCGGGCAGTCGGGCCCGACCCATGTCGACGGTGACCTCGCCGGGCGTCCCGTCCCCGGCGTCCTCGGCGACCCGCACCGTCCGCACCCCGGCGCGGGTGGCGACCGCGAACTCGCCGGGCTCGGCCAGGCCGGCCTCGACCAGGTAGCGGGCGAAGACCCGCACGCCGTTGCCGCACATCTCGGCGATGCTGCCGTCGGAGTTGCGGTAGTCCATGAACCACTCGGCCCGGTCGGCCTGGTCCGCGGCGGCCGGCTCGGCGGCGGAGCGCACCACGCGCAGCAGCCCGTCCCCGCCGATGCCAGCCCGCCGGTCGCACAGCGCGGCGACGGCCGCGGGGCCGATCTCCAGCGCGCCGTCCGGGTCCGGGACGATGACGAAGTCGTTCTGGGTGCCGTGCCCCTTGAAGAAGGGGACGCCGACCGGCTGCGGGGAGGATGCGCTCACCCTCCCGATGGTACTGAACGGGCGCACCGGCCACCCGGGCGGTCCGACCGGTGGATCGGCGCGGGGCAGCAGGGGGGCGACACCGGCAGCCCACGGATCAGCGCAGGTAGGCGACCCGCCAGACGGCCAGCGCACAGGCCACCAGCGCGATCAGGGTGTAGAGCGCGATCGCCTTCCAGCCGGCCCGCTGCCCGGAGCCGCGGCGCGGCAGGCCCGGCCACTTGTACCCGGCGTGCCGGGCGGCCATCGCCCCCCAGCCGACCGAGGCGGCGGTGAGCAGCAGCCCGAGCATGCCGACCATGGTGGCGCGCGCGCCGGCCGAGCCGAAGGCGAGCGGGAAGGCGAACATCAGCGAGCCGAGGATGCCCAGCAGGGCGATCGGCAGGGTCTGCCACCAGCGGAGCCGGCGCAGCGGTCGGATCTCCCGCTCGTGCACCGCGCCCGCCGGGGTGCGGGTGTCCAGGGCCGGCAGTGCGACCGCGTAGGAGGTGGGCGCCTCCAGGCCGGTCAGCACGGGGAGGTCACCCATCGTCGACTCGTCGGCCGGTGCGGTGACACTCCCGCTCTGGCCGGGTTCGGGGCCGGTACCCGTCGACACGCGGCCTCCCCTGACAGTTCGACACGAGCGAACTCGCGGTCGGGCACGGTCGGCCCGCGCGGCCGACCCCTACGCCTTCGATGATGGCATGTCCAGACGGGCGTTCCGGGCCTGACCGGCGTCGACGGGTGATCCGTGGCCATCACGTGATCGGGCCGTGACCGCCGGTTCGTCCTGCACGGCCACCTGCGCGCGCAGGTGCACCGCCGGATTGGCCGGAACCCGCCTACCCGGCCGGACGCTCCTGACGGTCGATCAGCTCCAGGGAGCGTTCCAGCAGCTCGACGGGGTCGGTGCCGGCCGGCCGGGACAGCCAGTTGATCCGGCCGTCGCGGCGGAACCAGGACTCCTGACGGCGGGCGAAGCGCTTGGTGGCCCGGACGGTCTCCGCCCGTGCCTCGTCCTCGGTGCACTCGCCGGCGAAGTGGTCCAGCACCTGCTGGTAGCCGAGCGCCCGGGAGGCCGTCCGCCCCTCCCGCAGCCCGACCCGCTCCAGCGCGCGCACCTCGTCCAGCAGTCCGGCCCGCCACATCAGGTCGACCCGCAGCGTGATCCGCTCGTCCAGTTCGGGGCGCGGCACCGCGACCCCGATCTGCACCGCGTCGTAGACGGCGGTGTTGCCGGGCAGGTTCGCGGTGAACGGCTGCCCGGTGATCTCGATGACCTCCAGCGCGCGGACGATCCGCCGCCCGTTGCCGGTCAGGATCGCCTCCGCGGCCGCCGGGTCCAGCTCGGCCAGCCGCCGGTGCAGCGCGAGCGGGCCGGCCTCCTCCAGCTCGGCCTCCAGCCGGGCCCGGACCGCCGGGTCGGTGCCGGGGAACTCCATCTCGTCGATCGCCGCCCGGACGTACAGCCCGGAGCCGCCGACCAGGACGGGCGTGCGCCCGGCCGCGAGCAGCCGGTCGATCTCGGCCCGGGCCAGCCGCTGGTACTCGGCGACGCTGGCGGCCTCGGTGACGTCCCAGACGTCCAGCAGGTGGTGCGGCACGCCGCCGCGCTCGGCGGGGGTGAGCTTGGCGGTGCCGATGTCCATGCCCCGGTACAGCTGCATCGAGTCGGTGTTGATCACCTCGCCGCCGAGGCTGCGGGCGATGGCGACGGCCAGGTCGGACTTGCCGGCGGCGGTCGCGCCGACGATGCAGACCACTCGGGGCTGGGCGGCGCGGGACTGGTCGGTACGGGAGCTGCTCACCGCTCCAGTCTCGCAAAACCGCCGCCGCACCGGTGACCGGGCTGCCCGTCGGCCCCGACTGCGCGACGATGTGACTGTGTCCAGCCGTCTCCGGCCATCTCCGCCGTTTCCGCAGTTGAGCCGGTTTGCGAACGGTTCGGCGGTGACGGACGTTGGGCAGGAGACAGGGACGAAAGGGTGAGATCGCCATGGGTCTGATGGACAACCTCAAGGGCAAGGCCGAAGAGCTCAAGGGCAAGGCCAGTGAGCTCGCCGGCAAGCACAGCGAGCAGATCGAGCACGCGGTGGACAAGGCCGGCGGCGCGATCGACAAGGCGACCAAGGGCAAGTACAGCGAGAAGATCGAGCACGGCGCCAGCAAGGCCAAGGGCGCGGTGGACGACTTCGCCCACAAGCCGAAGCCGGGCGAGGAGGGGCCGGCCGGCGGCAACGGCCAGGCGCCGCGGGCCTGACGCCCCGCGCTCCGATCAGCTCCAGGACGCCACGACGTAGCCGACCCCGTACGGGGCGTCCTGGTAGCCGAGCCGCGCGGTGAGGCCGGCGCCCTCCGCGGCGCCGGCCAGCACCTGCCAGGGCGCCCGGCCCTCGGCCTTGAGCTCGGCGGCCAGCCCGGCGTCCAAAGCGGCGAGCGCGGGCAGGTCGGCTGAGCCCAGCGCGGCGGCCAGGGCGGCGTCGAAGCCCTCGGCGCGCTCGTCCAGGTAGCCGGGCGCCTTCACCGAGCGGCAGGCGCTGCCGTCGCCCACCACCAGCAGGCCGACCCGGTCGGCCAGCTGGGCCAGGCCCTGGCCGAGCCCGAGCATCCGGTCGGCGGGCGCGTCGGCGGGCACCGCGCAGGCGTGCGTCGGCAGCGTCACCCCGGCGCGCTCCAGCAGCCAGGCGCCGACCGTCAGCGAGGGCGCCAGCTCCGGCCCCTCGACCCGGCCGCCGGGCAGCTTGGCGACCAGCGGCACCCCGTAGCGGTGGAAGGAGCCGGCCCCGCCCTCGGTCCACACCTCGGCCTCCGGGCCGGCGCCGACCACCACGACCAGCTGCGGTCCGGCCGCGATCAGCGCCGCGAGGGCCTCGTCGCAGGCGGCCCGCAGCGGGTCCAGTTCGGCGGCCGCCCCGGCGGCGACCTCGGGGACGAGCAGCGGCGGACAGGGGCACACGGCGGCGGCTACCAGCATGCGGATCACTCTAGCCAAACGGCGACGGCGGCCCGGCCGGACTCGAAGTCCCGCCGGGCCGCCGGTGGAGGAGCGGGCCGCCGTTCGAGGAGCGGGACCCGTTCGAGGAGCGGGCCGTCAGTCGCCGCAGCAGGCCCCGCCCGCCGGAGCGGCCAGGGGCAGCGCGGCCGGGGCACCGATGCCCGGCAGGCCGAGCATCACCCCGGCCGGCTTGGCCGCGGGCTTGGCCTGGCGCTTCTCCCAGGCGTCGCCGGCCCGGGTGCGGCGCACCGCGAGCGACGGGCCCTCGGCGAGCAGGTGGTGCGGGGCGGCGTAGGTGATCTCGACGGTCACCAGGTCGCCCGGGCGCACCGGCTCCGTCGGCCTGGTGAAGTGCACCAGCCGGTTGTCGGGGGCGCGGCCGGAGAGCCGGTCGGTCTTGTCGTCCTTCTTGCCCTCGCCCTCGGCGACCAGGATCTCCAGGGTGCGGCCGACCTGCTTCTTGTTCTCCTCCCAGGAGATCTCCTCCTGGAGGGCGATCAGCCGGTCGTAGCGGGCCTGCACGACGGCCTTCGGCACCTGGTCCGCCATCTCGGCGGCCGGGGTGCCGGGGCGCTTGGAGTACTGGAAGGTGAAGGCGTTGGTGAAGCGGGCCTCGCGGACGGTGTGCATCGTCTGCTCGAAGTCCTCCTCGGTCTCGCCGGGGAAGCCCACGATGATGTCGGTGGAGATGGCCGCGTCCGGCATCGCCTCGCGGACCTTCCGGATGATCCCGAGGAAGCGCTCCTGGCGGTAGGAGCGGCGCATCGCCTTGAGGACGGTGTCGGAGCCGGACTGCAGCGGCATGTGCAGCTGGTGCATCACGTTCGGCGTCTCGGCCATCGCGGCGATCACGTCGTCGGTGAAGTCGCGCGGGTGCGGCGAGGTGAAGCGGATCCGCTCCAGGCCCTCGATCTGGCCGGCGGCGCGCAGCAGCTTGGAGAAGGCCTCGCGGTCGCCCAGGTCGGAGCCGTAGGCGTTGACGTTCTGGCCGAGCAGGGTCACCTCGATGACGCCCTCGTCCACCAGCGCCTCGATCTCGGCGAGGACGTCGCCGGGGCGGCGGTCCTCCTCCTTGCCGCGCAGCGCGGGGACGATGCAGAAGGTGCAGGTGTTGTTGCAGCCGACGGAGATGGCGACCCACGCGGCGTACGCGGACTCGCGGCGGGTCGGCAGGGTGGAGGGGAAGGTCTCCAGCGACTCCAGGATCTCGACCTGGGCCTTGCGCTCGACCGCGGCCCGCTCCAGCAGCGCCGGCAGGTGGCCGATGTTGTGGGTGCCGAACACCACGTCGACCCAGGGGGCCTTGCGGACGATGGTGTCGCGGTCCTTCTGGGCGAGGCAGCCGCCGACGGCGATCTGCATGCCCTTGTGGCGGCTCTTGACCGGCGCCAGCTGCCCGAGGTTGCCGTACAGCTTGTTGTCGGCGTTCTCCCGCACCGCGCAGGTGTTGAACACGACCAGGTCCGGGTCGCCGTCCTGCCCGGCCTTGACGTAACCCGCGTCCTCCAGCAGGCCGGACAGCCGCTCGGAGTCGTGGACGTTCATCTGGCAGCCGTACGTGACGACCTTGTAGCTCTTCAATCCGCTCTCACCGCTCACCAGACCAGGGTACGGGCAGCCGCGAAGCGCTTTTCCCCCACCGTTTCCCCTCCCGTTCCGGCGGAGCGCCTGGCAGTATCCCTGCATGACCCCCACCACCCCGTCCCGTCTCGGCGCCGCCGTCCGCACCGCGGCCCGCAGCCCGCTGTGGCGGACGGTGCTGGTGCTGGTGCTGCTGGTCGCGGGGCTGGGCGGCTGGTGGCTGTCGGCGGGCCGCTCGCCCGGCTACCCGCGCGGCGAGACGCGCTTCGCGACCGGCGTGCAGCGCGGTGTCTACGACCGGTACGGGCAGCTGCTGGAGGCCCACGTCGCCAAGGCCATGCCGGGGGTGCGGCTGGCCCTGGACAACACCGAGGGCTCGATCGACAACCTGGCCCGGGTGACCAGCGGCCAGGACGACTTCGCGATCGCCACCGCCGACGCCGTCGCCGACTACCAGGGCCCGGGCAAGGACCGGCTGCGGGCGATCGCACGGCTGTACGACGACTACCTCCAGCTGATCGTCCCGTCCTCCTCGACGGTGCACCGCACGGCCGACCTCAAGGGGCTGCGGGTCGGCGTGGGCCTGCCGCAGTCCGGGGTGAACCTGGTGACCAGGCGGCTGCTGGCCGCGGCCGGCCTGGACCCGGACCACGACATCGTCCCGGTGTCGGCGGGCGTCGGGGACGCCGCCGACCAGCTGCGGGAGAACAAGCTCGACGCCTTCTTCTGGTCCGGCGGGCTGCCGACCAGCGCCCTCACCGACCTGTCCGACCACATGCGGATGCGGGTCGTGCCGCTGGGGGACCTCGCCGGGGCCATCCACAAGATGGAGGGCGGCGGCACCGACGCCTACCGGGCGGCCACCATGCCCAAGGGCACCTACCCGAACGCCGACCCCAAGGACGCCGTCTCCACCGTGGCCGTGCCCAACCTGCTGATCACCCGGGACGACGTGGACCCGGGCCTGGTCGAGGGCATGACCCGGGCGGTGATCGACAGCCGCGACCAGATCGGCGCTCAGGTGCACGCCGCCCAGCTGGTCGACCTGCGCACCGCCGTCTACACCGACCCGCTCCCGCTGCACGAGGGCGCGGCCCGCTACTACCGCTCGGTGAAGCCCTGAAGGTGGAGCCCTGAAGGTGGAGCCCTGAAGGTGAGGCCCTGAAGGTGAAGCCCTGAAGCCCGGAAGCCCTGACGCCGCACGGGCGCCGTGGGCCCGTACGGGCTACCGCTTCTCCGGCCGCGGCACCGCCAGCGTCACCGCGAGCCCGGTCGGCTGGACCGGGGCGAAGGCGAGCGAACCGCCGCCCGCCGCCAGCAGGGTGCGGGCGATCGACAGGCCGAGCCCGGAGCCGTCCACGTTCTGGTGCCGCGGGCTGCGCCAGAAGCGGTCCCCGGCGCGGGGCAGCTCGTCCTCGGCGAGGCCGGGCCCGGCGTCCGTGACGGTCACCGCGACCTCGTCCCGGCGCACCGAGACCCTCAGCCGCACCCCGCTGCCGGCCGGGCCGAACTTGAGCGCGTTGTCCAGCACGGCGTCCAGGGCGGAGCCGAAGCCGATCGGGTCCGCCATGCCGACGGCGAGCGCCGGGCCCTCCCAGCGCAGCTCGATCCCGCGCTGCTCGGCGACCGGCCGCCAGGCGTCGACCCGGGCCAGGGTGAGCGCGGCGAGATCGGTCTGCTCGGGTTCGGGGCGGGCGTGCTCGGCGGTGGCCAGGCCCAGCAGGTCGTCCAGCACCCGGGCCAGCCGGACGCCCTCCTCCCGGACGCCGCCGAGCTCCTCCTCGTGCCCCTCGGGCAGTTCCAGGCCGAGCACCTCGACCCGCAGCAGCAGGGCCGCCAGCGGGTTGCGCAGCTGGTGCGAGGCGTCCGCGACGAAGGCCTTCTGCTGGTCCATGGCGAGCACCACGTGGTCGGCCATCTCGTTGAACGAGCGGGCCAGCCGCTGCAGCTCGGGCGGGCCGCCGCCGGGCGCGACCCGGGCGGCCATCCGGCCGGTGGCGATGTCGTGGGTGGCCCGGTCGAGGGTGCGGACCGGGCGCAGCACCCACTCGGTGAGCCGACCGGCCAGCAGCACCGCGACGATCATCGCGGCGGCCTCGCCGGCGCCGATCACCAGCCAGCTGTGCAGGATCCGGGTGCGCAGCGCCCCGGTGGGGGACTCGCTGAGCACCACCGCGACCACGTCGCCGTCGCGCACCACCGGGGTGGCGACGGTCAGGGTGCGGTCGTCGGTCCACGGCCAGACCTGGGGCGGGTTGTGGCTGCGCCGCCCGTCCAGCGCCTCCTGGAAGGCCTGCGCGCCCCAGCCCCCGGGGGGCACCCGCCAGTCGGCGGGGGCGGCGGCGATCGGCACGCCGTCGCGCTGGAAGATGCCCAGCCGCACGCCGTACAGGTCGTGGTAGCGGCGGACCTCGGCGTCGATCGCGTGCCGGCGGCTGACGTCGCCGGGGGCGGGCTCCGGGTCGCCCTTGAGCGCGGACTCCACCGCCGAGGGGCCGGAGGTGGGCAGGTCCTGGGCGAAGCGGGCGGCGTCGTCGAGCCGGTCGACGACCACCTTGCTCTGCTCGGCCGCCGCGACCGCCGCCGCGAGCGGCAGCCCCAGGGCGGCCAGGACGCAGAGCATGAGGGCGATCAGGATGCCGAGCAGGCGGGTGCGCACGTGCGGTCAGCGCTCCGCGGGGGCGGGCGGGGCCGGGTCCGCGGCGGGCGCCGGGGACTCCGGGATCAGGCGGTAGCCGACGCCGCGGACGGCCTCGACCAGGCCGGGCAGCGCGAGCTTGTTGCGCAGCGAGCCGATGTGCACCTCCAGGGTGCGCCCGTTGCCCTCCCAGCCGCTGCGCCAGACCTCGCTGAAGATCTGCTCGCGCCGGTAGACCACGCCGGGGCTCTGGGCGAGCAGGGCGAGCAGGTCGAACTCCTTGCGGGTGAGCGGCACGTCCCGGCCGTCCACGCTGACCCGGCGGCGCTCCCGGTCGATCCGGATGCCGCGGGACTCCAGCGGGCCGCGCTGCTGCGGGACGGCGTCGGGCGCGGGCACCGCCACCGAGGCGGGGGCGGCGCCGCGGCGGGCCACCGCGTGGATGCGGGCGAGCAGCTCGCCCATGTCGTAGGGCTTGGTGACGTAGTCGTCGGCGCCCAGGTTGAGGCCGTGGATCCGGGAGCGGATGTCGGCGCGGGCGGTGACCATGATCACCGGGACGCCGCTGCCGGCCCTGATCCGGCTGCACACCTCGAAGCCGTCGCGGTCGGGCAGCCCGAGGTCGAGCAGCACCACCCGGTACGGGTCGTTCCCGTCCGGCACCAGGGCGTCCAGCGCCTCGTGCCCGCTGCGGGCGTGCCGGACCTGGAAGCCGTGCCGGCCCAGTACCGCGACCAGCGCGGCGGCCACGCGTTCGTCGTCCTCGACGAGCAGCAGTCGCATCCTGTTCTCCTCCTTCCCCCACCTGATCACCGGGACCGCCCGGTCGGGCCCCGGTCCTGCGCAGTATGAGCCAGTGGGCGGCCCGGCGCCAGGCTCGGTCGCCCGACGGCTGCCACGGGGCGGGGCGCGCCGGCGCGGACGCCCGCTTTCACATGCCCCGTTGGCGACCCGGCGAACGGCCCGCGAGCAGCGTGTGGCCGTTTCGTGATCCTCAAGTTCCGCTCAGATCGGCTGACGGCACGTCGTCATCACTCCTATGGTCGGCCCACCGGGGGCTGCGGCTCCGCCGGTCGCGGCTCCCGGATTTCGTACCACCATTGCCGCCCAAGGGAGTTCAGACTTTCACGGGCCGACACGAGGGAGCAGGCGCGATGGCCGAGAATCCGGTCGAGGACTCCACCCCTGCAGCCGCCCCCCTGGTCGTGCTGAGCAGCGTGAACAAGCACTACGGAGCGCTGCACGTCCTCCAGGACATCGACCTGAAGATCGTCCAGGGCGAGGTCGTGGTCCTGATCGGGCCGTCCGGCTCCGGCAAGTCGACGCTCTGCCGGACGATCAACCGGCTGGAGACCATCGACTCCGGCACGATCACCATCGACGGCCGCCCGCTGCCCGCCGAGGGCAAGGAGCTGGCCCGGCTGCGCGCCGAGGTCGGCATGGTGTTCCAGAGCTTCAACCTGTTCGCGCACAAGACGGTGCTGGAGAACGTCGTCATCGGCCAGGTCAAGGTGCGCGGGATCGCCCGGGCGCAGGCCGAGAAGACCGCCCGCGAACTGCTGGAGCGGGTCGGTGTCGGCGCACAGGCGGACAAGTTCCCCGCCCAGCTCTCCGGCGGCCAGCAGCAGCGCGTGGCGATCGCCCGGGCGCTGGCGATGAAGCCCAAGGTGATGCTCTTCGACGAGCCCACCTCGGCCCTCGACCCGGAGATGGTCAACGAGGTGCTGGAGGTCATGCGCCAGCTGGCCGCCGACGGCATGACGATGGTCGTGGTCACCCACGAGATGGGTTTCGCCCGCTCCGCCGCCAACCGCGTGCTGTTCATGGCCGACGGCCGGATCGTCGAGCAGAACACCCCGGACGCCTTCTTCACCGCGCCGCGTTCCGACCGCGCCAAGGACTTCCTCTCGAAGATCCTCCACCACTGACGCTTCGAGACCACGCGGGACCGCCGCCGGCAAGGACGCCGGGCGGCCCTGCCCGCGCACGCACCTTCCAGACGCCAGAGCCCGGTTAGCCGTGGCCCAGCTCCCAGGAGAACAACCCTCATGAGGACTCGTCGCACCCTCGCCGTCGCGCTCTGTGCCGTCGCGCTCACCGCCACCGCCGCCTGTGGCAAGGACGGCACCCCCGGCGCCACCGCCGCGAGCAGCGGCAACGCCCCGGCGCTGCCCACCTACACGGTCAAGACCGACGTCAAGATCGACTCGGCGATCCTCGCCGAGGCGAAGAAGCACGGTCAGCTGATCATCGGCGCCAAGGCCGACCAGCCGTTCCTGGGCTTCGAGGACGTCGCCAGCGGCGACCGCAGCGGCTTCGACATCGAGATCGCCAAGATGATCGCCGCCGACCTCGGCTTCAGCCCGCAGCAGATCAAGTGGCAGACGCTGGTCTCCTCGCAGCGCGAGCCGGCCATCGCCAAGGGCCAGATCGACTTCTACGTCGGCACCTACAGCATCAACGACGAGCGCAAGAAGACGGTCTCCTTCGCCGGCCCGTACTACATCGCCGGCCAGGACTTCCTGGTGAAGGCCGACAACACCTCGATCACCGGCCCGGAGAGCGTCGGCGGCAAGAACATCTGCACCGCCACCGGCTCCACCTCGATCAAGAACATCCAGCAGTACAACCCGAAGATCACGCAGTTCGACACCTACTCGGCCTGCGTCGAGAAGCTGCTGTCCGGCGAGGTCGACGCGGTCACCACCGACGACGCGATCCTCAAGGGCTACGCCTCCAAGTACGCCCCCAAGCTCAAGGTGGTCGGCAAGCCGTTCACCAAGGAGAACTACGGCGTCGGTCTCAACAAGGACGACGCGGTCCTGCGCAACGCCATCAGCGACGCGCTCAAGGCCCACGAGGACAACGGCGACTGGAAGAAGGCCTACGACGCGACCCTGGGCGCGTCCGGCTCCGCCGCGCCGGCCGTGCCGGCCCTCGAACGCTACTGATCCGGTCCACGCCCGACCATCCGTCCTGACCATCTGATGAGAGGAGGGCCGCCGGATGGGGTTCCTGTTCGAGCAGGACAACTTCACGTTGTTCCGCGACGGCTTCCTGCAGACGATCGAGCTGAGCGCGCTCAGCGCCCTGCTCGCCCTGCTGCTGGGCACCCTGCTGGCGGCCTTCCGGGTCTCCCCGGTGCCGGTCCTGCGTGCCTTCGGCACCGCCTGGGTCACGCTGTTCCGCAACACCCCGCTGACCCTGCTGTTCTTCGCCGTCACCTTCGGCCTGCCGCCGCTCGGGGTGCACTTCGGCCACCTCACCTTCGCGGTGCTGGCGCTCGGCGGCTACACCGCCTCGTTCGTCTGCGAGGTGATCCGCTCGGGCATCAACACCGTGCCGCTCGGCCAGGCCGAGGCGGCCCGCAGCCTCGGCATGAGCTTCGGCCAGACCCTCACCCTGGTCATCCTGCCGCAGGCCACCCGGACCGTCCTGGCCCCGCTGAGCAGCGTGTTCATCGCGCTGCCGAGGAACTCGGCGATCGCCGGCGCGTTCAGCGTCAGCGAGCTGTACAGCGTGCAGCAGACCCTCTCCGAGCGCGGCTACGCGATCTTCGGGATCTTCTTCTGGGTGGCCTGCGCCTACCTGGTGATCAGTGCCACGGTCGCCACGCTGTTCCGCGTCCTGGAATCCCGACTGGCGGTGGCCCGATGAGCAACCTCTTCACCCGCACCCCCACGGCCAGCGTCCTCTACGACGCCCCCGGCCCGCGGGCCCGCACCCGGTACCGGCTGTTCGGGGTGCTGGCGCTGATCGGTGTCGCCGCCCTGCTCTGGTACGTCTTCGCCGCGCTCTCCGACAACGGCCAGTTCGACCCGCAGATGTGGGACGCGTTCCAGTACAACACCGTCCAGCAGCGCATCGTGGACGGCCTGCTCTCCACCCTGGAGGCCTTCGGCCTGGCCGCACTGTTCTCGCTCGCCCTGGGCGGCCTGCTCGCCGCCGGGCAGCTCTCCGACCACAAGCCGGTCCGCTGGGCGGCCGTCGGCTTCGTCCAGTTCTTCCGGGCGATGCCACTGCTGATCCTGATCGTCGCGCTCTACTACGCGTTCTTCGCGAAGGAGCCGATGTGGGCGCTGGTGCTCGGCCTCACCCTCTACAACGGCTCGGTGCAGGCCGAGATCATCCGCAGCGGCGTCAACGCCGTCCCGCGCGGCCAGGCCGAGGCGGCCTACGCGCTCGGCATGCGCAAGACCCAGGTGATGGCCGGCATCCTGGTGCCGCAGGCGATCCGCTCGATGCTGCCCTCGATGATCGGCCAGCTGGTCGTCACCCTGAAGGACACCTCGCTCGGCTTCGTCATCACCTTCCACGAGCTGCTGTTCGTCGGCAAGGCGATCGCCAGCCAGCCGATCAACGCCGCGGGCTTCCCCTACATCCCCGTGGTGCTGGTGATCGGTCCGATCTACATCGCCATGTGCCTGCTGCTGACCGCCCTCGCCCGGTGGATCGAAGCGCGCGGCCGTCGCGGCGCGAACCGGCGCACTTCAGCTGCTGCTTGACGCACACGCAGGTGAACTGTTGCATTGCTCTTCGTGACACCTCCCGGGAGCATCCACGCGGCATATGCGGCAGCGGTAACTGACGCCGGCCCATCGGCCGGTTCGTGCCCGGAGGTCACCACATGGACCCGGTGATCGTGGTCGGGGCCGGACCGGTCGGTCTGGCCCTGGCCCTCGCCCTCGCCCGGCACGAGGTGCCGACCATCGTCCTGGACGAGGGCTCCGGGCTCTGCCCCGAGGGCCCGCGCAGCGTCGTCCTCGGGGCCGACACCGCCGCCTTCCTCACCCGGATCGGCTACCCGCGGGCCGTCTCGGACTCCGCCCTCTGGGACTCCTTCACCGTCTGGCGCCGCCGCCAGGAGGTGCTGCGGATCGACCTCACCGACTCCCCCGCCTTCCACCTGCCCCAGCACCGCCTCCAGCGCGGCCTGCGCGACGCCCTCACCGGCACCCCGCTGGTCCGGCTGGTCCCGCTGAGCCGGGTCGTCGAACTGGAACAGGACCGCGACGGCGTCAGCGTCCGCACCCACGGCACCCAGGACGGCTCCAGCACCTGGTGGCGCGGCAGCCACCTGGTCGGCTGCGACGGCGCCAGATCCGCCGTCCGCAAGCTCCTGAAGATCCGCTTCCCCGGCCGCCCCGCCGTCGACCGCAACGCCATCGCCACCGTCCGGGTCGACCTGCCCTTCCACGAGGCCCGGCTGCACCGCGAGCCCCCGTGGCGCGGCGACCGCGAGGCCTCCGCACGCCCGCTGCCGGACGGCGTCTGGCGGCTCGACTGGCGGCTGCCCCCCGGGCGGCCCGCGCCCACCGAAACCGTCGACCCGCACGCCACCTGGCCCGGCGTCGTCACCGGCGACACCCTGCTCACCCGGGTCACCGCCACCCTCACCGGCTGGTGCGGCGAACTCCCCCGCTTCGACCTGCTCGCCGCCGCCGACCACACCGCCCAGCAGCGCCTCGCCGCCCGGTTCCGCAGCGGCCGCTGCTTCCTCGCCGGCGACGCCGCCCACCTGCACGGCGCGCTCGGCATGCAGAACCTGGCCGACGGGCTGCGCGACGCCGACAACCTCGCCTGGCGGCTCTCCCTCGCCTGGCACCTCCACTCCGGCGGCCCACAACCCGGAGGCTCCCTGCTGGACGGCTACGAGGCCGAACGGCGCGGCGCGGTCGGCGCCCGGCTGCGCGCCGTCGACCAGTCCATGCCGCTGCTGCGCCCGCTGCGCGGCTGGCAGCAGACCCGGCGCTCGCTGCTGGTCGGCGGCTTCCGCAAGCACGCACCGCTGCTCGCCGACGGACAGCTCGGCACCGGCCGCTTCGGCGGCGCGCCCGCCTACCCGGCCGCGCCCTCGGGCGTCCCCGGCCGGGTGCCGGTCCAGCGCGGCGCCCGCGGCACCACCTCGCTCAGCGAACTGCTGCCGGCCACCGCCCCCGGCGTGCTCGTCCCGGACCTGCCGGTGCTCGCCGCCGACGGCACCCCGGACCACCTGCACGCCCGGCTCGGCGTCACCTTCCTGCTGCTGCTGGTCGCCCCCGGCACCGCCGTCTGGTCCGCCGAGCACTGGCTGGGCGCCGGCCTGATGCCCCGGCTCGCCGAGGTCGCCGCCGCGCTGCCGGTGCCCGCCGAAGTGCTGGTCACCGAGGAGTACCCGGAGGCCGGGCCGCACACCGTGCTGCTGATCCGGCCGGACGGGCACCTGGTCGGCGCCACCCAGGGCGCCGCCGCCGAAGACCTGCTGGCGCTCGCCGACCGCGCCCGGGGCGGGCCGGCCCCGCTCGCCGGCGCACCCGAAGCCGAGCCCGACCAGGACCCCGCGCCGGAGCCCGCCGTCCGCCAGGCGCCCCGGCAGGTGGACTCACCCCGCGCGTAGGGCCCTGGCGCGCGCCCCGGGCGTGCGCCGGACAGGGCCTGGCAGGGCCGGGCAGGGCCTAACTCGCCACCGCGATGGCCCGGCTCTCCCGGACCACCGTCACCCGGATCTGGCCGGGATAGGTCAGCTCCTCGGCGACCTGCCGGGCGACCTCGCGGGCGATCAGCTGCGCCCCGAGGTCGTCCACCTCCTCCGGCCGCACCATCACCCGTACCTCGCGCCCCGCCTGCATCGCGTACACCTCGGCCACGCCCTCGTGCGCGCGGGCGATCTCCTCCAGCCGCGCCAGCCGCCGCACGTACACCTCCAGCGACTCCTTGCGCGCCCCGGGCCGCCCGCCCGAACAGGCGTCCGCGGCCTGCGTGAGCACGGCCTCCACGGTGCGCGGCTCCACCTCGCCGTGGTGCGCGGCGATCGCGTGCACCACCTCCGGGGACTCCCCGTGCCGGCGGGCGAAGTCCGCGCCGACCGCCGCGTGGCTGCCCTCGACCTCGTGGGTGAGCGCCTTGCCGATGTCGTGCAGCAGTGCCGACCGCCGTACCGGCTCCGGGGCCACCCCGAGCTCGGCGGCCATCATCCCGGCCAGGTGCGCGGACTCCAGCAGGTGCCCGAGCACGTTCTGCCCGTACGAGACCCGGTAGCGCAGACTGCCCAGGGTGCGGACGAGTTCGGGGTGCATCCCGCCGACCCGGGCGTCCAGCAGGGCGTCCTCACCGGCCCGGACGCAGCACTGCTCGACCTCCTCGCGGCTGCGCTCGTGGACGTGCTCGATCCGGGTCGGGTGGATCCGGCCGTCCTCGACCAGTTGTTCCAGGGTGAGCCGGGCGGTCTCCCGGCGGACCGGGTCGAAGCAGGAGAGCTGCACCGTCGCGGGGGTGTCGTCGATGATCAGGTTGACGCCGGTGACCGCCTCGAAGGCACGGATGTTGCGGCCTTCGCGGCCGATGATCCGGCCCTTCATGTCCTCGCTCGGCAGCCGGAAGACGGTGACCGCCGTCTCGGCGGTCTGCACCGTCGCCAGCCGCTGGATCGCCCCGGCGAGGATGCCCCGGGCCCGGCGCTCGCCCTCCTCCCTGGCCTCGCGCTCGAGCTCCCGGACCGTGACCGCGGCCTCCCGCCGGGCCGTGGTCGCGGCCTCGCGCAGGAGTTCGGCGCGGGCCTGCTCGGCGGAGAGTCCGCCGGCCCGCTCCAGCACCGCCACCCGGCGGGTCACCAGCGCCTCGGCCTCGCCCCGGGCGCGCTCCAGCTCGGCGGAGCGCGCGGCGAGTTCGTCCTCCCTGGTCCGGACCCGGCGCAGCTCCTCGGCCAACTGCTCCTCACGCCGGTCGAGTTCGGCCCGCTGCCGGGAGGTCTGCTGCTCGGCCCAGCCGCGAACGCGCTCGGCCTCGACGCCGGCGCGCCGCTGGGCGGCCCGGAGCCGCTTGGCCAGCAACCCGACCAGGACGGCGAGGAGCAGCAGGACGGCGCCGGCCGACCCGGCGAGGAGCAGCAGGGAGGCGTCCGATCCGGTGCCCGCAGAGATCCTCATGCCGCCCACTCCCCGTCACCGCTGTCCGCCGCCCGGCGTGGACCGCCGTCCGGAAGCGCCCCCGCACTGAGTGCGAGGCTAGGCGCGGGTCACGAAACGGTCAAGACTCGACCTGGACTGGACCAAGAAGCGTACGCAATAGCTACCGGACGGCCACTAGTCCCTCCCGGTTCCCGACGGTTCGCCCGGCTCCTCCTCGTCCAGCGCGCTCCGCACCACCCGGAACGCCAGCCCCTCGGAGTAGCCGCGCCGGGCCAGCACGCCGACCAGCCGCCGTATCCGGACCTGCGGGTCCAGCCCCCGGGTGGACCGCAGCTTGCGGTCCACCAGCGCCCGGGCGGCCTCGGTCTCGTCGTCGTGGTCGAGCTGGGCGACGGCCTGTTCGACCAGGTCCGCGGTCACGCCCTTGGTGCGCAGTTCCTGGGCCAGCGCCCGCCGGGACAGCCCCCGGACGGCGTGCCGGGACTCCACCCAGGCCGCGGCGAAGGCCGCGTCGTCGATCAGCCCGACCTCTTCGAGCCGGGTGAGCACCTCGTCGGCGACGTCGTCCGGGATCTCCCGCTTGCGCAGGGCGTCGGCGAGCTGTTTGCGGCTCTTGGCGGCGCCGGTGAGCAGCCGCAGGCAGATGTCGCGGGCACGGCCCTCGGGATCGGCCGTCTCCTCGGCCCCGGCCCGCTTCCGCGCGGTTCGGCCGGTACGGGCGGAGGGGTCTCGCTCGTCACCCGGAGCGCCCGCCTCGTCCGAGGCGTGCCCGGCGGAGCGCCCGGCCGCAGTGCGCCGCCCACGACGCGCCCCGGCACCGGTGCGCGGGGCCGGGGCGGTCACACCCCCGTGACCGACCGCCCCGGCCTCGCCCCGGCCGCTGCCCGCCGTCGCGGAGCCGGCCTCGTCGAACTCCTCGGCCGCCAGTGCCGATCGCCGCCTGCGGCGGCCGGTGGGCAGTTCGGAGGCGGAGACGAGCCCGAGCTCGTCCACCGTCGGCTCCGCCGGAGCCGGCCCGGGCGCCGCGCCGCGCACCGCCCGGGCCGGCGCCCGGTCGAACTCCGGCTCCGGACCGGATGCCCACTGTGCGGCGGAGGACCGCTCCCGCCGCCGCCCCTTCCGGGACTGCGACCGCGCCCGGGGCGTCGCCTCGAACGGCGGCTCCGGCTCCCCCGCCACGGCGGCGAACCAGTCCGGCGGCCCGTAGTCGTCGCCGTCCGGACCCGCCGGTCCGCCCTCACCCACTGCGTCGTGCTGCGTCAACGGTTCAGGCCTTGGCGGCCGCCGCCGTCTTCTTCGCCGCGGCCGTCTTGGCGGCGGTCGCGGTGATCGGCTTCGCGGCGCCGTCGGCGGCAGCGGCCGCGGCCTCGCCCTCTGCCGGCTCCTCGGTCTTCGGGCCGATGCCGAGCTTGCCCTTGATCTTCCGCTCGATCTCGTCGGCGAGCTGCGGGTTGTCCCGCAGGAAGTTGCGGGCGTTCTCCTTGCCCTGGCCGAGCTGGTCGCCCTCGTAGGTGTACCAGGCGCCGGACTTGCGGATGAAGCCGTGCTCGACGCCCATGTCGATCAGGCCGCCCTCGCGGCTGATGCCGACGCCGTAGAGGATGTCGAACTCGGCCTGCTTGAACGGCGCGGCGACCTTGTTCTTGACCACCTTGACGCGGGTGCGGTTGCCGACCGCCTCGGTGCCGTCCTTCAGGGTCTCGATCCGGCGGATGTCCAGCCGGACGGAGGCGTAGAACTTCAGCGCCCGGCCACCGGTCGTGGTCTCCGGCGAGCCGAACATGACGCCGATCTTCTCGCGCAGCTGGTTGATGAACACCGCCGTGGTGCCCGACTGGTTCAGCGCACCGGCGATCTTGCGCAGCGCCTGGCTCATCAGCCGGGCCTGCAGACCGACGTGCGAGTCACCCATCTCGCCCTCGATCTCCGCGCGCGGGACGAGCGCCGCGACCGAGTCGATGATGATCAGGTCGACCGCGCCGGAGCGGATCAGCATGTCGGTGATCTCCAGCGCCTGCTCACCGGTGTCCGGCTGGCTGACCAGCAGGGCGTCGGTGTCCACGCCGAGCTTCTTGGCGTACTCGGGATCGAGCGCGTGCTCCGCGTCGACGAAGGCGACCGTGCCGCCGGCCCGCTGGGCGTTGGCCGCCAGGTGGAGGGTCAGGGTGGTCTTGCCGGAGGACTCGGGGCCGTAGATCTCGACCACCCGGCCGCGCGGGATACCGCCGACACCGAGGGCGACGTCCAGGGCGGTGGACCCGGTGGGGATCACGTCGATCGGCTCGTTGGCCTTCTCGCCCAGGCGCATCACCGAGCCCTTGCCGAACTGCCGCTCGATCTGAGCGAGTGCGTTCTCAAGGGCCTTCTCGCGGTCCGTACCTGCCATGGCTTCCACCCTCGGGTTCTGTGCTGTGCGCTTCATCGTCCTCGACGCTAGCGCGTCCCACTGACAAACGAGCCCGACCCGGCTCCGCCTGTGGAAAACTCCTCGCCGGAGAGTATAGAGAACAACTGTTCGATTCAAGCCTCGCACGTCCGAACGGTGCCGCCACCGCCGGCCGGGTCACCTCCCGTCGCCGCCGACCATCCGCCGCAGCCGCCGCGCCGCCTCCCGGCGCAGCTCCCGCCGGGCCCGCCGCTGCTCGCCCCGGTCGATCCGCGGGTCGGTGGCCACCTCGTACCGCCGCACGTACGTCCCGACGAAGCCCTGCAAGGTGGCCGCCGCCGGGATGGCGATCAGCGCGCCCACCGCGCCGAGCAGCGCCGCGCCCGCGATCACCGCGCCGAACGCGACCGCCGGGTGCACGTCCACCGTCCGCGCGGTGATCCTCGGGTGCAGCAGGTAGTTCTCGACCTGCTGGTAGACCACCACGAAGATCAGCACCCAGAGCGCGTCCACCGGCTGCACGGTGAGCGCCACCAGCACCGGCAGCGCGCCGGCCAGGTACGTCCCGATGGTCGGCACGAACTGCGACATGACGCCGACCCAGACCGCCAGCGCGGCCGCGTACGGCAGGTCGAGCAGCGCGAACATCACCCAGTGCCCGATCGCGGAGACCACCGCGAGCAGCGCCCGGGAGTACAGGTAGCCGCCGGTCTTGGCGAGTGCGATCTCCCAGGCCCGCAGCACCTCGCCCTGCTTGGCGGGCGGCAGCATCGAGCAGACCGTCCGGCGGACCCGCGGGCCCTCGGCGGTGAAGTAGAAGGTGAACAGCCCGACCGTGAAGGCCTGGAAGAGCCCGCCGATCACGGTGGAGGAGAGGCCCCAGACGTTGTCGGCGGCCTGCTGGGCGTAGCTCTCGATCGCGCCGGAGTCCTTGAGCAGCTTCTTCTGCAGCTCGCCCAGCGACAGGTCCTGATGGAACGTCCGGTTCACCCAGTTGATCAGGTTGTCGACCAGGTGCGGCAGGTCCCCGGCGATCTTCGCGACCTGATCGACCAGCAGCGTGCCGAGCGCCGCGAGGAACCCGATCACCGCGATCCCCACCGCGACGAACACCAGGAAGGTGCCGATCCCGCGACGCACCCCGCGCGCCGCCATCCGGTCGACGGCCGGCTCCAGCGCCAGCGAGAGGAAGAAGGCCACCAGCAGCATCACGAAGAGGTCGATCAGCTGGTGGAAGGCCCAGTCCGCGAGCTGGAACAGCCCGACCAGCACCAGGGCCAGCACCATCGCCCGGGGCAGCCAGCGCGGCATCCCGCCACCCCAGAGGCCGCCGGCCGCGCCCTCCGGCAGCCGCGGTTCGGGCGGCGGGCCCGGAGCCTCGTCGGCGACCCGCGCCGTCCTGTCCGAATTCTGTGCTTCTGCGCTGCTTGTCACTCCGACAGTCTCACCCATCCCCCGGAACCGCCCGAGCACCGGGCACCCCGCCGGGGCGGGGTCGGTCCCGCGGGCGGGCGGTGGTCAGCGCAGCACGCCGGAGACGCCCTGGGTCTCGCAGACCACCCGCCAGACGTCCTTGGCCTCCCAGCCCGCCTCCAGCGCCTGCCGCACCGTCCGCCCGCCGAGTTCGCTCATCACGTGGTCGGAGGCGAAGGACTCCGCGTACGCCTCCCCGAAGTGCGCGTGCATCCGTCGCCAGAACTCCGTCAGCCTCATGGCTCCAGTATCCCGGACCGCGCGGCCCCGCTCCGGGCCCGCCACTGCCCGGCCGTCAGCGCGTACTCGACCTCACCGTGCTCGCTGCCGGGGATCGCCTCCGGGTAGTCCTCGTGGAAGGTGCGGACGAACGACAGCCCGGTCTTCTCCATGACCCGCCGCGAGCCCGCGTTGACCGTCATCGTGTACGCCACCACCCGCCGCACGCCCAGTTCGGTGAAGCCGCGGCGGACCAGCGCCCGCGCCCCCTCGGTCGCGTACCCGAGCCCCCAGGCGGCCCGGCGCAGCCGGTACCCCAGCTCGACCTCGGAGCGGTCGCCGTCCCGCGTCGGCCGGAACTCGAACCAGCCCAGGAAGGCCCCGCCGTCCCGCTCCTCGGCCGCCCACCAGCCGAGGTCGCCGTACCGCCGGTGGTGCGCGAGGTACAGCGGCAGCAGTTCGCCCTCGACCCGCTCCCGCGCGGTCGGCCGCCCGCCGGTGAGGTGGCGCATCACCTCCGGGTCGCCGTCCAGTTCGACCAGGTGGTCGACGTCCGCTGCGGTGAAGCGGCGCAGCACCAGCCGCTCGGTGGCGAGGAAGACGGTCACGCCCCGATCCTCACCCGCCGGCCCGGGCGGCGTCACCCGGTTTTCCGCCCGCCTCAGCGCGGCAGCGCGAGCAGCCCGGCACCGAAGTACTGCCGGGCCCCGCAGGCGTACGGCCCGGGCGGGCAGGCGGCCGCCGCGGTGCCGGCGAGCAGGGCGGCGAGCGGGGCGGAGCCGTAGTCCGGGTGCAGGGCGGCGGCCACCGCGACCACGCCGGTGACGTGCGCCGCCGCCATCGAGGTGCCGGCCAGTGCCGCGTACTGCCCGCCCGGCCAGTCGGAGACGACCGCGCCCTGCGGCCCGCTGTCCGGGTCGCCGCCGGGGGCGGCCAGCGAGACCCGGCCGCGGCCGTAGTTCGAGTAGCCGGACGGGCGGCCGTCCCGGTTGACGGCGGTGACGGTGACGACGCCGGGCAGTTCGCCGGGCAGCCGGATGCACTCGGTGCCCAGGTAGCGGGAGCGGGCCGGGCCGGAGACCCGGTCGTTGGGGCTGCGTTCGTCCGTCCGGGCGGCACCGAGGTCCTGCCCGTCGTTGCCCGCCGAGGCGACCACGACGGCGCCCTTGCGCTGGGCGTAGGCGGAGGCCCGGCCGACGGCGGCGATCAGCGCGGCCTGGTCCTGGTCCTCCGGGCAGTTGTACTTCCACGGGTCGGCGAAGTAGCTGTTGTTGATCGCCTTGGCGCCGTGGTCGGCGGCCCAGAGCATGCCGCACACGATGTTCTCGGCGTAGTACTGGCCGAGCGGTCCGAGCAGCCGGACGGCGGCGATCCGCACGCCCGGCGCGACCCCGGTGACGCCGTGGCCGTCCCGGGTGGCGCCGACGATCCCGGCGACGTGGGTGCCGTGGCCGCTCTCGCTGACCCCGGGGTCGGGCCGCCAGGAGCCGGAGCGGGCGTCGGGCCGGCCGTCGGCGCAGGAGACGGAGGCCTTCGGGTCGACGGCGGCGCGCAGGTCCGGGTGGGTGTCGTCGACGCCGGAGTCGAGCACCGCGACGAGCACCTTGTGCAGCGCGTCGGCGGTCGGCGCGCCGGCGGGACCGCGGATCCCGGTGGAGGCGTCGCCGGCCCGGGCGCCGGCGCCGCCGAGCATGGCGAGGTTCCACGGGTCGCCCTCGCCCGGGTCTGGCACCGTGACGGTGCCGCCGTCCTGCCGGTCGGTGCTGTCGGTGCTGCTGCGACGGGCGTGATCGCTGTCGCGACGGGTCTGATCGGTGCTGCTGCGGCCGGCGCGGTCGGCGCGGTCGGTACCGGCGGCGAAGTCCCCGGCGCCGTCCAGCAGGCGGGGCGGGGCGACCACCGGTTCGGTCCGGGTGGTGCCGACGGCGGCGATCCCGGGCCGGGCCCGCAGCGTGCCCGCGAAGCCGCCGGTGGCGTACGCCAGGACGGCCCCGATCTGCGGGTACTCCTGGACCACCTGCCCGCCCGCCGCCCGGCTCTCGGCCCCGGCCAGGGCGGCCCCGGCGGCGTCCTCCTGCCCGGCGAGCACCAGGTAGCTGAGGTAGGGCCGGCCGGATCCGGACACGTACGGGACGGCGCCGCCGACCACGAGTGCGGTGAGCAGCATCGCGAGCAGCGCCCGGGCGGGCCCGCGGACGCGGCGGCGGGCGGCACGGGCGGGACTGCCGGACGGGTTCACCTGCGCCATCGCACGGTCTCCGCTCGTCGGTCCGGTGGGTCGGGGGTGGATCACTGGCCTGATTCATCACCATATGAGCGGATTTGCCTTTTTGCTCCTTTAACTACACCCGGGCTCACCACACCCGTGCGACCTCCGCTCCCCCACCCCGGTTGTCGGTGCCACCCGGCACCATGGGGGCATGGCGCCCCCGCACCCGACCCCGCCGAACGACGACCCCCTGGCCGGATTCGCCCCGACCACCCGGGCCTGGTTCACCGGCGCCTTCTCCGCCCCCACCACCGCCCAGGCCGAGGCCTGGCGCGCCATCCGGCAGGACACCGACGTCCTGGTGGTCGCCCCCACCGGCTCCGGCAAGACGCTCGCCGCCTTCCTCTCCGCCCTGGACCGGCTGAGCAGCACCCCGCCCCCGGCGGACCCCAAGCGCCGCTGCCGGGTCCTGTACGTGTCGCCGCTCAAGGCCCTCGCGGTGGACGTCGAGCGCAACCTGCGTGCCCCGCTGACCGGCCTGCGCCAGGCCGCCGTCCGGCTCGGCCTGCCCGAGCCGGAGGTCCAGGTCGCCACCCGCTCCGGCGACACCCCCGCCGCCGACCGCCGCCGCTTCGCCACCCACCCGCCGGACATTCTGATCACCACCCCCGAGTCGCTGTTCCTGCTGCTCACCTCCGCCTCCCGGGAGGCACTGCGCGGCGTCGACACGGTGATCCTCGACGAGGTGCACGCCGTCGCCGGCACCAAGCGCGGCGCCCACCTCGCGCTCAGCCTGGAGCGGCTGGACGAACTGCTGGAGCGCCCGGCCCGCCGGATCGGCCTGTCCGCGACCGTCCGCCCGGTCGAGGAGGTGGCCCGCTACCTCAGCCCGCAGCGCGGCGCCGTCGTCGTCCAGCCCGCCGCCGCCAAGGAGTTCGACCTGTCGGTGGTCGTCCCCGTCCCCGACCTGGACGACCTGCCCGCGGCCCCGGCCACCGGCGCCTCCTCCGACGCCGACCCGCAGCGGCAGGCGTCGATCTGGCCGCACGTCGAGGAGCGGATCGTCGACCTGGTCCAGGCGCACCGCTCGACCATCGTCTTCGCCAACTCCCGCCGCCTCGCCGAGCGCCTGTGCAACCGGCTGAACGAGATCGCCCTCGAACGGGCCACCGGTGAGCGGCTGCCCGAGGCGCACTCCCCCGCCCAGCTGATGGCCGAGTCCGGCGTCGCCAAGGGCGCCCCGCCGGTCATCGCGCGCGCCCACCACGGCTCGGTCTCCAAGGAGCAGCGGGCGCTGGTCGAGGAGGAGTTGAAGGCTGGCCGGCTGCCCGCCGTGGTCGCCACCTCCAGCCTGGAACTGGGCATCGACATGGGCGCCGTCGAACTGGTCGTCCAGGTCGAGTCCCCGCCCTCGGTCGCCTCCGGCCTGCAACGGGTCGGCCGGGCCGGCCACCAGGTCGGCGCCGTCTCCACCGGCGTCTTCTTCCCCAAGTACCGCGGGGACCTGGTGCAGTCCGCCGTGGTCACCGAGCGGATGCGGGCCGGCCGGATCGAAGCGCTGCGCGTCCCGCGCAACCCGCTGGACGTGCTCGCCCAGCAACTGGTCGCGATGACGGCGCTGGACGCCTGGCCGGTGGACGACCTGCTCACCGTGGTCCGCCGCGCCGCGCCCTTCGCCACCCTCCCGCAGTCCGCCTTCGAAGCCGTGCTCGACATGCTGGCCGGCCGCTACCCCTCGGACGCCTTCGCCGAGTTGCGCCCCCGGGTGGTCTGGGACCGGGTGGCCGGCACCGTGACCGGCCGGCCCGGCGCCCAGCGGCTCGCCGTCACCTCCGGCGGCACCATCCCCGACCGCGGCCTGTTCGGCGTCTTCATCGCCGGCGCCACCGGGTCCGATTCGAAGACGGGCAAGAAGGGCGGCGGCCGGGTCGGAGAGCTCGACGAGGAGATGGTCTACGAGTCCCGCGTCGGCGACGTGTTCACCCTCGGCACCACTTCCTGGCGGATCCAGGAGATCACCCACGACAAGGTGCTGGTCACCCCCGCCCCCGGCGTGCCCGGCCGGCTCCCGTTCTGGAAGGGCGACACCCTCGGCCGCCCACTCGAACTCGGCCGCGCCCTCGGCGCGTTCACCCGCGAGCTGGGCGCCCTGACGCCCGAGGCCGCCACCGCCCGGCTGCACCGGGCCGGCCTGGACGACTGGGCCGCCGCCAACCTGCTCGACTACCTCGCCCAGCAGCGCGCCGCCACCGGCCACCTCCCGGACGACCGCACCATCGTCGTCGAGCGCTTCCGGGACGAGCTCGGCGACTGGCGGATCGTCATCCACTCCCCCTTCGGCGCCCAGGTGCACGCCCCCTGGGCGCTCGCGCTCGGCGCCCGGCTGCGCGAGAAGCACGGCCTCGACCCCCAGGTCATGCACGCCGACGACGGCATCGTGCTGCGCCTGCCGGACGCCGACCTCCTCGCCACCGACTTCGACTTCAACAGCCCTTCGGAGCGGTCCGGTTCGGACGAGGCCCCGGTCGGCGCCGACGCCGCCCTGTTCGACGCCGCCGAGATCGAGCAGCTGGTCACCGACCAGGTCGGCGGCTCCGCCCTGTTCGCCTCCCGCTTCCGCGAGTGCGCCGGCCGTGCCCTGCTGCTCCCGCGCCGCAGCCCCGGCCGCCGCACCCCGCTCTGGCAGCAGCGCCAGCGCGCCGCCCAACTGCTCGAAGTCGCCTCCGAGTACGGCTCGTTCCCGATCGTCCTGGAGGCCGTCCGCGAGTGCCTCCAGGACGTCTTCGACGTGCCGGGCCTGGTCGAGCTGATGGGCGACCTCGAATCCCGCGCCGTCCGCCTGGTCGAGGTCACCACCCCCGAGCCCTCGCCCTTCGCCCGCTCCCTCCTGTTCGGCTACGTCGCCCAGTTCCTCTACGAGGGGGACTCCCCGCTCGCCGAGCGCCGCGCCGCCGCCCTCTCGCTCGACTCCCGGCTGCTGTCCGAACTCCTCGGCCAGGCCGAGCTGAGCGAACTGCTCGACCCGCAGGTCATCGCCGAGTTGGAGGCCGAGCTCCAGCGCCTCACCCCCGAGCGCCGGATCAAGGACGCCGAGGGCGTCGCCGACGCGCTGCGCCTGCTCGGCCCGCTCACCGAGGCCGAGCTGGCGGCCCGCGGCGCCGAGCCGCTCTGGGCACTGGAGTTGGAGGCCGCCCGCCGGGTGATCCAGGTCCGGATCGCCGGCGAGCGGCGCTGGTCCGCCGTCGAGGACGCCGGGCGGCTGCGCGACGCGCTCGGCACCCCGCTGCCGGTCGGCGTCCCCGAGGCCTTCACCGAGCCGGTCAAGGATCCGCTGGGAGACCTGCTCGCCCGCCACGCCCGCACCCACGGCCCGTTCGCCGCCGCCGAGGCGGCCGCCCGCTTCGGCCTCGGCACCGCCGTCGTCACCGGCACCCTGCACCGGCTCACCGCCGCCGGCCGACTGGTCCAGGGCCAGTTCCGCCCACCCGTCGCCCGCCAACACCCTTCGCCGGAGGCGCTCCACACCACCCCTCCCGACCACACCACCACCGAGTGGTGCGACGCCGAGGTCCTGCGCCGGCTGCGCCGCCGCTCGTTGGCCGCCCTGCGCCAGGAGGTCGAACCCGTCCCACCGCGCGCCCTGGCCGCGTTCCTCCCGCAGTGGCAGCACCTGGCCGGCCACCGACTGCGCGGCCCGGACGGCCTGCTGCGGGTGGTCGAACAGCTCCAGGGCACCGCCCTGCCCGCCTCCGCCCTGGAGAAGCTGATCCTCCCGGCCCGGCTCACCGACTACTCCCCCGGCCTGCTGGACGAGTTGACGGCGGCCGGCGAGATCGGCTGGTGCGGGGCCGGCGCACTGCCCGGCAAGGACGGCTGGCTCAGCCTGCACCTGGCCGAGCACGCCCACCTGCTGCGCCCCGAGCCCGTCCCGCCCGCGCTCACCCCCGTGCACAGCGCGCTGATGGCGGCACTGGCCGGCGGCTACGGCCTGTTCTTCCGCCAGCTGGTCCAGCAGTTGCCGGAGGAGACGCCGGAGCCGGAGGCCGTCGAGGCGCTCTGGGACCTCGTCTGGGCCGGGTACGTCACCAACGACACCCTCGCCCCGCTGCGCGCCCTGCTCGGCTCCGGCCGGACGGCCGGTGCCACCGCCCACCGCGCGCCCCGGGCGACCCCGCGCGGCCGCTACGGCGGCGCCGGCCGCGCCTTCGGCCGGGTCGGCGGCGCGCTGCGCAGCGGCCCGCCGACGGTGGCCGGGCGCTGGTCACTGCTGCCCGCCTTCACCACCGACCCGACGGTCCGGGCCACCACCCAGGCGCAGAGCCTGCTGGACCGGCACGGCCTGGTCACCCGGGGCGCGGTGGCCGCCGAGCGGGTGCCGGGCGGCTTCGCCGGGGTGTACCGGGTGCTCGCCGCGATGGAGGAGCGCGGCCGGGCCCGCCGGGGCTACTTCGTCGAGGGGCTGGGCGGCGCCCAGTTCGCCATGGAGGGCGCGGCCGACCGGCTGCGCTCGGTCAACGGACGACTGGAGCGGGCCCGGGCCGCCGAGTGGCCGGCCGCCCCGGCCACCGAGCCGCCGCAGGTGCTGGTGCTGGCCGCCGCCGATCCGGCGAACGCCTACGGCTCCGCGCTGCCCTGGCCGGAGCCGCCGACGGCCCCCGGAGCCAAGGAGGCCCGGGCGCACCGCCCGGGCCGCAAGGCGGGCGCCCTGGTGGTGCTGGTGGACGGCGAGTTGGCGCTGTACGTCGAGCGGGGCGGCAAGTCACTGCTGGCCTGGCCGGAGGACGGCGCCACCCGGGCGCTGGCGGTGGGCGCGCTGGCGGCCGCGGTCCGCGAGGGTGCGCTCGGCAGCGTCACGGTCGAGCGGGCGAACGGCGAGCCTGCCCTCGGCTCGGCGCTGGGCGCCGCGCTGGAGGAGGCCGGTTTCCACGCCACCCCGCGCGGCCTGCGCCTGCGGTCCTCCTGAGGTCCGCCGACAGCGAAGGCCGCGGGGCATCCGGTGCCCCGCGGCCTTCGTTCGCTCGTATCACCCGTTCGAGTGGCTCAGCCGACCGTCGGCGGTTGCGCCTCCACCCGGGCCACGGCCGCCGATGGGCGCCGCTCCGGCCCGGTGGCGTCCCGGTCGGCGTGGACCGGGATCAGGCCGAGTCCCCAGCCGCCGGCCGCGAGCAACCCCAGCGCGGCGCCGTCGGCCAACTGTCCCCGGACCGCCGGCAGCCACCAGACCAGCCCTGCCGTCAGGATCACCAGGACCCGGCGGGCCGGCCACGGCATCAGTCGCCGCAGCCGTATTCGAGCCTCCGTGCACGCCGTCGCGGCTCTGCGCACGACCGCCCTCCTTCGCTCGCCCCGGGCACCAGGAGCCCGGGAGTCGAGGCCGGGTTCAGGCGGCGACCACGTCCATCGCGGCGGCCTTGGGCGACATGTTCGCCCGGTCGGTGCCGGGGGCGGGCAGCGGAACCGGTTCGAGTACCGGCCTCAGCAGATCACCTTCGGAGAGGGTGGCCATCGCCGCAAGTTCGGCGAGCGACAGTTCGTCGCTGACCTCGCGCATGACCTCGGACATCCGGACGTCGAGCGCGTCGCAGATGGCGGAGAGCAGCTCCGAGGAGGCCTCCTTCTGTCCCCGCTCGACCTCGGAGAGGTAACCGAGCGAAACCCTGGCTGCCGCCGACACCTCGCGGAGTGTGCGGCCCTGGCGCTGGCGCTGCCGACGCAGTACATCGCCCAGTAGGCGACGAAGCAGGATCATCGGTGCCTCCCTCCTCGGACTGCGGATCGAGATGTCACGACCCCACCGTACCGCCTTGCCCGCATCGCGTGCGGGGACCCTGGTCGTGTTCACTCTGGGCTGCAAGGCTGTCCCCCTCCTCGTTCCGGTGTCGTTCCCGGGTCCGCGGGCCCCTCGTGGTACCCGCCGTGGGCCGCCCGGCCACCGTCACGCAACTCGTTCGCCACCTGGTTTCTGCCCAACCAGGCCGTTGGATGTAACACGATCCTCCAGCTGTGCCATGCCCGCGGACCGGATCGGCAGATCGCGGTTCGGTGGAGATCGCCGCGACCGGGACTCCACCACGCCTCCGCGGCGCCTCCACACGGGCTGCAGGACGCCCGGGTGCGGGCCCCGCGGGGTTCAGGTCGTGGGCGTAGCGGCCCGTAGCCGCCCGACGAACAGCTCCAGAGCGGCGGTCACCGCCCCGTGACGGATTCTGGCACGCCCGCCCGACAGCCGGGGCGAACTGACCAGAGTTCCCTCCGGACCGGCGACCGCCAGGTGTACGGTGCCCACCGGCTGCCCGTCCTGCGGGTCCGGCCCGGCCACCCCGGTCGTCGCGATCCCGTACGTGGCCCCCAGCAGCCGGCACACGCCCTCGGCCATCTGCCCCGCCACCACCGGGTGGACCGGCCCGTACACCGCCAGGAGCCCCTCGTCCACGCCGAGCACCGAGGCCTTCAGCTCGGTGGCGTACGCCGTGACCGAGCCCCGGAAGGTCGCGGACGCCCCGGGGACGTCGACCAGGGCGGCCGCGAGCAGCCCTCCGGTCAGCGACTCGGCGACGGCCAGCGTGCCGCCCCTGGAGCGCAGCGCCTCGTGCGCCCGTACCGCCAGCTCGTGGTCCGTCACCCGGTCTCCCCCGTCACTCACCGGCCCGCGCGCTCCGCGGCCAGTCCCTCGCGGCGCATGCGCAGCGCCTGTCCGACGTAGTCCAGCGCGGTGCCGATGGTCAGCAGTACCGCCAGGGCCATCAGCACGGCCCGGGCGGTGGCCAGCCAGCCGGTCAGCTCCAGCACGTACATGCCGACCGCGATGCCCTGGGTCAGCGTCTTGATCTTGCCGCCCCGGCTGGCCGGGATGACGCCGTAGCGGATCACCCAGAAACGCATCAGGGTGATGCCGAGTTCGCGGGCCAGGATCACCGCGGTGACCCACCAGGGCAGGTCGCCGAGCAGCGAGAGGCCGATCAGCGCCGAGCCCATGATCGCCTTGTCGGCGATCGGGTCGGCGATCTTCCCGAAGTCGGTGACCAGGCCCTTGCGCCGGGCCAGCTCGCCGTCGAACAGGTCGGTGATCATCGCGATGGCGAACGACGCCCAGGCGACCGAGCGCCACTTGGGGTCGTGCCCGCCGTCGGCGAACAGCAGCGACACGAAGACCGGCACCAGCAGCAGCCGGAGCATCGTGAGCATGTTGGCGATGTTCCAGACAGCCGGCGCCGGCGGCACCGCGGCCGGCGGTCTGCCCGGATGGGCCGCGGCCGGGGCGCCGGGCCCCTTGGTCATTCCCCGGCTCCCGGGGCCTGACGGACCCGGACCGGCTCCAGCGCCTCGGCGATCAGGTCGACGCCCTCGCTGGCGACCACCTTGGCCCGGTGGAACTGGCCGATCTGCGGGTCCTCGACGCCGGTGAGGGTGGTCAGGCCGTCGGTCTCGGGGGCCTGGTGGGCGGCCCGGCCCTCGACCACGCCGTCCTCGATGGACTCGATCAGGACCTCGACCTCGGTGCCGACGCGCTGCTCGGCCCGCTGGGCGGTCATCTCCTCGGCCAGCCGGCTGAGCCGGTTCAGCCGGTCGGCGATCACGTCCTCGGACAGCTTGCCGTCGTAGGTCGCGGCCTCGGTGCCGTCCTCGTCGGAGTAGCCGAAGACGCCGATCGCGTCCAGCCCGGCGTGCGTGACGAAGCGCTCCAGCTCGGCGAAGTCCGCCTCGGTCTCGCCGGGGAAGCCGACGATGAAGTTGGACCGGGCGCCGGCCTGCGGGGCCCGGTCGCGGATGGTCTTCAGCAGGTCCAGGAACTGGTCGGTGGAGCCGAAGCGGCGCATCCGGCGCAGCACGGCGGGCGCCGAGTGCTGGAAGGACAGGTCGAAGTAGGGCACCACGTCCGTGGTCCCGGTCATCGCGTCGATCAGCCCGGGGCGCATCTCGGCGGGCTGCAGGTAGGAGACCCGGACCCGCTCGACGCCCTCGAGCGCGGAGATCTCGCCGAGCAGCGTCTCCAGCAGCCGGATGTCGCCGAGGTCCTTGCCGTACGAGGTGTTGTTCTCGCTCACCAGGACGACCTCGCGCACGCCCTGCTCGGCCAGCCACTGGGCCTCGTGCAGCACGTCGGAGGGGCGGCGGGAGATGAAGGAGCCGCGGAACGCCGGGATGGCGCAGAAGGAGCACCGCCGGTCGCAACCGGAGGCGAGCTTGACCGAGGCGACCGGGTTGTCGTCGAGCCGCTTGCGCAGGGTGCGCGGGCCGGAGGCCGGGGCGAGGCCCTCGGGCAGGTCGGCGATCGGCTCGGCCGGGGTCTCGGCGGCGCCGTGGCCGGGCAGCGCGACGGCCTCGGCGGCGGACTGCCGCTCGGCCGGGCTGATCGGCAGCAGCTTGCGGCGGTCGCGCGGGAGGTGCGGGGCGTGGTGGCCGCCGGAGAGGATGGTCTGGAGGCGGTCGGAGATGTCGGAGTAGTCGTCGAAGCCGAGCACGCCGTCGGCCTCGGGCAGGGCGTCGGCGAGCTCCTTGCCGTACCGCTCGGCCATGCAGCCGACCGCGACGACGGCCTGGGTGCGGCCGTGCCCCTTGAGGTCGTTGGCCTCCAGCAGGGCGTCCACGGAGTCCTTCTTGGCGGCCTCGACGAAGCCGCAGGTGTTGACGACGGCGACGTCCGCTTCGGCGGCGTCGTCGACGAGCAACCAGCCGTCGGCTTCCAGTCGCCCGGCGAGTTCCTCGGAGTCCACCTCGTTGCGGGCACATCCGAGCGTGACAAGGGCGACAGTACGGCGTTCAGGCATAGGGCCAAGATTAACGCGCGGCCTCCGGTGCCGTTCGCCCCGGAGGCCGCGCGCCTCGGATTACCAGATCTTCGCCAGGCCGCAGGGCCGCTCTCCAGGGCCTCCGCAGGCCTGTGGTCAGCCCGCCTGCGGATCGCCGGGGGTGTACGTGACGTGCACCACCTGGCCGTCCTTGCCGAGGAGGCCGAGGTCCTTGCCGTTGACGTACGCGTGCACGGCCCCGCCGTTTCCGAGCACCAGCTTGATCTGCTTGGCGTCGGTGAAGGTCTGGTCCTGGCCGTCGCTGATGTTGTTCTGGAACAGCGACTTCCCGCTGCCGTCCACCGCGGACACCCAGCTGGTGCTGCCCTCGGCGACCAGCTTCACGGTGACCTTGTCAGCCGGGACGGCGGCGATCGCGGCCGCACTCGGCACGGGCGCCGGCGGCTGCACGGTGGGCGAGGGCACGGAGGCGACCGAGCCGGTGCCGGAGCCGCTGGGCAGCGGCGCGCTGGCGGAGCCGGTGCCGGTGTGGCCGTCCTTGCCGCTGACCAGGTTGAAGCCGATCAGGACGACCACCACGACGATCGCGGCGACCATGGCCGCCGCCCAGTTCGGCCGGCCGCGGCCGGGCACCTTGATCGGGCCGCTGTCGATCAGCTGGGTCGGCCGCTTGGAGGCGGGCGAGCCGCCGTGCGCGGCGTCGTACCGGGCGATCAGGGCCTCGCCGTCGACGCCGACCTCGCGGGCGATCGCGCGGATGTGCCCGCGGGCGTAGAAGTCGCCGCCGCAGCGGCCGAAGTCGTCCTCCTCGATGGCATGGACGATCGGCACCCGGACCCGGGTCGCCGTACTCACCTGGTCCACCGTGAGCCCGGCCTCGATCCGGGCGGTGGACAGCACCCGGCCGATGCTCGGGGCATCGGCCGCCTGCACCGCGTCGTCGGTCGACTCGACGGACGACGGGGCGTTCTCGCGGTCGGGGGACTTGCCGATGGTCACGGGGCACGCCTTTCGAGCGGATGGCCACCTGCTGGGGAACAGTCTAGGGGCGCGGGCGGATCGTTTCTCAAGCGGAACAGGCCCGAATGCGCGCGCCCGCCCCGACGGGGGCCCGGCACCCCGCTGAACGGCCGTCAGCGGGCCCGCACGGGGAACCCGGGGGGTTCGCTTTCCGGCCTGTGACGCGGCGTACGGACGTTCGGTTCCCCTGCACGCGCCTACCCTCCTCCGAACGAGTGAACACTCGCCGCGGGCGCGGGTCGTCAACCGCGCAGGCCGACCAGCACCCCGTCCAGCTCGTCCGGCTTCACCAGGACGTCGCGGGCCTTGGAACCCTCGCTCGGCCCGACGATCCCGCGCGACTCCATCAGGTCCATCAGCCGCCCCGCCTTGGCGAAGCCGACCCGGAGCTTGCGCTGGAGCATCGAGGTCGAGCCGAACTGGGTGGAGACCACCAGCTCGGCCGCCTGGATCAGCAGGTCCAGGTCGTCGCCGATCTCCTCGTCGATCTCCTTCTTGGCCCCGCCGCCGACCGTCACGTCGTCCCGGTAGACGGCGGTCAGCTGGTCCTTGCAGTGCTGCACCACCGCGGCGATCTCCGCCTCGGTGACGAACGCGCCCTGGAGGCGGATCGGCTTGCCGGCGCCCATCGGCAGGAACAGCGCGTCGCCCTTGCCGATCAGCTTCTCCGCACCGGGCTGGTCCAGGATGACCCGGGAGTCGGCCATCGCGGAGGTCGCGAAGGCCAGCCGGGACGGCACGTTGGCCTTGATCAGACCGGTGACCACGTCCACCGAGGGCCGCTGGGTGGCCAGCACCAGGTGGATGCCGGCCGCGCGGGCCAGCTGGGTGATCCGGACCACCGAGTCCTCGACGTCGCGCGGCGCCACCATCATCAGGTCGGCCAGCTCGTCGACGATCACCAGCAGGTACGGGTACGGGGTCAGCTCGCGCTCGCTGCCCGGCGGCGGGGTGACCGTGCCGGCCTTCACCGCCGCGTTGAAGTCGTCCACGTGCCGGAAGCCGAACGCCGCGAGGTCGTCGTAGCGCAGGTCCATCTCGCGGACCACCCACTGGAGGGCCTCGGCGGCCTTCTTCGGATTGGTGATGATCGGCGTGATCAGGTGCGGGATGCCCTCGTACGCGGTCAGTTCGACCCGCTTGGGGTCGACCAGCACCATCCGCACCTCGTCCGGGGTGGCCCGGGCCAGGATCGAGGTGATCAGGCAGTTGATGCAGGACGACTTGCCCGCGCCGGTCGCGCCGGCCACCAGGATGTGCGGCATCTTGGCGAGGTTGGCCATCACGGTCTGGCCCTCGACGTCCTTGCCCATGCCGACGACCATCGGGTGGGTGTCCTCGGCGGCCGTGCGCGAGCGCAGCAGGTCGCCGAGGTTGACCATCTCGCGGTCCCGGTTGGGGATCTCGATGCCGACCGCGGACTTGCCCGGGATCGGGCTGATGATCCGCACGTCGGCGCTGGCCACCGCGTACGCGATGTTCTTGGCGAGCGCGGTGATCCGCTCCACCTTGACGGCCGGGCCGAGCTCGACCTCGTAGCGGGTCACCGTCGGGCCCCGGGTGAAACCGGTGACCCTGGCGTCCACCTTGAACTCGGTGAAGGTGCTGCTGAGCTGGGCCACCACCTCGTCGTTGAGGGCGCTGCGGGCCTTGGCCGGGCCGCCGCGCTCCAGCAGGTCGAGCGGGGGCAGCGCGTAGGTGACGTCGCCGGCCAGCTGGAGCTGCTCCATCCGCACCGGCGCCGGGCCGTGCTCCTCGGGCGCGCCCGGGCCCGCGCTGCGGGCGGCCGGGACGGCGGCCTCCTCCGGCGGGACGGTGCGGTCCTGCACCTGGTGCATCATGTTCGCCACCGCCGAGGAGGCGGGCACGCCGTAGACGAGTGCCCCGTCCAGGTCGGCGGCGGCGCCGGCGGCGAGGTCGCGGGTGGCGTACGGGTCCAGCGGCTCCTTGTCCAGGGACACCCGGACGGCATCGGGCTGGTCCTCGTCGTCCGCCGGCTTGCGGCGGCGGCGCCGACGGCGGGCGGCCACCTCGTCGCCCGGGTCCTCGCTGCCCACGGTGAACGGCAGCGCGGAGGGGTCCGCGTCCTCGGGCGGCTCGGTGGACAGGTCGCGCTCCGGCGTACGCCCCTCGCGCAGCTCGTCCTCCGGCCCGGTCTCCACCACGCCGAGCCGCACGCCGGCCGACCGCAGCCGCTCGGGGATGCGGTTGACCGGGGTGGCGGTGACCACCAGCAGGCCGAAGAAGGACAGCAGCAGGAGCAGCGGCACGGCCAGCGCCGGCCCGGCGGCGGCCATCATCGGGGTGGACACGGCCCAGCCGATGATCCCGCCGGCCGCCCGTATCCGCGAGGCGCCGCTGCCCATCATGGGCGCGCCGCAGCCGATGTGCACCAGGCCGAGGACGCCGACCAGCAGCGCGCTCAGGCCGATCATGATCCGGCCGTTGGCCTCCGGCAGCTCCGGGTGGCGCCAGAGCCGGACCGCGATCCCGGCCAGCAGGAACGGCACCAGCACGTCGAGCCGCCCGAACAGCCCGGACACCACGGCGGTGGCCGCCTCGCCCAGCCAGCCCTGCGGGCTGAACCAGGTGCCGGCGGCGGTCACCAGCGCGAGTGCGAACAGCAGCAGGCCCAGCCCGTCCTTGCGGTGGGCGGGGTGGAGATTCTTGGCTCCGTCGCCGAAGCCCCGGAAGATCGCGGCGATGCTGTTCGCCACGCCGAGCCAGACGGCCCGGACGGCCCGGAAGAGTATCGGCTTGGGCGGCGGCGGGGACGGCGGGGCCGGTTTGGCCGCCGCCCTCTTCGCCGGGGCCGCCTTCTTGGCCGCCGCCTTCTTCGCGGGCGGCTTGCCCGGGGCCTTCGCCGCGGCCTTCTTGGACGGTCCCGGACTCGGGTTGCGTGCCGCGCTTCCGGGCGTACGAGTGGCCATGGGTCAGCAGCCTACCGGGGTGGGCCACCAGTGCACATGTGCCCGAGCCGGGGCTCGGGGACGTGTCGCAGACACACCGTCACGCTGACCCGGTTTCACCCGGCCGCGTCGGAAATTCACCCGCGGGAGTGAACCCCGGCGATCGGTTACGCGGTTCCCGGCCGGAGCGCGTCCAGGGCCCGGCGCAGCCCCGCCAGCTTGCGCTCCAGGTGCGCCGCGGTGGCCGCCACCCCGGCGTCCTCGACGCCGTCCAGCTGCTTGCCCAGCGCCTCCGCCTGCTCCTCGACCGCCGCCAGCCGCGCGGACAGCTCGCCCAGCAGCGCCCCGCCGAGGGGCGGCTCGCCGCCGCCCGCCTCCAGTTGCAGCCGCAGCAGCGCGGCCTGCTCCTTCAGCTGGCAGTTCTTCACGTACAGGTCGACGAAGACCGAGACCTTGGCGCGCAGCACCCACGGGTCGAACGGCTTGGAGATGTAGTCCACGGCGCCGGCCGCGTAGCCGCGGAAGGTGTGGTGCGGGCCGTGGTTGATCGCGGTCAGGAAGATGATCGGGATGTCCCGGGTGCGCTCGCGGCGCTTGATGTGGGCGGCCGTCTCGAAGCCGTCCATCCCGGGCATCTGGACGTCCAGCAGGATCACCGCGAAGTCGTCGGTGAGCAGCGCCTTGAGCGCCTCCTCGCCGGAGACGGCGCGCACCAGCGTCTGGTCCAGCGCGGAGAGGATCGCCTCCAGCGCCAGCAGGTTCTCCGGTCGGTCGTCGACCAGGAGGATCTTCGCCTTCTGCATCAGGGCTCGCCCTCCTGTCGCCTGCCTGCCGCCCGGTGATGGCACTCGCGTACTGCCCACCGCTACCCCGGTCATGCTAGCCGCACCCCCTCGCCCGGCACATCGCTCCGTCGTGACCCGATCCGGAGCGGCGCGCGCCCAGTGCTCCGGCGCACGCTCAGCAATGTGTCGCCGTCCGGTCACTGTTCGCAACGATCGGTGACCCTACCCGGTTCCCGGGCCCGACCGCCAGCAAACCGGCCCACCGGACGGCGCGAACTCCGGAGCCCGCCCCGGAGTTCGCGCCCTCCCCTGGCGCTACGTGCGGTCCGCCCGCAGCCACTCGCGCATCACCGCCAGCAGGTGGTCGGTCTCCACCGGCTTGGTGATGTGGTCGGTGGCGCCCGCCTCCAGCGACTTCTCGCGGTCGCCCTTCATCGCCTTGGCGGTCAGCGCGATGATCGGCAGGCCGGCGAACTGGGGCATCCGGCGGATCGCCTCGGTGGTCGCGTAGCCGTCCATCTCCGGCATCATGATGTCCATCAGGACCAGCGCCACGTTCTCGTGCTGCTCCAGCATCTCGATGCCCTCGCGCCCGTTCTCGGCGTACAGGACGGTCAGGCCGTGCTGTTCCAGCACGCTGGTGAGGGCGAACACGTTGCGGACGTCGTCATCCACGATCAGCACCTGCTGGCCGTCGAAACGCACGTCGCTGCGGCTGGGGCGGGGCGGCGCGGGCTCCACCGGGCGGGTCCCGGCGGCGGCTTCCAGGGAGGCGCTGCGCCGGCGCTCCACCGCGCCGCGGCGGCGCTCCTCGGCCAGCTCGCGGACCTCCTGGGCCCAGTGGTCGGCCGGGTTCTCGCCGACCGGCACGGGCACCCCGATCGGGGTCACGCCGACGGAGGCGCGCAGCGCCGGGACGCTCGACACGACCGGGCGCTCGACCTGGGTCGGGTCCGGGGCCTCGGTGCGCAGCGGCAGGTAGAGCGTGAACGTGGAGCCCTTGCCCAGCTCGCTCTCAGCGTGGATCTCGCCGCCCAGCAGCCGCGCGATCTCGCGGCTGATCGACAGGCCGAGCCCGGTGCCGCCGTACTTGCGGCTGGTGGTGCCGTCGGCCTGCTTGAACGCCTCGAAGATCTCCCGCAGCTTGTTGCCGGGGATGCCGATGCCGGTGTCGGAGACCGCGAAGGCGATCAGTTCGTCGTCCGGGTCCTTGATCGAGCCGGACTCCAGCAGCCGCTCGCGCACGTGCTGCGGGACCTCCGCACCTGCCGGGGAGATCGAGAAGTCGACCGCGCCGGCGTCGGTGAACTTGACGGCGTTGGAGATCAGGTTGCGCAGCACCTGCTGGAGCCGCTGCTCGTCGGTGTGCAGGGTGACCGGCAGGGCGGGCGAGACCCGGACGGCGAAGTCCAGGTTCTTGTCCAGCGCGACCGGCTGGAAGGTGGCCTCGACGTAGTCAACCAGCTGGACCAGGGCGATCCGGGCCGGGCGGACGTCCATCTTGCCGGCCTCGACCTTGGAGAGGTCGAGGATGTCGTTGATCAGCTGGAGCAGGTCGGATCCGGCGCCGTGGATGGTGTCGGCGAACTCGACCTGCTTGGGCGAGAGGTTGCCCTCATTGTTGTCGGAGAGCAGCTTGGCCAGGATCAGCAGCGAGTTGAGCGGGGTGCGCAGCTCGTGCGACATGTTGGCGAGGAACTCGCTCTTGTACCGGGAGGCCAGGGCGAGCTGCTCGGCGCGCTCCTCCAGGACCTGCCGGGCCTCCTCGATCTCGCTGTTCTTGATCTCGATGTCGCGGTTCTGCTGGGCGAGTTGCTCGGCCTTCTCCTGCAACTCCTCGTTGGTGCGCTCCAGTTCCTCCTGGCGCGCCTCCAACTCGGCGGATCGCATCGAGAGTTCGGCGGTGAGCCGCTGGGACTCCAGCAGCAGGCCCTCGGTCTTGGTGTTGACGCTGATGGTGTTGACGGTGACGCCGATCAGGTCGGCGATCTGGTTGAGGAAGTCCAGCGCGACGGTGGTGAAGGAGCTGAAGGTGGCCAGCTCGATCACGCCCAGCAGCCGGCCCTCGAACAGCACCGGCAGCACCACGATGTGGGCCGGCGAGGCCTCGCCGAGGCCGGAGGCGATCTTGAGGTATCCGGGCGGCGCCTCCTTGAGGATGATCGCCCGCTTCTCCACCGCGGCCTGCCCGATCAGCGACTCGCCGGGCCGGAAGGTGGTCGGCATCGCGCGCCGCTGGTAGCCGTAACTGCCGATCAGCCGCAGGACGGTGTCGTTCTCGTCGTCGTCCTCGGTGATCAGCTCGGCGGTGCGGCCGGCCGGCTGGGCGAGGAAGAAGGCGCCGTGCTGGGCGGAGACCACCGGGGTCAGCTCGGTCATGATCAGCGAGGCGACGGCCTCCAGGTCCCGGCGGCCCTGGAGCAGGCCGGAGATCCGCGCCAGGTTGGTCTTGAGCCAGTCCTGCTCCTGGTTGGTGCGGGTGGTCTCGCGCAGGTTGGCGATCATCTGGTTGATGTTGTCCTTGAGCTCGTCGAGCTCCCCCGCGGCGTCCACGTCGATCCGCAGGCTCAGGTCGCCCCTGGTCACGGCGGTGGCGACCTGGGCGATCGCGCGCACCTGCCGGGTCAGGTTGTTGGCCAGTTCGTTCACCGATTCGGTGAGGTCCTGCCAGGTGCCGTCCACGCCGGGTACCCGGGCCTGACCGCCGAGCCGCCCGTCGGTGCCCACCTCGCGGGCGACCCGGGTGACCTCGTCGGCGAACGCCGACAGCTGGTCGACCATGGTGTTGATGCTGGTCTTGAGCTGGAGGATCTCGCCGCGCGCGTCGACGTCGATCTTCTGCGAGAGGTCGCCGCGGGCCACCGCCGTGATCACCAGCGCGATGTTGCGGACCTGGCCGGTGAGGTTGTTGGCCATCAGGTTGACGTTGTCGGTCAGGTCCTTCCAGATGCCGGCCACGCCCGGCACGCTCGCCTGACCGCCCAGGGTGCCGTCGGTGCCGACCTCGCGGGCCACCCTGGTCACCTCCACCGCGAAGGAGGAGAGCTGGTCGACCATGGTGTTCAAGGTCCCGGCGAGGGCGGCGACCTCGCCCTGCGCCTCGATGGTGATCTTCTTGGACAGGTCGCCGCGGGCCACCGCGGTGGCGACCTCGGCGATGTTGCGGACCTGCCCGGTCAGGTTGGAGGCCATGAAGTTGACGTTGTCGGTCAGGTCCTTCCAGATCCCCGACACCCCGCGCACCCGCGCCTGGCCGCCCAGGATCCCCTCGGTGCCCACCTCGCGGGCGACCCGGGTCACCTCGTCGGCGAACGCCGACAGCTGGTCGACCATGGTGTTGACGGTCGTCACCAGCTCCAGGATCTCGCCCCGGGCGTCGACGGTGATCTTCTTCGACACGTCGCCGCGCGCCACCGCCGTGGTCACCTCGGCGATGTTGCGGACCTGGCTGGTCAGGTTGTTGGCCATCAGGTTGACGCTGTTGGTCAGGTCCTTCCACGTCCCGGACACCCCGGGCACGCTCGCCTGACCGCCGAGGATGCCCTCGGTGCCGACGTCCCGGGCCACCCTGGTGACCTCGTCGGCGAAGGCGCCCAGCTGGTCCACCATCGTGTTGATGGTGTTCTTCAGCTCCAGGATCTCCCCGCGCGCGTCCACCTGGATCTTCTGCGACAGGTCGCCCTTGGCGACCGCGGTCGTCACCTGCGCGATGTTGCGCACCTGATCGGTGAGGTTGTTCGCCATGAAGTTGACGTTGTCGGTCAGGTCGCGCCACACCCCGGCCGCCCCGGGCACCTGCGCCTGGCCACCGAGCCGCCCCTCGGTGCCCACCTGGCGGGCCACCCTGGTCACCTGTTCGGCGAAGCCGGAGAGCTGGTCGACCATCGTGTTGATGGTGTTCTTCAGCTCCAGCATCTCGCCGCGCGCGTCCACCTCGATCTTCTGCGAGAGGTCCCCGCGCGCCACCGCCGTGGTCACCTGGGCGATGTTGCGCACCTGGCCGGTCAGGTTGTCGGCCATGAAGTTCACCGAGTCGGTCAGGTCCCGCCAGACCCCGGCCACGCCCGGCACCTGCGCCTGGCCGCCGAGCCGGCCCTCGGTGCCCACGTCCCTGGCCACCCCGGTGACCTGGGCGGCGAACCCGTTCAGCTGGTCCACCATCGTGTTGACGGTGTTCTTCAGCTCCAGCATCTCGCCGGCCACCTCGACGGTGACCTTGCGGGACAGGTCGCCCTTGGCCACCGCGGTGGTCACCTGGGCGATGTTGCGCACCTGCGCGGTCAGCCGGCCGGCCATGGTGTTGACCGAATCCGCCAGGTCCTTCCAACTGCCGGACACACTGCGGACCTTGGCCTGGCCGCCCAGCTTGCCCTCGGTACCCACCTCGCGGGCCACCCGGGTCACCTCGTCGGTGAACTCCGAGAGCTGGTCCACCAGCCCGTTGACGGTCCGGCCGATCTTGAGGTACTCGCCGCGCAGCGGGTGGCTCACCCCGTTGCTGTGCAGCGAGCGCAGCTCCATCTTCTGGTCCAGGTCGCCCTCGGCGATCGACGAGAGCACCCGGCCCACCTCGGCCATCGGACGGGCCAGATCGTCGATCAGCGCGTTGCAGTTGTCGACGGCCGCCATCCAGGCGCCCTCGCCCGCGCCGGTCTCCAGCCGCTCGTTCAGCCGGCCCTCGCGGCCCACCGCCCGCCGCACCCGGGCCAGTTCTCCGGTCAGGTGCTGATTGCGCTCGGCGACCTCGTTGAACACCGCGGCGATCTCCGCCAGCGGCCCGTCCCCCGGAACCGTCAGCCGGCGGCGGAAGTTGCCGTCCCGCATCGCGGTCAGCGCGGCCAACAGCTTCCGCAGTTCGGCCGGCTCCGCCCCCCGGTTGTGGCTCACTCGCCGGCCGGCCGCGTTCCGCGGCGCGGTCCCGGACCGCCCACCGCGCGGAACGGGCGGCGTCGTACCGGTTGCGTCCTTGGTGGCCGAACTCAACGGGCCCCTCCCACATCGTGAACTTTCCGGTGACCGTCCGTGCCGGTACGGCACGCACCGGGGCACCGGCCCGGTCGGGCTGCGTACCGGCGCCCCACGCGGCACACCGGCACCCGCATCGACCGTACTGCTCCGACCGGCCGTCGCGGACCCCCCAGTCTGGCAGCACCGGCGCCGGGTATACGGCCGGTTGCGCCCGGTTGGTAGCCGACCGTCCGAAACAGGTGGGCAGAATCACTCTCAGGTGCCTGTTTCAACGCCCCGCCCCCACGGGGAACCAAGCGGAAAGTAGGGTGGAGCGCTGCACCGGGCCATGACCCGACCCAGCGCCGCCACCCCGGCGGCACGCACCGGGAGTCGGCGCCACGCCCCGGACAGTCAAGGCCAGAGCAGCAGAGGAGAAGTGGCAACGTGGTCACCGCGCGCGCAGCCGCCACCTTCGCCCCCGACGGCCGGTCCGCAGCCGCCGCCCGGGGCTTCGTACGGGACGCGCTGCTCGGCTGGGGTCTGCCCGAGGTCGTCGACGACGCCGTCGTCCTGGTCAGCGAACTGGTCACCAACGCCGTCGTCCACGCCGGCACCGCCGCCGAGGTGTGCTGCCTGCGCGAGGAGGGCACCGTCCGGATCGAAGTCACCGACCACCACCCCGAACGCGGCCTGCCCTCCCTCGGCGACGGCCCCGTCACCTCCTCCGACCGCTACGCCGACCCCGACGGCGAGGGCGGCCGCGGCCTGCTGATGTGCTCCGCCCTCGCCGAGCGCTGGGGCGTCGAGTACGCGGCCGGGCGCAAGACCGTCTGGTTCCGGCTCGCCCTGCCCGCCCCCGTGGCCGGCACCCGCTACGCCGTCCCCGCGACCCCCGGCAGCGACCTGCCCAGCGGCCCCGGCCCGGTGCACGTCGCCGTCGTCCAGCTCGACGAGGACGGCCGCGTCCTCGCCTGGAACCCGGACGCCGAGGCGCTCTTCCAGTACCCCGCCACCACCGTCCTCGGCCGCCCCTGGGCCGACCTCGCCGTCTGGCCGCAGTCCGCCGGCCGCGGCCTCGGCCTCGCCGACACCCTGCGACTGGCCCGCTGGGAGGGCGGCTACGCCGTCCGCCGCGCGGACGGCCACGAGGTCGAGGTGTACGGCGTCCAGGTCCGCGTGCGCGACACCGAGGGCGTCCCCTCCACCCTCTGCCTGCTCGTCCTCGAACCCGACCGCGCGGTGCTCCGCTCCCCCGCCCGAGCCCTGCCCGGCGAGCGCTCCGACCCGACCGGCCCCCGACTCGACCTGCTGGCCGGCCCGGTCGCCACCGACGACCTCGACACCCTGCTCCAGCGCACCGTCGAACGCGCCCGCGACCTGCTCGACGCCGACGCCGCGTACCTGCTGCTGACCACCGACGACGAGACCGAGTTCGAGGTCCGCGCCGCCACCGGCTTCACCTCCGGACACCGCCGGCACACCCGCTTCCCGGTCGACACCGGCAGCCGCTACGACTCCGCCCGGCTGCCCTCCGTCCACGAGGACCTCACCGCCCGCCCGACCGGCCTGCCCCTGCTCACCGGCAGCGGCATGCGTTCCCTGGTCACCGTCCCGCTCAAGGTCGAGGGCCGGCTGATCGGCTCGCTCGGCATCGCCACCGCCGCGCCCGGCCGCTACGACAACGAGGACGCCCTGCGGCTGCAGTTCGCCGCCGACCGGGTCGCCCTCGCCGTCGAGAGCACCCGGCTGACCGAGCTCGAACGACTCCGCCGGGGCTCGCTGTCCTTCCTCGTCGAGGCCTCCGACCTGCTCGCCGGCACCCTCGAACACGAGCAGACCCTCGCCCTGATGGCCCAGATGGCCGTCCCCACCCTCGCCTCCTGGTGCGCCGTCTACACCAAGGGCGACCACCGCGCCGCGGCCGGCCTCGCCTTCGTCCTGCACGAGGACGAGGACCGGATCGACCCGCTGCGCGACCTGCTCGACAAGACCCCGGCCCCCGACGCCGGCCCGACCCACGGCGTCCGCTTCTGGTCGGCGCCCGCCGAGACCGCCGCCGCCGGCGGCCTCACCGACAGCCCCGAACTCGCCGGACTGCTCGGCGAGACCGTCGTCCTGCCGCTGACCGCCCGCAACCGGGTCATCGGGCTGCTCGCGCTCGGCGTCCCGGCCGGCGTCCGGTTCCGCCAGGAGATCCTCGAACTCGCCGAGGACCTCTCCCGCCGGGCCGCCCTCGCACTCGACAACTCCCGCCTCTACTCCGAGCGCACCGCCACCAGCCAGGCCCTGCAACGCAGCCTGCTCCCGCCGGACCTGCCCGAGATCCCGGGCGTCGAGGTCGACGTCTACTACCAGGCCGCCGGCGAGGGCAACGAGGTCGGCGGCGACTTCTACGACCTGTTCACCATCCGCGAGGGCACCTACGGCTTCGCGATCGGCGACGTCTGCGGCACCGGCCCCGAGGCCGCCTCGGTCACCGGCCTCGCCCGGCACTCTCTGCGCCTGCTCGCCCGCGAGGGCCTGGACGCACCGCAGGTGCTCCGCCGCCTCAACGCGGCCATCCTGGACGAGGGTTCGCGCAGCCGCTTCCTCACCCTGCTCTACGGCGAGCTGACGCCCCGCCCGGACGGCAGCACCGAACTGTCCCTGGTCTGCGCCGGCCACCCGCTGCCGCTCCGGCTGCGCACCGACGGCCAGGTCGACCGGGCCGCCACCCCGCAGCCGCTGCTCGGCGTCATGGAGGACCTCGACCTCACCGCCGAGCGCCTGGTGCTCTCCCCCGGCGAGGTCCTGCTGTGCGTCACCGACGGCGTCACCGAACGCCGCGAGGGCAGCCGGATGCTGGGCGACGACGGCCTCGCCGAGGTGCTCACGGGCTGTACCGGCCTGACCGCCGGGGCGGTCGCGATGCGGGTGCAGCGCGCCGTCGAGCGCTTTGCCCCGGAACCGCCGTCCGACGACATGGCCATCCTGACCCTGCGGGTGCCGACCCAGCGCACCTCGTGAGCCGACGCCGCCTCTCGGTCAGCCCCCGGCGTCCCGGTCGGCCCTGAGCGTTCCACAACTGACATCGTCACAAATTGTTATATTCACAAGGGTACAAGCGAGTACGGCCGGGTACACCGATCTCACCGGGGAATCCCCCGGCGGGGACACGACCGGCGGCTCTTCCGCCGGCCCATCACTTCTGACCGCAGCCCGCGCACGCTCCAGCCGTGCGCCCTCGGCGCGGTCGCGCGCATCCACCTCATCGGACCACACCACTGCGTTGACTGCGCCCTGCGCGCGCCCAAAGTGAAAGGAGCCTCCGGTGAGCAACGAAGCTACCGGGGCAACGAACGCCCGCTCCACCGGAGCCGACGCGGGTAACCTCGGCTACCTCGCACTCGGCCTCACACTGCTCGCCTACGGCCTGCTCTCCACCGGCGTCCTGAGCGGCACCGGGGTCGGGGACGCGGCACACCTCGCCCACCTGGTCGGCGGAGTCACCCTCTTCATCGCGGGCCTGTGGCAGCTCCGCGGCGGCGAGGGCTTCACCGGAACGGCCTTCACCAGCCTCGGCGCCTTCTGGGCGACCTGGTCGGCGGCCGGCGGGGCGGGCAAGAACGCCGCCGGCCTGTTCCTCCTGCTCTGGGCCCTGCTCGCCCTCACCCTGACCGCCGCCAGCTGGGGCGCGGGCCTGTTCAGCCGCGCCGTCTACGGCCTGCTGACGCTGTCCCTGCTGCTGAACGCCATCGCCGCCTTCGGCGGCTACAGCGGCCTCGCCAAGTTCGCCGGCTGGATCGCGGCCGTCTCCGGGCTCACCGCCTGGTACTGGGCCACCTCCGCGCTCAGCAACGGCTCCTGGGGCAGGATCGCCCTGCCCGTCAAGTGACCCGCTGCGGCTGATCCGCCGTGGCGCGCCGGGGTCGGACCTCCGTGTCGACGGAGGCCCGACCCCGGCGACGTGCCACCAGGGCCTGGGCGGCGTACGCGAACAGCAGGATCACGACGGCGACGATGCCGTCCGCCCAGAAGTGGTTCGCGGTCACCACGACCACCGCGACGGTCAGCACCGGGTGCAGCACCATCGCCCACCGCAGCGGGCTCCGCGAGACCCGCACCACCGCGACCGCCGCCAGCACGCACCACGCGACGTGCACCGAGGGCATCGCCGACAGCTGGTCGGCCACCACCACACCGCCCACCGCGCCCCCGTACACCGACTGCCCGTACTCGGCGGCCACGTCGACGAACCCGTGCTGCGGCAGCATCCGGGGCGGCGCCACCGGGATGAACTGCACCAGCAGACACACCGCCGTGGTGATCACCACCGTGTTCCGCACCCACGCGTACCGCTCCCGGTGCCGCACGAACACCCAGAGCAGCACCGCCAGCATCACCGCGAAGTGCATCGCCGCGTAGTAGTAGTTCGCGAGCCTCACCAGCACCGGGTACGGCGTGACGGCCGCCTGCCAGGACGCCTCGTCCGGTAGACCGATCGCCGACTCGGTGCGGTGGATCCAATCCGCCCGGTCCAGCGCGTGGTCCCCGCTCATCACCGAGAGGTGACCCACCAGCTGCCAGAGCGCGAACAGTGCCAGCAGCGTGCCGGCCTCCCGCAACAGCGCCGACAAGGACGGCTTCCGGACCCTGGCGGCGGCGTACGCCCCGCCGTAGAGAGCGACCGCGGCGCCCCCGGCGGACTGCCAGGTAAGGGTCAGGTTCTGCAACGGATCGCGCCTCTCCGACAAACTCTGGTTCGTGTGTTGGCAGAGGTTAACGCAAAAAGACCCCCTCCCGGACGGGAGGGGGTCTTTTCGGAATAATTGTTCGGCGGCGTCCTACTCTCCCACAGGGTCCCCCCTGCAGTACCATCGGCGCTGTAAGGCTTAGCTTCCGGGTTCGGAATGTAACCGGGCG
>NZ_JBWKEQ010000020.1:138308-144576 GCF_056435365.1 Kitasatospora sp. NPDC043949 | reverse complement strand
CTGATCCACCCCGAAGGGCTTCACCGTTCGACTTGCATGTGTTAAGCACGCCGCCAGCGTTCGTCCTGAGCCAGGATCAAACTCTCCGTGAATGTCTACCCGCAATCGGGTGGCACTCGCGTTGAGCGACACGGCAACCACCGGAATAGGGCGGTCCCGCGCACTGCGTCCTCGCTAGTGTTTTACTTCAAAAGGAATCTCCAACCCCGATCAAACGATCGAGGCCGGGGATGTCAACATATCTGGCGTTGACTTTTGGCACGCTGTTGAGTTCTCAAGGAACGGACACTTCCTTCGGACCGCCTTCCAGCGGGCCCTCCGGGCGCTTCGTTCTTTCGTGTTTCCAGCTTACCAGATGTTTTCCGCTCCGTTTTCCGGAGTTTCATTCATCCGATTTCCCGAACTGGTCGGGCCGCTTTCCGCGACGGCCTCCACATTAGCGCATTTCGGTTGTCACCCGAAATTCACACTCACCACGGTTGACGGGAACGCCAACAAACCCATGTCAATGGGTATCGAGGTGAGGGTGGGTCCTGCGGAGTGGGATGGCCGCATCAGCGACTCGTTCAACACTAGGCCACCCGGACGACATCGTCAAACACCGAGGGCGGGATCCGGCTGGATCCCGCCCTCGTATGTCGAAGCCGCAGCTCAGCGGCGTCGTGTTTCGGTCACACCGTAGCCGGAACCAGCTCCGCCGCCGCCAGGTTGCGCTTGCCGCGGCGCAGTACGAGCCAGCGACCGTGCAGCAGGTCGGCCTCGGCCGGCACCGCTTCCTCGTCCGTCACCTTGACGTTGTTGAGGTAGGCGCCGCCCTCCTTGACCGTGCGGCGGGCGGCCGAACGGCTCGGTGCGAGGCCGACGGCGACCAACAGGTCGACCACCGAGTGGAGTTCGGCCACCTCGGCCTTCGGGACCTCGGCCAGGGCGGCGGCCAGGGTCGGCGCCTCCAGGTCGGCGAGGTCGCCCTGGCCGAACAGCGCCTTGGACGCGGCGACCGCGCGCTCGTACTGCTCGGCGCCGTGGACGAGGGTGGTGAGCTCCTCGGCGAGGGCTCGCTGGGCGAGGCGGGCGGCGGGGCGCTCGGTGGTCTCGCGCTCCAGCTCCTCGATCTCCTCCTTCGAGCGGAAGCTGAAGATCCGCAGGAAGTTGGGGACGTCCCGGTCGTCCGCGTTCAGCCAGAACTGGTAGAAGGCGTACGGGGTGGTCAGCTCGGGGTCGAGCCAGACCGTGCCGGACTCGGTCTTGCCGAACTTGGTGCCGTCGGCCTTGACGATCAGCGGCGTGGCCAGCGCGTGCACGGACTTGGCGTCGGCCTTGCGGATCAGGTCCGTGCCGGCGGTCAGGTTGCCCCACTGGTCACTGCCACCGGTCTGCAGGGTGCAGCCGTAGCGGCGGTTCAGCTCCAGGTAGTCCATGCCTTGCAGGATCTGGTAGCTGAACTCGGTGTAGCTGATACCCGCGTCGGAGTTGAGCCGTCGGGCGACGGCCTCCTTGGCGATCATGTTGTTGACGCGGAAGTACTTGCCCACGTCGCGCAGCAGGCTGATGGCCGACATCCCGGACGTCCAGTCCAGGTTGTTGACCATGCGCGCCGCGTAGGGGCCCTCGAAATCGAGGAAGCGCGAGATCTGGCCCCGCAGCCGCTCGACCCAGCCGGCCACCGTCTCGGGGTCGTTGAGGACGCGCTCGGCGGTGGGCTTCGGGTCACCGATGAGGCCCGTGGCCCCGCCGACCAGGCCGAGCGGGAGGTTTCCCGCCTGCTGGATGCGGCGCATGGTGAGGATCTGCACGAGGTTGCCGAGGTGCAGGCTGGGGGCCGTCGGGTCGAAGCCGCAATAGAACGTGACCGGGCCGTCCGCGAACGCCTTGCGCAGTGCGTCCTCGTCGGTGGACAGGGCGATCAGCCCCCGCCACCGCAGCTCGTCGACGATGTCCGTCACGGTCACGCTTCTCCTTCGATCGGGCGCCCGCCCGGTGGCGGCCCGTTCTCTCGGACCCCGGGTCGGTGCGACTCCAGCGTGGTAGAGCCTACGCGGTCGGGGCCAGCGGGTTTTCCCCGAGCGTCGTGCCGCAGTCCTCCCCCGGCCGCTCCGGCGCCTGCCCGATACCGGAAATTCCGTTGTTCGTCGGCTGTGGGCCCGTTCAGAGTGGTGTCACCGCCGTGCGGCGGCAGTGACGTGTGTGGAGACGGTCGTGCCGCCGTGGCACGCCCGCGGGAAGGGTGTGCCGAGTGCGCAACACGCTGGTTCTGAACGCGAGCTACGAGCCCCTGACGACGGTGTCGCTCCAGCGCGCCGTCGTCCTGGTGCTCCAGGACAAGGCGGTGGTGGAGCAGGCGCATCCGCTGCGCACGGTCCGGGGGACGGGCGTCAGCATCCCGGTGCCCCGGGTGATCAGGCTTCAGCGCTACGTGAGAGTGCCGTTCCGACAACAGGCGCCGTGGTCGCGGCGGGGTGTCCTGGCCCGGGACCAGCACCTGTGCGCGTACTGCGGGCGGCGGGCCACCACGGTGGACCACCTGCAGCCCAGGTCGCGCGGTGGGGAGGACAGCTGGTTGAACACCGTGGCCGCGTGCCCGGAGGACAACCAGCGCAAGGCGGACCGGACACCCGAACAGGCCGGGATGAGGCTGCTGCGCCGGCCGTTCGTGCCGACCCCGCAGGCCACCCTCATGCTGGCGCTCGGCCTGCGCGGCTCGGAGGCCCGGGAGCTGGCCGACTGGCTGCCGGCCGTGCCGGGCCAGCCCGCTCCGACAGCCGTCCCGGCCGCGTGAGCGCCGCCACGAGCCGCGCCCTACGGGGCCCGGGCTAACCCTTCGCCTGGTAGCCCGCCGCCGTGCCGTAGTTGGCCGAGTGCTCGGGCATCACGACCACCCGCCCGCCGCCGATCAGCACCCGCCCGGAGACCAGCAGCGAACCGGTGCCCTGGGGGAAGTTACCTCCGGTCGCCTCCTGGCCGCCGGCCAGCGGGAACCGGCTGAGGCGGGCGGGCTGGTCTCGGCGTTCGTCGGCGGCGAGCACGAGCGCGCCGCCGTCGACGCCGACCGCCCGGACGGTGCCCTTGGCGGCGGTCGGCGCCTTCCAGCGCTGCTTACCGGTGTCGAGGTCGTAACCGACCGCCGCGGCCGGTCCGCCGCCGTTCGCCGGGACGAGCGTGGTGACCATCGTGCGGTTCTGGAAGAACACCTCGGGCGTGGCCGAGAACGTGCCGTGGCCGACGTCCAGCCGGCCGCCGTCGCCGACCACCGGGATCTCGGCGGCCGGGTCCCCGCCCGCGCCCCAGGAGAACACCCGGTCGTCCTCCGGCTTCTCGCCCGTGGTGAGGACGACGGACGGCTCGGCGGACAGCACGGTCACCGTCTTCGGCCGGTTGTTCAGGCCGCGCCACCAACTGACCTTGCCGTCCGCCGTGTTCAGTGCGACGGCCTGGTCGGCGGGGGTCGAGTCGGCGCAGGAGGAGGCGACCAGCACGGTCTTGCCGGTCACGCCGCCGGACAGGGTGCAGAACTTGCCCTGACCGGTGTACTGCCAGACGTCCTTGCCGTCCGCGGACTCCCAGGCGACCGCCCGGTCGTCGCCGACCGCGATCACCTTGTCCTCGGTGACGCCGATCCGCGCGCCGTACGCGCCCTTGGCGTCCGAGACGGTCTTCGTCCACGCGGTCTTGCCGGTCTTGGTGTCCACGGCGGCGACCAGCGTGCACGGGCTCTTCGGGTCGGCCTGGGCCCGGAACAGCACCGCGCCCAGCCCCGCCTGGTTGACCCCCGCCGACAGCCCGCACGGGACGGCCCCGGCGGCCGGTGGCTCGACCGACCAGACGGGCTTGCCGGCCGCGAGGTCGTAGGCCCGCACGCCGGCGGCATCGGCGCGGACCACCGCATCGGCCAGCAGCCAGCTGCCGACCAGCGTGTCGTCACCCGACGACCCGGACGCGGCGGGCTGGGCGGACCACACCTTGGTGTGCGCGACGGCGAAACCGGGCTCCCCGCCGCTGCTCGCGGCCGCGCTGCCACCGCCCTCGGCCCCGACCATCAGACCGGCCGCGACCAGCACGCCCAGCGCGGCCACCCCGGCTCCGGTGCGCACCAGCAGGGTCCGCCGGCTGGGCACGTGCTCGCCGGTGAGCACCGCCCCGGCGGCGGCGCGGGCCCTGGCCGAGAGCGAAGAGCCCGCCGTCGAGGAGCCTGCCTTCGGGGACCTGCCCCGACGGGCGGCAGCCCGCGACGGCGCGACGGGCGCGGCCTCGGGCGTCGTGTCCGGCTCGGGCTCCGTGGACGGCTCCACCGGAACGGGCTCGGCGTCCTCGATGTGCACGTACCCGTCGGCCGAGTACTCCGCCCCCACCGGGACGTACAGCCCCTCCCCCGCAGGCTGCTCCAGGACGGCGTACGGCGCGTACTGCTGCTGCCCACGATCCGGGTACGGCTGGTACTGCTGGTACTGCCCCTCGGCGTAGCCGCCCTCGGCGTACCCAGTCTGGGCGTAGCCGGTCTGCCCGTACTGCGGGTCCTGTCCGTACTGCGCGTCCTGCCCGTCCTGGCGCGGGTCCTGTCCGTATGGCGAGCCCTGCCCGTACCCGCCCTGGCCGTAGCCCGCCGCCGTCTGCCAGTACTCCTGCTGCGGATGGTCCTGCGGCTGCGGCTCCTGGTGCCCGCCGACCGGCCAGGCCTGCCGGCCCTGGGGGTACCACGGCTGCTGCTGGGCGTCTCCGAAGGGCTCCTGCGCCATCCGTTCCCGTCCCTCCCGAGCCGCCTGCCGATGCGGCAGTCAGCATCTCACGCCCGTTCGAGCGCGCCGCCCCGGCCTCGGGGGGTCGGGGAGGTCAGCCCGCGGACTCGGCCTTCAGCGCCTCGTCGATGCGGGCGGCCAGGGTGAAATCCAGGCCGGTCAGCCCGCCCGCGCTGTGGGTGGAGAGGACGAAGCGCAGGGTGCGCCAGCGGATGTCGACGTCGGGGTGGTGGCCGAGCGCCTCGGCCTGTTCGGCGACGGCGACGACCACCCGGATCGCCGCCGGGAAGTCGGGGGCGTCGGCCACGCGGACGATGCTGTCGCCCTCCCTGGTCCACCGCGGCAGTGCGGCCAGGGCCGCCGTGATCTCGTCCTCGCTCAGCCGTGCCCTGCTGCTCATCGAAGCTCTTCCGTTCGTCGTCTCGTCGTCCGGTCCGGCGTGCACTGCGAGGAACATACCGAGCCGGGGCCCTCCGCACCGGACGACACAGCCGCTGACGGGCAGCCCCCGGCGGGCGTCCCCCGACGGATGCTCAGCTCATCAGCTCAGCAGCAGTTTGGTGACCGCAGCGAGGCCGACCACCACGATGATCCCGCGCAGCGCGACCGGCGGCAGGCGGCGGCCGACCTTGGCGCCGAGCAGGCCGCCGACCAGCGAGCCCGCCGCGATCAGGCCGGCGGCCGCCCAGTTGACGGTGGAGGTGAACAGGAAGAACAGCGCGGCGACGCCGTTGACGACCATCGCCAGCGCGTTCTTCACGGCGTTGATCCGCTGCAGGTCCTCCTGGAGCAGCATGCCCATCAGCGCCAGCAGCAGGACGCCCTGCGCGGCGCCGAAGTAGCCGCCGTAGATGCCGGTGAGGAAGACGCCGACGAACAGCAGCAGGCCGCCGTCCGGGTCCCCGTCGGGGCGGCGGCGGGCGGCGACCGCCTTGGCGACCTTGGGCTGGATCACCACCAGGACGAGGGCGAGCAGGATCAGTACCGGGACGATCGCGTCGAAGGCGCCGTTCGGCAGTCTGATCAGCAGCAGCGCGCCGACCAGTCCGCCGAGCAGTGAGGCGGTGCCCAGGCGCAGCAGCCGGTGGCCCTGGCCGGCCAGCTCGCGGCGGTAGCCGATCACGCCGCTGAGCGAACCGGGCACCAGGCCGAAGGTGTTGGAGACGTTGGCGGTGACCGGCGGAATCCCGATGGCGAGCAGCACCGGGAACGTGATCAGCGTGCCGGAGCCGACGATCACGTTGATCATCCCGGCGCCGACGCCCGCCACCAGGACGGCGATGCCCTCCCAGAGCGTCATGGGTCACCTCTCCTCTCGGTCCTGTCCGGGGGGATCATGCCGGACGGCCCACCGGTCGGACCAGGGCCGCCCACGATTCGGGACACGCACCACCACGACCGCCACACGCCACGACCGCCACGACCGCCACACGCCGGGGGGGGGGGGGGGGGGGGGGGGGGGGGGGGGGGGGGGGGGGGGGGGGGGGGGGGGGGAGGGGGGGGGCGGGGGGGGGGGGGGGGTGGGGGGGTCCGGGAGC
>NZ_JBWKEQ010000020.1:128547-138298 GCF_056435365.1 Kitasatospora sp. NPDC043949 | reverse complement strand
GCCCCCCCCCCCCCCCCGCCCCACCCCCCCCCCCCCCCCCCCCCCCCCCCCCCCCCCCCCCCCCCCCCCCCCCCCCCTCCCCCCCCCCCCCCTCCCCTCCCCCCCCCCCCCGGGCCGGACGGTTCAGCCGGTCACTCCGGGTCGATCTTGCGGTACTCGCGGGCCGGGTCCACCCGGGGGCGGGCGGCACCCTTCTCGGTGTCCACCGGGCGCGGGCCGGCCGCCGGGTCGAGCGGCACCTGGGTGGCCGCGGGGGCCGCCTGCGGGACGCTCGGGGCGGCGACCGCGCCGCCGTTGACGCCGGGGTTGCCGGTCAGCCCGCCGAAGGCGCCGCCGAGGCCCTTGAGGGCGTCGCCGACCTCGCTGGGGATGATCCACAGCTTGTTGGAGTCGCCCTTGGCCAGCTCGGGCAGGGTCTGCAGGTACTGGTAGGCGAGCAGCTTCTGGTCGGCGTCGCCGTCGTGGATGGCCTCGAAGACCGTCCGGATCGCGGCCGCCTCACCGTCGGCGCGCAGCACCGCGGCCTGCGCCTCACCTTCGGCCCGGAGCACGTCGGCCTGCTTCTCACCCTCGGCCTTGAGGATCTGGGCCTGCCGCTGGCCCTCGGCGGTGAGGATCGCGGCGCGCTTGTCACGGTCGGCGCGCATCTGCTTCTCCATCGAGTCCTGGATGGAGGTGGGCGGCTCGATCGCCTTCAGCTCGACGCGGTTGACCCGGATGCCCCACTTGCCGGTGGCCTCGTCCAGGACGCCGCGCAGACCGGCGTTGATGACCTCGCGCGAGGTCAGGGTGGATTCGAGGTCCATCGAGCCGATGATGTTGCGCAGCGTGGTGACGGTCAGCTGCTCGATGGCCTGGATGTAGCTGGCGACCTCGTAGGTGGCCGCGCGCGGGTCGGTGACCTGGTAGTAGATCACCGTGTCGATGTTGACCACCAGGTTGTCCTGGGTGATCACCGGCTGCGGCGGGAACGGCACGACCTGCTCGCGCAGGTCGATCCGGTTGCGGACCCGGTCGATGAACGGGACGACGATGTTCAGGCCTGCGTTGAGCGTCCGGGTGTAGCGGCCGAAGCGCTCCACGATCGCGGCGCTGGCCTGCGGGATGACCTGGATCGTCTTGATCAGCGCGATGAAGGCCACCACGACCAGGACGACCAAAACGATAAGGACGGGTTCCACGGACTCTCCCCTAGATGACCAGGGCGGTCGCGCCCTGGATTTCGACGACGTCGACCTGCTGCCCCGGTTGGTACACGCTGTCCGGGTGGAGCGCGCGGGCCGACCAGATCTCGCCGTTCAGCTTGATCCGTCCGCCCTCCCCGTCGACGGTTTCCGCGACGACCGCGGTGGCGCCCTGGAGCGCCTCGATGCCCATCTTGATGTGCGGGCCCTGCCGCAGTTGCCGGTAGGCGATCGGGCGGACGAAGACCAGCAGCGAGACCGAGACCGCGATGAAGACCAGGGTCTGCCAGACCGCGTCTCCGCCCAGCCCGGCCACGCCGGCGGCCGCCAGCGCACCGACCGCGAACATGGCGAACTCCGGCATCGCGGTCAGCACCAGCGGTATGCCGAGCCCGACGGCGGCCAGGAGCCACCAGATCCAGCTGTCCACGTGTCCATCCTAGGGAGCGAAGGGCCTTCGAGGCGGACAGTTCCCGCAGGTCGAGGGGCGGAAACCGGTCGCGCGTGCGACCGGTCCCCGGAAACCCGACGACATCGGAGCGTGCGAGGCGCGGGCGGGGCGCGGGCGGGGGCTCAGCCCAGCGGCAGGCCCTGCGCGGACCAGCGGTCCCCGTGGCGCTCCAGGGTGAGCGGCAGGCCGAAGCACTTGGAGAGGTTGCGGGCGGTCAGCTCGGTGTCGATCGGACCGGCGGTGAGCACCTTGCCCTGGCGGATCATCAGGACGTGGGTGAAGCCCGGCGCGATCTCCTCGACGTGGTGGGTGACCATCGCCATGGCCGGGGCGAACTCGTCCTGGGCGAGCGCGCCGAGCCGGCGGACGAGGTCCTCGCGGCCGCCGAGGTCCAGGCCGGCCGCGGGCTCGTCGAGCAGCAGCAGCTCGGGGTCGGTCATCAGGGCGCGGGCGATCAGGGTGCGCTTGCGCTCGCCCTCGGAGAGGGTGCCGAACTTGCGGCCGGTGAGGTTGGACATGCCCATCCGGTCGAGCAGCGCGAGCGCGCGGGACTCGTCGAACTGCTCGTAGGTCTCCTGCCAGCTGACCGTCATGCCGTAGGCGGCGGTCAGCACGGTCTGCAGCACCGTCTGCTCGGCCGGCAGCTTGTCGAACATGGCGGCGCCGGCCAGGCCGATCCGGGAGCGCAGCTCGAAGACGTCGACCTCGCCCAGCTTCTCGCCCAGCACCGACACCTTGCCCGCGGTCGGGAACAGGTAGGTGGCGGCGATCTGCAGCAGGGTGGTCTTCCCGGCGCCGTTGGGGCCCAGGATGACCCAGCGCTCCCCCTCGGAGATGGACCACGAGACCTGGTCGACCAGCGCGCGTCCCTCCCGGACCACGGATACGTCCACCAGCTCCAGCACGTCGCTCATGCCTACGCCTTCCCCAATACAAGAATTTCGGCCGTCGGTGCGGGCGGCGAGCCTACTCCGGCAGCCGGTGGGCACGGGGTGGGTGCGCCGCACACGCATGGGCAAACCTACGCCACGCGGATGACCGCCGATTCCGTAGGCTGGCCGGATGCTCGCGACTCCTCCCGACAATCCGTACGAAGAACCCCGTTCGGGGCGGCTGACCGCGTGGGGCAACGCCCTGCTGGCCGGTCTGGTGCCGCCGGACAACGCCGCGGCGGCCGTGCTGGGCGACGACGAGAGCCACCGGGTGACCGGGCTGCCCGGGGACGGGCCGGGCGAACGGCACGGCCTCACCTGGGCGCTGGGACGGCTCCGAGTGCTCGGGGTCAAGGGCCTGCGACTGGCTCTGCCGTCCGCCGGGCACCCGCTGGGGCTGACCGGTCCGGCACCGTTCAACGAAGCGGCGATGGGCGTCGGGGAGGCGGTGCTGGCGGTGGGCGTCCCGCTCGGACTGGTGCCGGAGGTGGAGGTGTTCGGCCCGGCCGGGGACCGTTCGGCGACGGTGCTGTGGCGCTGCCTTGAGACCAACGACACACCGCCGGCCGACGTCCCGTCGCTGCACGAGGCCGAACGGGAGCTGGCCGACGGGCTGCGCGAGGCGACGCTCCTGCTGACCCGGCTGGACGTGGCGGGCGCCGGACCGGAGGCGCTGCGGGCGCTGGAGGCGTACCGCCGGCGCGGGCACGCCGAACTGCTGGCGCCCGGGTACCCGCCGCGTGCGGTGCGGGTGCTGGAGTCGGCCCGGCAGGTGTCGGCGCTGCTGGCGATCGCCGCGGGCGGGCACGGCGCGGCGGTCAGCGCCTCCGAGATGGCGGCGCGGCAGGCGGTGCTGGCGCCGCTGCGGCGCACCGCCCGGCGGGCGCAGGTGGCGGCGTACAACGCGCTGGTCGACGAGCGCGAGGACCGCTGAGCACGGGGCCCGCTCAGGACGCGGACCGCTGAACACGGGGCCCGCTAGGACGGGCCGCCGTCCCGCGCCTCGCCGTTGCGGACGGCCCACAGGGCCGCCTGGGTGCGGTCCGCCAGGTCCAGCTTCATCAGGATGTTGGAGACGTGGGTCTTCACCGTCTTCTCCGACAGGTGCAGGCTGCGGGCGATCTCCCGGTTGGAGCGGCCGTCGGCGATGTGGCCGAGGACCTCGCGCTCGCGTTCGGTGAGGGTGCCGCCGCGGCCCTGCGGGGCGCGGGGGCCGTCGTCGGCGAGCAGCGCCTCGGCCAGTTCGGGCTGGAGCAGGACGTGGCCGGCGTGCACCGAGCGGATCGCGCCGGCCAGCGCCTCCGGGTCGACGTCCTTGTAGACGTACCCGGCGGCGCCGGCCCGCAGCGCGGGGACCATCGTGCGGTGCTCGGTGAAGCTGGTGACGATCAGGATCCGGGCCCGGCTGCCCTCGCCCTTGAGCGTGCGCAGCGCCTCGATGCCGTCGACACCGGGCATCTTGAGGTCCATCAGGACGACGTCGGGGTCGAGTTCGCGGGCGCGCTCGACGCCCTCCGCCCCGTCGGCGGCCTCCCCGACCACCTCGATGTCGTCCTGGACCTCCAGGAACGTGCGCAGCCCGCGGCGGACCACCTGGTGGTCGTCGACCAGCAGGACGCGGATCGACGGCGTGCTGTCAGGCGGGTTGTCAGGCACCGGGGACCTCCATCTCGACGAGCGTCCCCCGGCCGGGGGCGGACTCCAGGGTGAGCGTGCCGCCGACGGCGGCCGCGCGGTCGCGCATCGAGGCCAGGCCGAGGTGGCGCCCGGCCCGGCGGACGGACTCGGGGTCGAAGCCGTGCCCGTCGTCGCGCACCCGCAGCACGGCGCCGCGCGCGGGCGTGCCGGCCAGGGTGACGGTGACGCGGCCGGCTCCGGAGTGGCGCAGCGCGTTGTGCAGCGCCTCCTGGGCGACCCGCAGCAGCGCGGCCTCCTGCGCGGGCGGCAGGGCGCGGACGCCGTCGGCGGCGAAGGCGACGTCCGCGGTGTGGGCCCGGTCGAGGACCTGCACCTGGGAGGCGAGGGTGGCGCTCAGCCCGTCCTCCTCCAGGGCGGCGGGGCGCAGTTCGACGACGACGGCGCGCAGTTCGTCGGCGGCCTCGGCGGCGAGCCGGGCGACCTCGGCGAGTTCGGCGCGGGCCCGGGCCGGGTCGCGGTCGACGAGCGTGGCGGCGGCCTTGGCGGTGAGCCGCAGCGAGAAGAGCTTCTGCGCGACGGCGTCGTGCAGGTCGTGGGCGATGCGGGCGCGTTCGCCGGCCAGGGTGAGCTCGCGGCTGCGCTCGTACAGGCGGGCGTTGGAGAGGGCGAGGGCGGCGTGCGCGGCGAGTATCCGCAGCAGTTCCTCGTCGTGGTCGGTGAACAGGCCGCCGCCGCGCTTGTTGGCGAGGAAGATGACGCCGGTGACCTGCGGTTCGTCCTCGGCGGCCTCGGCGTCCAGGATGGGCATGCCGAGGAAGGCGTCCATCTCGGGGTGGGCGGCCGGCCAGCCGCCGAAGGCCGGGGCCCTGCGGACGTCGGCGAGCCGGGTGGGGCCGGTCTCGTGCAGCATCTTGGCGAGGACGCCGTGCTGGCGGGGCAGCGGGCCGATCGCCCGCCACTGCTCGTCGGTGACGCCGTCGACGACGAACTGGGCGAAGCCGCCGTGGTCGTCGGGCACGCCCAGAGCCGCGTACTCGGCGCCGAGCAGGTCGCGGGCGGAGGCGGTGATGCGGCGCAGCACCTCGCGGACCTCCAGGTGCCGGCTCATCGCGAGCAGCGCCTGGCTGACCGCCTCGATGCCGGCCAGGCAGGGGTCGCAGCCGGGCATCGGGCGGGCCGGGCCGCGCAGGTCGAGGTGCGGACCGGCCGGGCTCCGGTGGTCGCTGGGCGTGCTGGGCATACCGCCAAACTACCGCCGCCGCGGGCGCCGCCGCGTCGGTCCGCGGCCGGGGTGGGCGCAGGTCCGGGGACCTAGGTCTCGGGGCCCGCGCAATGGAGGAGGGGCGGCTCTCCGGGTGATGGGAGAGCCGCCCCTCGTCGGGCGGGGCGAAGGGGGTCAGCCCTTCTGCATGACCTCGGGCTCGTGGCGGCGCTGGAGCCGGGTGACGATGACGCCGATGACGATCGAGATCGCGATCAGCGCGCCCGCGTCGATCGCCCACTGGGCGACGCTGGCGGTCCACAGCGGGTCGTACTGGGGGTTCTGGAAGTCCTTGTTCCAGGGGCCCATGAGCTTGGACAGGTCCAGTGTGGTGGCCACGATGCCGGTGCCCCAGCGGGCCGGCATCAGCCAGGCGGCCTGCTCCAGGCCGGGCTTGCCGAAGAGCTGGAACAGGCAGCCGGTGAAGACGACCTGGATGATGGCGAACATGACCAGCAGCGGCATGGTCTTCTCGGCGGTCTTGACCAGGGCCGAGATCATCAGGCCGAACATCATCGCGGTGAAGCTGAGCAGGATCATGCCGATGGTCATCTCGATGATCGGCAGGTCCTTGACGATCAGGCCGTGCTCGGGGAGCTTGCGCGGCAGGAAGCCGACCGCGGCGACGATGGCGCCCTGGATCACGCTGAAGAAGCCCAGCACGATGATCTTGGACATCATGTACGCCGAGCGGGAGAGCCCGGTGGCCCGTTCCCGTTCGTAGATGGCCCGTTCCTTGATCAGTTCGCGGACCGAGTTGGCCGCTCCGGAGAAGCAGGCTCCGATCGCCAGGATCATGATGATCGTCGCGGCCCCGCTGTTGAGGTGGAGCTGCGTGTTCGGATTGGGCGCGAGGCCCGCCCCGTTGGGGACCAGCACGCTGACCGCGCCGATGACGGCGGGCAGCAGCACCGACAGCGCCAGGAAGCCGCGGTCCGAGGCGAGGACCGACATGTAGCGGCGCATCAGCGTCCACAGCTGGGAGCCCCAGCTCTGCGGCTTCGGCGGCCGGACGGCCTCCTGGGCGACCTGGGCGTGCTGCACCTCGCCCGACTCCACGTCGGGGGCGGAGTACTGCTGGTAGTGCACCGAGCCGCGGTAGCGGCCGGCCCAGTCGTGGTCCGGGTAGTTCTCGAAGGCCTGGAAGACGTCCGCCCAGGTCTCGTACCCGAAGAAGTGCAGCGCCTCGTCCGGCGGGCCGAAGTAGGCCACCGCGCCGCCCGGCGCCATCACCAGCAGCCGGTCGCAGAGCGCGAGTTCGGCCACCGAGTGGGTGACGACCAGGATGGTGCGGCCGTCGTCGGCGAGACCGCGCAGCATCTGCATGACCTCGCGGTCCATGCCCGGGTCGAGGCCCGAGGTGGGCTCGTCCAGGAAGATCAGCGACGGCTTGGTGAGCAGTTCCAGGGCGACCGAGACGCGCTTCTGCTGGCCGCCGGAGAGCGCGGTGATCTTGTTGTCGGCGCGCTTGTCCAGGCGCAGCTCGTACAGCACCTCGTCGATCCGGGCCGCGCGCTCGCGCGCCTCGGTGTCGCCGGGGAAGCGCAGCTGGGCCGCGTACTTGAGGCCGGTGCGGACGGTGAGTTCCTTGTGCAGGATCTCGGACTGCGGCACCAGGCCGATGCGCGAGCGCAGTTCGGCGAACTGCTTGTAGAGGTTGCGGCCGTCGTACAGGACCTCGCCGCGGTCGGCCGGGCGGTAGCCGGTGAGGGCGCGCAGCAGGGTCGACTTACCGGAGCCGGACGGGCCGATGACGGCGACCAGGGACTTCTCCGGGACGCCGAAGCTGACGTCGTCGAGCAGGATCTTCTTGGCGCCCTTGTGCTCGACCTCGACGGTCAGGTGGCGGGCGGAGAAGGAGACCGCGCCGGTGTCGACGAACTCCTGCAGCTGGTCGCCGACCAGGACGAAGCTGGAGTGGCCGACGGTCAGCCGGTCCTGCGGGCCCATCAGCTGGCGCTGCACCCGCTGGCCGTTGAGGAAGATCCCGTTGTGGCTGCCGAGGTCGACGATCTCGTAGCGGCCGTCCTGGAGCTGGCGCAGCTCGGCGTGGTGGCGGGAGACCTGGAGGTCGGAGACCACGACGTCGTTGTCGAGCGCGCGGCCGATCCGGACGGTGCGCATGGCGGCGGTCAGGTTGCGGATGATCGTCGGCTGCGGGCCGTCGCCGTCCTGCGGGGCGGGCGGGAAGGCCTGCTGCTGCGGGAAGCCGCCCTGCTGGGGCTGGGGCTGGGGCGGGTGCTGCTGGTGCGGGAACGGTGGCTGGGGCCGACCCGCCCAGGCCTGCTCGGGCTGCGGCGGGTAGGGGGCCTGCGGCGACCAGCCCTGCTGCGGGGCCGGCGGCTGGGGCGTCGGCGCGGCGCTGCGGCTGGTGGCGGCCTCGTGCCAGGCGGGAGCCTGGGGGGCGGCGGCGTGCGGGGCGGCGTGGGCGGGCGCGGAGAAGCCGAGCCGGGGTCCGTTCTCCGGGTTGCCGAGGTTGACGACGGCGCCGGGGAACAGCTGGGCCTGCGTCGTCCGGGCGCCGGCCGTGTAGGTGCCGTTGGTGCTGCCGTGGTCGTCCAGCTGCCAGCCGCTGCCGTTGAAGGTGATGGTCCCGTGGTTCCAGGAGACCCTGGCGTCGTCGAACGGGAAGTCCGACTGCGGGTTGCGCCCGATGGTGTAGGACCGCCCGGGCTCCAGAGTCCGCTGCTGTCCGTTGATATCGATGACGAGTTGCGGCACTGTGCGCCTGCCCCGCTCTCTCGGTTCCCCCGAATTGTGCCCCCGACCAGGGGTGCGATGTTTCCGAAACTGACGGGGGGAATCATTCCAGCCTGCTGACCGCCGATAGAAGTCGCCCCGGGTGACTGTGACCAGGCTGCTACCCGGCACCCGTCCGCGACGTGGGACGGGTGCTCTGGGCCCGCCGGCCGGCGGGTAGCGTGGGAGGCACCATGAACGCATCGCCCCTGGCCGCTGAGCCCCTCCCCGCCGCCCAGCCCCGGACCGCGGACGAGCGCACCCTGCTCGTCAAGGTGTTCGGCAAGGACCGCCCCGGCATCACCGCCGGCCTCTTCGCCACCCTGGCAGGCTTCGCCGTCGACGTGATCGACATCGAACAGGTCGTGACCCGTGGCCGCATCACGCTCTGCGCACTGGTCACCCCGCCCACCGCTCCCGGCGCCGAGGGCGGACTGCGGGCCACCGTGCACCGCTGGGCGGAGGAGCAGAAGCTCCAGGCCGAGATCCTCTCCGGCATCGGCGACAACCGGCCGCGCCGCGAGGGCCGTTCGCACGTCACCGTGCTCGGCAATCCGCTGACCTCCGCCGCCGTCTCCGCGCTCACCTCCCGGATCACCGCGGCGGGCGGCAACATCGACCGTGTGTTCCGGCTCGCCAAGTACCCGGTGACGGCGGTCGAGCTGGCCGTGTCCGGTGTGGCCACCGACGAGCTGCGGGCCGAGCTGGCCCAGGAGGCGGCCACCCAGCGGGTGGACGTCGCGGTGGTCGCGGCCGGGCTGGAGCGCCGGGCCAAGCGCCTGGTGGTGATGGACGTCGACTCCACGCTCATCCAGGACGAGGTGATCGAGCTGTTCGCGGCCCACGCGGGCTGCGAGGAGGAGGTCGCCGAGGTGACGGCGCAGGCGATGCGCGGCGAGCTGGACTTCGCCGAGTCGCTGCGGGCCCGGGTCTCGCTGCTGGCCGGGCTGGACGCCTCGGTGACCGAGAAGGTGCGCGCGGAGGTCCGTTTTACGCCGGGGGCGCGCACCCTGATCCGCACGCTCCAGCGGCTGGGCTTCCAGGTCGCGGTGGTGTCGGGCGGGTTCACCCAGGTCACCGACCACCTGGTCGAGGAGCTGGGGCTGGACTTCGCGGCGGCCAACACCCTGGAGGTGGTGGACGGCAAGTTCACCGGCCGGGTGGTCGGCGAGATCGTGGACCGCGCGGGCAAGGCCCGCTGGCTGGCCCGGTTCGCCGAGCAGGCGAAGGTGCCGCTGTCGCAGACGGTGGCGATCGGCGACGGCGCCAACGACCTGGACATGCTGAACGCGGCCGGGCTGGGCGTGGCGTTCAACGCCAAGCCGGTGGTGCGCGAGGCCGCCGACACCGCCGTCAACGTGCCGTTCCTGGACACCGTGCTGTACCTGCTGGGCATCACCCGGGAGGAGGTCGAGGCGGCCGACGCGGTGGACGGCAGCCTGACCGAGTAGAGCCCGAAGACGCACACGAGGGGGGGGGGGGGGGGGGGGGGGGGGGAGGGGGGAGGGGGGGGAGGGGGGGGGAAGAAAAAGCCCGCAAGAAAAGA
>NZ_JBWKEQ010000020.1:0-128537 GCF_056435365.1 Kitasatospora sp. NPDC043949 | reverse complement strand
GGCGGAGGGGGGGGAGAGCGAGAGGAGAGAGAAAAAGAAGAAAACAAAAGGGGGCACCCCCCCCCCCCCCCCCCCCCCCCCCTCGTCGTCATCGAAGCCCGGAACCCCGGAGCCCGTACGGAACTCGGAGCTCCGTACCGGGTCAGTCCTGCGGCGTGTAGTACGAGACCAGCGCGGCCGCGCCCGGCTCGACGCCCTTCCACGAGCCGCTGAAGCTGAGCACCGCGATCGCCGCCGTCGGGAAGCCGCCGAGCCGCAGCCGCTCCAGCGCGTCCCGGTCGCCCGCGTCCCCGGCCAGCACCTGGGTCAGGCCCAGCACGCCGGGGTTGTGCCCGACCAGCACCACGTCCGCGTACTCCTCCGGGGTCTCCTGGAGGACGGCGATGATCTCGCCGGGGCTGGCCTCGTAGATGCGGTCCTCGTACACGGTCTTGCGGGCCCGCTTCGGCAGCTCGTGCGCCGCCAGCTTCCACGTCTCGCGGGTGCGCAGCGCGGTGGAGCAGAGCACGTACTCGGGGTTGATGCCGGAGTCGACCAGCCAGCGGCCGGCGTCCGGGGCCTGGTGACGGCCCCGGTCGGCCAGCGGCCGCTCGTGGTCGTCCACGCCGTTGGGCCAGTCGGCCTTGGCATGGCGGAGAACGATGATCCTGCGGGACGTGTCGGCGCTCATACCCAGCAAGCTTGGCAGAAAAGCCGCTCCGGGGCGCGGTGCTCCCGGATGCCGCCACTCGCAGGGGTGGCGGGTGTCATCATCCGCCGTTCGTCCGGCCTTCCGATAAACGGGGGTGGCCGGTGAACGGCGGTGCTACGCGGGGGGGGGATGGACCGGATCAGCCTATGGCGGCGGCGACGGAGGCGATGATCGCCACCAGCACCACGATGCCGGCGATCGCCAGGGCGATCTGGCCGAGCTGCTTGCGGCCGTCGGTCGGGTTGGGATCGAGAACGGGCATGTCCGGGATTCTTCCACCCCGAACACGCCCGTCGGTCACCGACCCCTCGGGGTTGGCCGTCCCTTGGTCAGGCCTTGACCTGCGCCACGGGGTGGACCGCCTCGTCCTCGATGTGCCGGGCCATCGCGGCCCGCAGGCCGAACAGCATCTGCGGCACCAGCAGCAGCGCCAGGAAGCCCAGCGGGCCGTACCACTCGCCGGTCATCTGGTAGATCCGGCCGATCAGGATCGGGCCGGGGATGGAGATCAGGTAGCCGACACCCTGGGCGAAGGCGGAGAGCTGGGCGACCCCGCCGGCGGTGCGGGCGCGCAGCCCGATCATCGTCAGCACCAGCGGGAAGGCGCAGTTGGACAGGCCCACCAGGACCGCCCAGAGCCACGACGCGCCGGCCGGGGCCAGCGCCAGCCCGGCGTACCCGGCGATGCCGCAGGCGGCCAGCACGACGACGAACAGCCGCTGGTCGCCGCGGCGGGCGGCCAGGTTGGGCAGCACGAAGGAGACCGGCACGCCGATCACCATGGTCACCGCGAGCAGCACCCCGGAGGTGCCCTTGTCGACGCCGGCGTCCTGGAAGATCTTCGGCAGCCAGCCCATCACCACGTAGGCGCCGGTGGCCTGGAGGCCGAAGAAGCAGGCCATCGCCCAGGCCGTCCGGCTGCGGGTGATCGGCAGCCTGGCGGCGGCCGCCCCGCCCGCGCGCTCGCCGCGCTCGCGCTTGGTCAGCAGCACCGGGAGCCAGAGCAGCAGGGCCAGCGCGGCGAGACCGGCCCAGACGCCCAGGCCGTAGCGCCAGTCGCCGCCGAGCGCGCTGGTCATCGGCACGGTGACGGCGGCGGCCAGCGCGGTGCCGGCCGACAGCGCCATCGAGTACAGGCCGATCATCGGACCGACCTTGTCCGGGAAGTAGCGCTTGATCACCACCGGGATCAGCACGTTGGAGACCGCCACACCGGCCAGCGCGAGCGCCGTCAGCAGCAGGAACACCGCGGTGCCGCCGGCGAAGGAGCGGGAGAGCACGCCCAGGGTGATCGCGCCCATGCCGGCGGTGATCACGGCGATCGGGCCGATCCGCCGGGCCATCGAGGGCGCGGCGAAGCCGAACAGGCCGAAGCAGAGCGACGGGACGGCGGTGAGCAGCCCGGCGAGCGTCGGGTTCATCCCGAGGTCGGCGCGGACCTGGTCGAGCAGCGGCCCGAGGCTGGTGACCACGGGGCGCAGGTTGAAGGCGGCGGCGGCGATCGCGATGGCGAACAGCCAGCCCAGGTACTTGCCGGAGGAGGGCGTGGAGGGCCGCTCGGTCTGCGGCCGGGCCTCGGTTCGTGGGGAGGCGGTGGTGTCTGCTGCGGGAGGCATGGGCACCATCATAGAATGATGGGATGAATTGGCGCACCTTCGAATTGGCATGATGTGCCGACCCGCTCCCCCACCGGACGCCGGCCCTCCCACCCGCCGGCCCCGTCCATCGAACCGTAGCCGCAAGGAGTACCCGTGGCGCTGTCCTCGCCGAGGCGCACCCCGCTGTCCGACCAGGTGATCGCGCAGCTGCGCGCCCAGATCACCTCCGGAGAGTGGCCCGTCGGCTCACGCATCCCCACCGAGGCCGCACTCGTCGAACAGCTCGGCGTCGCCCGCAACACCGTCCGCGAGGCCGTCCGCGCCCTCGCCCACAACGGGCTGCTCGACATCCGCCAGGGCTCCGGCACCTACGTGCTCGCCACCAGCGAGCTGGCCGGGGTCATGCACCGCCGCTTCGCCGACGCCGACCAGGCGCAGGTCGCCGAGCTGCGGGCCGCCCTGGAGACCTCTGCGGCCGGCCTCGCCGCGGCCCGCCGCACCGACCGCGACCTCGGCCTGCTGGACGCCGCGCTGGGCCGCCGCGAGAGCGCCTGGCACTCCGGCGACGCCGAGGACTTCATCCAGGCCGACGCCGCGTTCCACCAGGCCGTCGTCGCCGCCGCCCACAACGACGTGCTGGCCGCCGTCTACGCCGACCTCGGCGAGGTCACCCGCGCCCACCTGCGGCACGACGTCGGCCCCGAGCTGATCGCCGAGCGCTACATCGGCCACGCCACCATCCTCGACGCCATCCGGGCCGGCGACGCCCAGCGCGCCTCCGTCGAGGCCGGCCGCGCCATCGGCGCGTGCACCCCCGCCGACGCCTGAGGCGCCCCCGAACGCCCTGGAACGCCGCTGCCCGGCACCCCCCACGAGGGTGCCGGGCAGCGGTGTGCGGCGAAGCGGTCAGGCGCCGATGGCGTGCAGCCCGCCGTCGACGTGGATGATCTCGCCGGTGGTCTTCGGGAACCAGTCCGAGAGCAGCGCGACGATGCCGCGGCCGGCCGGCTCCGGGTCGGTCAGGTCCCACTTCAGCGGGGAACGGTGGTTCCAGGTGTCCGCGAGGTCGCCGAAGCCCGGGATGGACTTGGCGGCCATCGAGCCGAGCGGGCCGGCCGAGATCAGGTTGCAGCGGATGTCCCGCTCGCCCAGGTAGCGCGCCAGGTAGCGGTTGGTCGACTCCAGGGCGGCCTTGGCCGGGCCCATCCAGTCGTACTGCGGCCAGGCGAACTGCGCGTCGAAGGTGAGGCCGACGACCGAGCCGCCGTCCTGCATCAGCGGCAGCAGCGCCATGGTCAGCGACTTCAGCGAGAAGGCCGAGACGTTCATCGCGGTGGCCACGGACTCCCACGGGGTGTCCAGGAAGTTGCCGCCCAGGGCGTCCTGCGGGGCGAAGCCGATCGAGTGGACGATGCCGTCCAGGGTCGGCAGGTGCTCGCGGACCGTGTCGGCGATGCCCGCCAGCTCCTCCTCGCTGGAGACGTCCAGCGGCAGCACGGTGACCGGCTTCGGCAGCTTCTTGGCGATCCGCTCGGTCAGGCTCGGGCGCGGGAACGCGGTGAGGATGATCTCCGCACCCTGCTCCTGGGCCAGCTTGGCGGCGTGGAAGGCGATGGAGGACTCCATCAGCACACCCGTGATCAGGATGCGCTTGCCCTCAAGGATTCCAGTCATGCTCAGTGACCCATGCCCAATCCGCCGTCGACGGGAATGACGGCTCCGGTGATGTACGCGGCCTCGTCCGAACCGAGGAACCGCACGGTGGACGCGACCTCGGCGGGCGACGCGTAGCGGCCCAGCGGCACGCCCGAGACGATCTCCGCGCGGCGCTCGTCGCTGAGCACAGCGGTCATGTCGGTGTCGACGAAGCCGGGGGCGACCACGTTGACGGTGATGTTGCGCGGGCCCAGCTCACGCGCCAGCGACCGGGCGAAGCCGACCAGGCCCGCCTTGGACGCGGCGTAGTTCGACTGGCCCGGCGAACCGGACAGGCCCACCACGGACGAGATCAGCACGACGCGGCCCTTGCGGGCCCGCATCATCAGCTTCGAGGCGCGCTTGACCACCCGGAAGGCGCCGGTCAGGTTGGTGTCCAGGACGGAGGTGAAGTCCTCCTCGGACATGCGCAGCAGCAGGGTGTCGTTGGTGATGCCCGCGTTGGCGACCAGCACCTGGACCGCGCCGTGCTTCTCCTCGATCTCGGTGAAGGCGGCGTCGACCTGCGCGGCGTCCGTGATGTCGCAGCGCACCGCGAGGACGTCGTACTTCTCCAGGGCCTCGGGCACCTCGCCCGAGCGGCTGGTGATGGCGACCTTGTCACCCGCCTCGGCGAAGGCCTGGGCGATCGCGAGGCCGATGCCCCGGTTTCCTCCGGTGACGAGAACCGAGCGGCTCAACGATCCACCTCTCTCCGTGTGTGCGGACGTACGTCGGAACGCGTATGCAGTGTGACGCTATCGGGCGGTCGGCGGTGTCGGCGCATCGGGCTCCCACAGCGCCGCACCGGAGGAACTGTCGCAATCCGACAATCCGTACCCGCAGCGCCCCGCACCTGCTCAGCCGCCCTGGCCGAACCACCGCCGGAGCCGAGCCGACGCCGCCGTACGGGAACAACACGGCCCCGCGCACCCGTTGCCCCCGTGGTGCGGGCCGACCCGGGACCGGCCGTACCGATCCCCGAAGGGTCCCGCGAGGAACGAAGGCAGGGCGCATGACCAAGGCACGGCCCAGGAGCACCCACCGAAACGGACGGCTGCTGGCCCTGACCGCCCTCGCGGCCGGCCTGGGAGCGGCCGCCTGGTCGCTGCGCGACCTGCCGGCGGCGTTCGGCCGACGGCCGGACGGCGAGCACGAGGAGCGGGTGCGCGACTCGCCGCAGTACCGCGACGGCGTCTTCCACAACGCCCCCTCCACCCTGGCCCGGGCCACCACCGCCCCGGACATCGACCGCGGCACCATCCGCCGGATGCTGTTCGACCGCGAGGGCCGCGTCCCCGCCCACCCCGTGCCGACCGTCCGCCCCGCCGGCGGCCCCGGCCCGGCCGCCGAGGGCGTGGCGATCACCTGGTACGGGCACGCCTCCGCGCTGGTGGAGATCGAGGGCTCCCGGGTGCTGCTCGACCCGATCTGGAGCGAGCGCTGCTCCCCCGCCGCGCACGTCGGCCCCAAGCGGCTGCACCCGGTGCCGGTGGAACTGGAGGAGCTGCCGCAGGTCGACGCCGTGCTGATCTCGCACGACCACTACGACCACCTGGACATGGCGACGGTCAAGCGCCTGGTGCGCAGCCAGTCCGCGCCGTTCGCGGTGCCGCTGGGCATCGGCGGCCACCTGCGCCGCTGGGGCGTCCCGGAGCACCGCATCATCGAACTGGACTGGGACGAGACCTGCACCCTCGGCGACCTGGTGCTCACCCTCACCTCGGCGCACCACTTCTCCGGCCGCGGCCTGACCCGCAACACCACCCTGTGGGGCTCCTGGGTGATCGCCGGCCCCGACCGCAAGGTCTTCTACACCGGTGACTCCGGCTACTTCGAGGGCTACGCCCGGATCGGCGACCGCCACGGCCCCTTCGACGCCGCGCTGGTGCAGATCGGCGCCTACGACGCCGCCTGGGCCGACATCCACATGACCCCCGAGGACGCCGTGCGCGCCCACCGCGACCTCCAGGCGGGCCTGCTGGTGCCGGTGCACTGGTGCACCTTCAACCTGGGCCTGCACCCGTGGGCCGAGCCGATCGAGCGACTGCTGGTCGAGGCCAAGGCGCAGGCCGTCCCGCTGGCCGTGCCGCGCCCCGGCGAGCGGGTCGACGTGGACAACCCGCCGGAGCTGGACGGCTGGTGGGAGATCGTCGGCTGACCGACCGGCCACCACGGCGGCGCACCGGCCGAAATGCGCTGGCCGAAACCCCCTGGACCGGCCATGATGCGGTGCGGGCGCCCCTGTGCGGCGCCGCACCGCCACCCTCCGCGACCAGGGAGCACGATTGCCTCCGATCCCTCCGGCCGACAGCGTCGGCGCCCCGCACGGGCGCGCCGTCGACCCGCTGTTCCTCGCCTTCCCGCTGCGCACCCTCGCCGACGCCGCCCTCACCCGGGCGCGCGAACTCGGCGCCGCCCACGCCGACTTCCGTCTGGAGCGGGTCCGCAGCGCCTCCTGGCGGCTGCGCGACGCCCGCCCGGCCGGCACCTCCGACAGCGTGCAACTCGGCTTCGCCGTCCGGGTGCTGCTGGACGGCGCCTGGGGCTTCGCCGCCGGGGTGGACCTCACCACCGACGCGGCGGCGCGGGTCGCCGAGCAGGCCGTCGCGGTGGCCCGCCTGTCCGGCGGGATCAGCCGGGCCGCCGGCTCCGCCGAGCGGGTCGAGCTGGCCGACGAGCCGGTGTACCGGGACGTCACCTGGGTCTCCTCGTACGAGGTGAACCCCTTCGAGGTGCCGGACGCGGAGAAGACCGCGCTGCTCGCCGAGTGGAGTTCGCGGCTGCTGGCCGCCGAGGGCGTCTCGCACGTCCAGGCGAGCCTGCTGACCGTCCAGGAGAACAAGTTCTACGCGGACACCGCGGGCACCGTCACCACCCAGCAGCGGATCCGGCTGCACCCCACGCTGGAGGCCACCTCGGTGGACGAGCGCACCGGGGCCTTCGACTCGATGCGCACGCTGGCCCCGCCGGTCGGGCGCGGCTTCGAGTACCTCACGGGGGTCCGGGGGCCGTCCCCCGACGGCCGGGGCCTGCCCGCAACGGGCTGGGACTGGGACGCCGAACTCGCCGAACTGCCCACCCTGCTGGCCGAGAAGATGAAGGCGCCGAGCGTCCGGGCCGGCCGCTACGACCTGGTCATCGACCCGTCCAACCTCTGGCTGACCATCCACGAGTCGATCGGCCACGCCACCGAGCTGGACCGCGCCCTCGGCTACGAGGCCGCCTACGCCGGCACCTCCTTCGCCACCTTCGACCAGCTCGGCTCGCTCAGGTACGGCTCCGAGCTGATGCACGTCACCGGCGACCGCACCGCCGAGCACGGCCTGTCCACGATCGGCTACGACGACGAGGGCGTCGCCACCCAGTCCTGGGACCTGGTCAAGGACGGCACCCTGGTCGGGTACCAACTCGACCGCGGCATGGCCGAGCTGAAGGGCTTCGAGCGTTCCAACGGCTGTGCCTTCGCGGACTCCCCGGCGCACGTGCCGGTGCAGCGGATGGCCAACGTCTCGCTCCAGCCCGCCGCCGACGGCCCGGACACCGAGGGCCTGTTCGCCGGGGTGGAGAACGGCCTGTACATCGTCGGCGACCGCTCCTGGTCGATCGACATGCAGCGCTACAACTTCCAGTTCACCGGCCAGCGCGCCTACGCCATCAGGAACGGCGAACTCGCCGGCCAGGTCAAGGACTTCGCCTACCAGGCGACCACCACCGACTTCTGGGGCTCGATGACGGCGGTCGGCGGCCCGCAGACCTACGTCCTCGGCGGCGCCTTCAACTGCGGCAAGGCGCAGCCCGGCCAGATCGCGGCGGTCAGCCACGGCTGCCCGTCGGCGCTGTTCCGCAACGTCAACGTGCTCAACACCCAGCAGGAGGCGGGTCACTGATGACCGCGATGCAGCCCCACGAACTGGTCGAGCTGGCACTCGGCCTCGCCCGCGCCGACGGCTGCGTGGTGATCGCCGACGAGGAGTCCACCGCCAACCTGCGCTGGGCCGGCAACTCGCTGACCACCAACGGCGTCACCCGCGGCCGCCGCCTCACCGTGATCGCCACCGTGGCCGGGGCCGACGGCACCGCCTCCGGCGTGGTCTCCCGCGAGGCCGTCACCCCGGACGAGGTGGAGGGCCTGGTCCGCGCCGCCGAGGAGGCCGCCCGCGCGGCCGGCCCGGCCGAGGACGCCCAGCCGCTGGTGGCCGACCGGCCGTCCTCCCCGGACTTCACCCGGCCGCCCGCCGAGACCTCGATCGCGGTGTTCGACGCCTTCGGCCCGGCCCTCGGCGAGGCCTTCGCCCGGGCCGCCGCGCAGGGCGAACTGCTGTACGGCTTCGCCCGGCACGAGGTGGTCAGCAGCTACCTGGGCACCTCCACCGGCCTGCGGCTGCGCCACGACCAGCCGACCGGCATGGTCGAGATCAACGCCAAGACCGCCGACCTGTCCGGCTCCGCCTGGGCCGGCGCCGCCACCCGGGACTTCTCCGACGTGGACGTCACCGCCCTGCACACCGAGCTGACCAAGCGCCTCGGCTGGGGCGCCCGCAAGGTGGACCTGCCCGCCGGCCGGTACGAGACGCTGCTGCCGCCCTCGGCCGTCGCCGACCTGATGCTCTGCCTCGCCTGGTCCGCCGTCGGCCGCGACGCCCACGAGGGCCGCACCGTCTTCTCCAAGCCCGGCGGCGGCACCCGGATCGGCGACAAGCTCGCCGGGCTGCCGCTCACGCTGCGCACGGACCCGGCCGAACCCGGCCTGGAGTCGGCGCCGTTCGTCCTCGCGCACTCGACCGGCGGGGACATCTCGGTCTTCGACAACGGCCTGCCGATCGACGCCACCGAGTGGATCCGCGAGGGCGTGCTGACCGACCTGGTCACCAGCCGCCACTCCGCCGGGCTCACCGGCCTGCCGCTGCGCCCGTTCGGCGACAACCTGGTGCTGGAGACGGCCGACCAGGACAGCGCGCCGACCTTGGACGAGATGATCGCCCGCACCGAGCGCGGCCTGCTGCTCACCTGCCTCTGGTACATCCGCGAGGTGGACCCGGCGACGATGCTGCTCACCGGCCTGACCCGGGACGGCGTCTACCTGGTCGAGAACGGCGAAGTCGTCGGCGCGGTCAACAACTTCCGGTTCAACGAGTCCCCGGTGGACCTGCTGGACCGGATCACCGAGGCGGGCCGCACCGAGCGCTGCCTGCCCCGCGAGTGGAGCGACTACTTCACCCGCACCGCGATGCCACCCGTGCGTGTCGCGGACTTCAACATGAGTTCGGTCAGCCAGGCCTCATAGCCACTGACCAACGGGGGGATACGAGAGACATGATGGACGAGAAGCGGCTGGTCAAGACGAGCAAGATGCTGTCGCGCATCCTGCGGCACGAGCCGGAGCGGGTGGGCGTCACGCTGGACGAGTCCGGCTGGATCCGGATCGACGTGCTCCTCACCGCCCTCGCGGCCAAGGGCAACCGGCTGACCAGGGCCGATCTGGACCACGTGGTGGCGACCAACAACAAGCGCCGCTTCGGCTACTCCGCGGACGGTCTCTCGATCCGCGCCAACCAGGGCCACACGGTGGCGGTCGACCTCGGCCTGGCCGCCACCGTGCCGCCACCGGTGCTCTACCACGGCACCGCCGACCGCCACCTGGCGTCGATCTTCCGGGAGGGCCTGCGCCCGATGGCCAGGCAGGACGTCCACCTGTCCGCGGACACCGAGACCGCGGTGCGGGTCGGCGCCCGGCACGGCCGCCCGGTGGTGCTCACCGTGAACGCGGCCGCGATGGCGGCGGCCGGCCACGAGTTCCGGATCAGCGACAACGGCGTCTGGCTCACCGACGCCGTCCCGCCGCAGTTCCTCTCCCGGCGGTCGTGAGGCCCCTCGCCCCGCCGTTCCGACTACCCGTTCCGATCGGCCGTCCCGATCGGCCGGACAGTCCCCTCGCACACCCGACCGGGTGGGTCCGCCCCACCCGGTCTCGTCGTCCCCGCTGCCCAGGCGTACCGTGAGGAGGCCGCGCGGCGAGTCGCGCGGGAGCGTGGACGAGGGCGGTAGGACATGGGCAAGAGCGCCGACGGTGGGCAGGTCCACCGGATCACGGGAGCGCGGAGCAGCCTCACCGAGGACGTCCGCGGGCGGCAGCGCCGCTACGTGGTCTCGATGCTGCTCCGGACGGTCTGCGTGCTGCTCGCCGTGGTGCTGTGGGACGTCCAGCGGTGGCTGGCGTTCGCGGCGCTGGCCGGCGCCGTACTGCTGCCGTACTTCGCCGTCCTGATCGCCAACGCGGGCCGGGAGCGGGCGCCGGGGCTGCCGAGCACCTTCGACATCCCGCTGGACACCCCGCTGATGCTCGGTCCCGGTGGGACGGGTGGGAGGGGTGGGGCGGACGGGCCCCCCGGTACAGGAGGGGCAAAGCCCGCTGCCACCGATCCTTCACAGGGCCCGAACTGACCGTCCGTTTCGAGACGTTTCGAGAAAATCCGGCTCGAAGAAAGCTCAGAAGAAGCTCAGATTAATCATGCAAGACCTCCCCATCCGAGGCCCCTGGCGTGACATACTGCGTACGCGCTCCGCATCCCCCGTCGGAGCGACGGACCGACGCCGGGCGGCTCCCCCCGTGGCTGCCCGGCGTCGCCATGCCCGGATCCGGGCGGGCTCCCTCCGGGCCGCGCGGAGCGCGTGAAACACTGGCGGTGCAGACCACCCGCCTAGCGCTGAGGACGGCCCGATGGACACCCCGCAGACGCCGATCTGCTCCGCCAAGGGCTGCCGGGCGGACGCCCGTTGGGTGCTGGTGTGGAACAACCCCAAGCTGCACACCCCGGACCGCCGCAAGACCTGGCTCGCCTGCGACGAGCACCGCGAGCACCTGTCCCAGTTCCTCGGCGTGCGCGGCTTCCTCAAGGAGGTCGTCGCCTTCGCCGACTGGACCCCGGAGACGTCCTAGCCGTCCGGGTCGTCCGAGTCGGCCGAGTCGCCCTGACCTCGCGGGACCCGCTAGCCGCCGATCGCCGACATCGGCCGCTCGGGCTGGTGGAACTCCGGGTCGTCGATCCCGGCCCCGGCCTTCTTGCCCCACATCGCCGCCCGCCACAGCGCGCCCAGCTCGGCGTCGTCCGCGCCCGAGCGCAGGGCGGTGCGCAGGTCGGTCTCCCCGGTCGCGAACAGGCAGTTGCGCACCTGCCCGTCGGCGGTCAGCCGGGTCCGGTCGCAGGCCCGGCAGAACGGGCGGGTGACGGAGGCGATCACGCCGACCCGGGCCGGGCCGCCGTCCACCAGCCAGCGTTCGGCGGGCGCCGCGCCCCGGCGGGCGGACGGCTCCGGGGTGAGCGTGAACCGCGCACCGAGCAGGTCGAGGATCTCCTCGGCGGTGACCATCGCGGAGCGGTCCCAGCCGTGCTGGGCGTCCAGCGGCATCTGCTCGATGAAGCGCAGCTCGTAGCCGTGCTCCAGGCACCAGGCCAGCAGGTCGGGAGCCTCGTGGCCGTTGACCCCGCGCATCAGCACCGCGTTCAGCTTGACCGGCGTCAGTCCGGCGGCCTCGGCGGCGGCCAGCCCGGCCAGCACGTCCTGGTGGCGGTGGCGGCGGGTGAGGGTGTGGAACACCTCGGGGTCGAGGGTGTCCAGCGAGACGTTGACCCGGTCGAGCCCGGCCTCGCGCAGCGCCGTCGCGGTACGGGCCAGCCCGATGCCGTTGGTGGTGAGGGACAGCTCGGGGCGCGGCTCCAGCTCCGAGCAGGCGGCGACGATGGCGACCAGGCCGGGGCGCAGCAGCGGCTCGCCGCCGGTGAAGCGGACCTCCCGGACGCCCAGGTCGCGCACCGCGAGGGTGACCAGCCGAACGATCTCCTCGTCGGTCAGCAGCTCGGGCTTGGCCAGCCAGCGCAGGCCCTCTTCCGGCATGCAGTAGGTGCAACGGAGGTTGCACCGGTCGGTCAGAGATACCCGCAGGTCGACGGCCTGGCGTCCGAAGGTGTCGAGCAGCACGTGCGTCCCTTCCCGAGAATGCGGCCGGCCCGGCCACCGTCAAGGCGGGCCGGGCCAGCATAGTCATCGCCGGTCGGTGAGTGGGCGCCCGGTCAGTGGGCGCCCAGCCCGGTCAGCGCCCGGACCTCCAGTTCAGCGTACTTCGCCGGGTCGGGTCGGTCCTTGGAGAGCAGGGTGGCGATCCACCCGGCCAGGAAGCCGATCGGGATGGAGACCAGGCCCGGGTTCTCCAGCGGGAACCAATGGAAGTCGGTGTCCGGGAACAGCGAGGTCTTCGCGCCGGAGACCACCGGGGAGAAGACCACCAGCACGACCGAGCTGATCAGGCCGGCGTAGACCGAGCTGACCGCGCCGGAGGTGGTGAAGCGCTTCCAGAACAGCGAGTAGAGCAGGGTGGGCAGGTTCGCCGAGGCGGCCACCGCGAAGGCCAGGGCGACCAGGGCGGCGGTGTTGAGCTTGCCCGCGAAGAGGCTGAGCACGATGGCCACCGCGCCGATCGCGACGGCGGCCCACTTCGCCGAGAGCACCTCCTGCTTCTCGGTGGCCTTGCCGCGCCGGATCACGTTGGCGTACAGGTCGTGTGCGAAGGAGGCGGAGGACGCCAGGGTGAGTCCGGCGACCACGGCCAGGATGGTGGCGAAGGCGACGGCGGAGATCACCGCGAGCAGGATCGCGCCGCCGGTGGTGCCGGAGCCTCCGCCGAGCACCTCGGCCAGCTGCGGGGCCGCCGTGTTGCCGGAGGCGTTGGCCGCCTTGATCGCCTTGGGGCCGACCAGCGCCGCCGCGCCGAAGCCGAGCGCCAGGGTCATCAGGTAGAAGACGCCGATGATGCCGATCGCCCAGAGCACCGACTTCCGGGCCGCCTTGGCGGTGGGCACGGTGTAGAAGCGGACCAGGATGTGCGGCAGGCCGGCGGTGCCGAGCACCAGCGCGATCCCGAGGCTGATGAAGTCGAGTTTGCTGGTGTCGCTGGCCCCGTACTTCAGCCCCGGTTCGAGGAAGGCCGCGCCCTTGCCGCTCGCACTGGCGGCGGCGCCGAGCAGTTCCGAGGGGTTGAAGTGGTACTTGGCGAGCACCAGGACGGTCATCAGCGCGGTGCCGGCGATCAGCAGCACGGCCTTGACGATCTGCACCCAGGTGGTGCCCTTCATGCCCCCTATCACCACGTAGACGACCATCAGCGCGCCGACCGCGACGATGGTCCAGCGCTTGGCGGCGTCCCCGTTGACCCCCAGTAGCAGGGCGACCAGCGTCCCGGCGCCGACCATCTGGGCGAGCAGGTAGAAGATCGACACCACGATGGTGGAGACGCCCGCCGCGGTGCGCACCGGGCGCTGGCGCATCCGGAACGCGAGGACGTCCGCCATGGTGAAGCGGCCGGAGTTGCGCAGCGGTTCGGCGATCAGCAGCAGCGCGACCAGCCAGGCGACCAGGAAGCCGATCGAGTAGAGGAAGCCGTCGTAGCCGGAGAGCGCGATGGCGCCGGCGATGCCGAGGAAGGACGCGGCGGACATGTAGTCGCCGGAGATGGCCAGGCCGTTCTGGAATCCGGTGAAGCCGCGGCCACCGGCGTAGAAGTCGGCCGCGTCCTTGGTCTGCCGCCCGGCCCAGACGGTGATCGCGAGGGTGGCCAGCACGAACAGCCCGAAGAGGGTCATCGTGATGCCGCGGTGCTCCGTGGCGGAGCTGGCGAGCAGGCTCATTCGGCGGACTCCCGGGGAGCGTGGACGACGGCGCCGTGGGCCTCGCGGATCGCGGCGGCGGTCGGGTCGATCCGCCGGTCGGCGTAGCGGGCGTACCAGGCGGCGATGGCGAAGGTGGTGACGAACTGCAGCAGCCCCAGCACCAGGGCCACGTTGATGTGCCCGACGACCTTGGCACCCATCAGGCCGGGCGCGTAGCAGGAGAGCAGCACGTAGAGCAGGTACCAGAGCACGAAGCCGATGGTGACCGGGAAGGCGAAGCTCCGGAACGAGCGCCTCAGGGTACGGAACTCCTCGCTCTCATCGATGAGTTGGACTTCCGTAGGGGTAGTGGTGATCGGCGGCGAATCCACTCTGTCTCTCCTCACTCCTTCGGCGTAGCGGTCGCACACGGGGAACGATCGGACGTGAGGGGCGTCACAATCCGTGTGCGCGCCGCGCAATGCTAGGAGCGTCGCGCCCGCCCCGAAAGGGGTTGACCGCGATCAGCCAGTCGTTCACCCTCTCGCACTATCCAATTGGCCGAAAACCACCACTCACGCCACTTCACAACACCGCCGCCACATGCCGAAGGGGCGGCACCGTCCAGCAGTACCGCCCCTTCTGACGCATCGTCAGAAGGCGATCCGGACCTTCAGCGCCGAGCGGTCGTCCATTGCCCGGTAGCCGTCCGGGACACCGTCCAGGCCCACCGTGCGGTCGAACACCAGACCGGGCTCGATGGCCCCGGAGAGGACGTCCGGCAGCAGGTCGGGGATGTAGGCACGGGCCGGGGCGACGCCGCCATTGAGCGAAACGTTTCGGCCGAACATCTGACCGATGTCGACGCCCGCACTGCCGCCGTGCGGAACGCCGACGTAGCCCACCGCGCCGCCGTCCCGGGCGATCGAGACGGCCGTGCGCATCGACTCCTCGGTCCCGACGGCCTCCAGGACAGCGTGCGCGCCCTGGCCGCCGGTCAGCTCCTTGACCGCCTCGATCGCGGCCTCGCCGCGCTCGGCCACCACGTCGGTCGCGCCGAAGCGCCGGGCCAGGTCGGTGCGGGCGGTGTGCCGGCCCAGCGCGATGATGCGGTCCGCGCCCAGCCGGTGCGCCGCCAGCACGCCGCACAGGCCCACCGCGCCGTCGCCGACCACGGCGACCGTCACGCCCGGGCGCACCCGGGCCGACACGGCGGCATGGTGCCCGGTGGCCATCACGTCGGACAGCGCCAGCAGCCCCGGCAGCAGCTTCTCGTCGCCCGCGGCCTCCTTCGGCAGCTTCACCAGCGTGCCGTCCGCGAACGGCACCCGCACCGCCTCGCCCTGGCCGCCGTCGGAGCCGACCTGGCCCCAGAACCCGCCGTGCGGGCAGGAGGTCTGCAGGCCCTCCCGGCAGAAGTCGCAGCTGCCGTCCGACCAGACGAACGGCGCCACCACCAGGTCGCCCGGCGCGAAGCCGCGCACCTCGGCGCCCGCCTCCTCGACCACGCCCAGGAACTCGTGCCCGATCCGCTGCCCGGCCACCCGCTGGGCCACCCCGCGGTACGCCCACAGGTCGCTGCCGCAGATGCAGGCGTTCACCACCCGCACCACGACGTCCGTCGGGTGCTGGATCACCGGGTCCGGGACCTCTTCGATCCGGATGTCATTGGGGCCGTGGATCACGGTGGCGCGCATGGGAGTTCGTCCTTACGGAGTCGGCCGTCGGGGGGTGTCGACAGCCGGTGGATGGCGTCGACCGGATAGGCGACGCCTATGCGGAATACTCTATTCCGGTCGCTCGGCCGGAACATTTCGACCGGACACGGGCCCGGCGGCGCTTATCCTGTTGGACCATGCAACCGATCCAGCCCGAGACGTACGGCGCGCCGCGGACCGTCCCGGTCCCCGCCCAGCGCACCGCCGCCCCCGCCGAGGGCTTCGCGGTGGTCGACGTCGAGACCACCGGCCTCGGCCGCTCGGACCGCGTCATCTCGGCGGGCGTCTACCAGCTGGACCCGGACGGCGAGGTCACCGACCACTGGTACACCCTGGTCAACCCCCAGCGGGACCCGGGGCCGGTCTGGATCCACGGCCTCACGGCGGAGCTGCTCTCGGGCGCCCCGACCTTCCCGCAGATCGCCGACGAGTTCGCCGACCGGCTGAACGGCCGGGTCCTGGTCGCCCACAACGCGCTCTTCGACTGGAACATGATCTCGCGCGAGTTCTCCCGGGCCGGCCTGCGCGCCCCGGTCGAGCAGCGGATCTGCACCATGGTGCTCTCCCGCGACCTACGGCTGCCGCTGCCCAACGGCAAGCTGTCCTCGCTCGCCGCCCACTTCGGCGTCCGCCAGCAGCACGCGCACAACGCCCTGGACGACGCCCGGGTGCTCGCCGAGGCGTTCCGCCCCAGCCTGCACCTGGCGCGCCAGGGCGGCGTCCCGCTGCCGGTGCAGGCCTGCGTGGCGGTCACCGACCTCGGCGAGGACGAGCCCGCCACGCCCGGCCGCGCCTCCTGGACCGGCGCCGCCTACCGCCAGGCCAAGAAGCGCCCGCCCTGCCCGTACCCCAACCCCGGACGCTGGGAGGACGGCAAGCCGCTGGTGCAGGGCATGCGGGTGGCCTTCACCGGCGACACCGCCACCGACCGGGAGCTGCTGGAGGACCGCGCCGCCGAGGCCGGCCTGCACATCGCCACCTCGGTGAGCCGGCTCACCAGCCTGCTGGTCACCAACGAGCCGAACAGCTGGAGCGGCAAGGCCCGCCGGGCCCGCGAGGTCGGCACGCCGGTGGTCGGCGAGGACGCCTTCCTCCAACTGCTCCGCGAAGTCGCGCCGCACCCCGGTGCGTGAGCCGGATGTGAGGTCGGCGTACCGTGCCCATGTGTACCGTTTTCTGCTGACCCGCCAGTGGCTGATCACCATGCTGATCGCGCTGCTGCTGATCCCCGCGACGATCGAGCTGGGCTTCTGGCAGCTGCACCGCCACGAGGCGCGGGTGGCCCGGAACGACCTGATCGGCAAGGCCCTCACCGTCGCCCCGGTGCCGTTCGACACGGTGTCGTCGACCCCCGGCTTCACGGTGCCCAAGGACCTCATCTGGCATCCGGTGACGGCCACCGGGCAGTACGACACGGCGCACGAGTTCGTCGTCCGCAAGCGGACCGACTCCAGCGGGGACACGATCGGCTACTTCGTCATCACCCCGCTCAAGCTCTCCGACGGCAGGGGCAGCATCCTGGTCAACCGCGGCTGGGTGGCCGGCGACGGCGGCGCCACCGCCTACCCGACGGTCCCGGCCGCCCCGACCGGCGAGGTCTCCCTCACCGGTCGGATGCGCGCCGACGAGACCACGGGCAGCAGCGGTATCAAGGACCGCGCCGGCCTGCCCGACCGGCAGTTCAACCTGATCAACACCGAGCAGCAGGCCAAGGAGACCGGCGTCACCACCGTGCTCGGCGGCTACCTGGAGCTCACCGCCACCAACCCGGCCCCCGCCGACCAGCCCGAGCTGATCCCCGAACCCAACCACTCCGACATCGGCCCGCACATGGCGTACGCGATCCAGTGGTGGCTGTTCACCGCGATGATCCCGGTCGGGGTCGGGGTGCTGGCCCGCCGCGAGGCCAAGGACCGGGCCAAGCAGGCCGCCGAGGCCGAGGTGCCGGTCGAGGCCGTACCGGCGGCCTGAGGCCCCGGCCCGGAAGGACGGCCCCGCAAACGCCCCGGAGAACCGCCTACAGCACGTCCTCCAGCTCGCGCAGCAGCCGCGCCTTGGCCCGGGCTCCGACCACCGAGCGCACCGGCTCGCCGCCGCGGAACACCATCAGCGTCGGCATCGACAGCACCCCGTACGCGGCCTGGGTGCGCGGATTGCGGTCCACGTCCACGCTGACCACCCGCAGCCGGTGCGCCTCCTCGCGGGCGACGTCCGCCAGCACCGGCGCCATCATCCGGCACGGCGGGCACCAGTCCGCCGTGAAGTCCACCAGCACCGGACCTTCGGCCGCCAGCACCTCCGCGGCGAACGTGTCGTCCGTCACCGCGGGCACCCCTGGGATCTGCACCATCGTCTACTCCTTCGCCCATTCGTTCGCCAGTTCACAGCGCGGCGGCTGTCCGGAGGGCTCGGCCGCCAGCCCGTCCCGGGCCCGTACCGCCCGGTCGAACTGCCCGGCCACCCGGGCCCGGACGTCCTGGAGCCGGGCGATGCACTCGTCCAGTTCGGCGAGCTTGCGCCGGTACACCTCCAGCGAGGCCGGGCAGGAGTCGCCCTCGGGGTGGCCCGCCTGGAGGCACTCCACGAACGGGCGGGTCTCCTCCAGGCCGAACCCGAAGTCCTGCAGCGTCCGGATCTGCCGCAGCAGCCGCAGGTCCTCCTCGTCGTACGCCCGGTAGCCGTTGCCCGCCCGGCGGGCCGGCAGCAGGCCGAGCTGCTCGTAGTACCGCAGCGCCCGGGTGGTCGTCCCCGCCCGCTCCGCCAGCTCCCCGATCCGCATCCCCGCACCCGCTCTCCCGGCCCGCCTCCGCACGCCGCCGGGACCGACGGTAGACCTTGACCCGGACGTCAACGCCAGCCCGCCCCCGGCCCCACCTCACCCCTGCTCCCTCCACCGCCCCCGGCGCCACGCCACCCCGCCACCCGCCCCCAGCCCTCCCCCTCGCGCCCGCCACCCGGCAGGATGGCCCCATGGATCTTGGACTGAAGGACAAGGTGTACGTGGCCACCGGCGCCACCCGGGGCCTCGGCTTCGCCGCCGCCCGGGAGCTGGCCGCCGACGGAGCCCGGGTGCTGGTCAGCGGGCGCGGCAAGGAGTCCGTGGCCGCCGCCGTCGCCGAGCTGGACGCCATCGGCGGCGCCGGGACGGCCCACGGCCTGGCCGCCGACAACGCCGACCCGGCGACCGCCGAACGGCTGATCGCCGAGGCGACCGGGCGCTTCGGCCGGCTCGACGGCGTGCTGATCAGCGTCGGCGGCCCCCAGGCCGGCCCGGTGGCCACCGCCCCCGAGGAGGCCTGGCGCGACGCGTTCGAGTCGGTCTTCCTCGGCGCGCTGCGGCTCGCCCGCGCCGCCGCCGCAGCCCTCGGCGAGGGCGGCGTGATCGGCTTCGTGCTCTCCGGCTCGGTGCGCCAGCCGATCCCCGGCCTGGGCATCTCCAACGGCCTGCGCCCGGGGCTGGCGATGGCCGCCAAGTCCCTCGCCGACGAACTCGGCCCGCGCGGCATCCGGGTGGTGGGCCTGCTCCCGGCCCGGATCGACACCGACCGGGTGCGCGAGCTGGACTCCCTGGGCGGCGACCCGGACGGCGCCCGCGCCCAGGCCGCCGCGACCATCCCGCTCGGCCGCTACGGCACCCCCGAGGAGTTCGGCAAGGTCGCGGCCTTCCTGCTCTCCCCCGCCGCCTCCTACCTGACCGGTGTGATGATCCCCGTCGACGGCGGCGCCCTGCGCCCCCTCTAGAACGCACACGGGGGCGGGCGTCCGACTCCGCCCGCCCCCGGTTCACTCCACCCGCGGGGGCCTGCGCCGCCCTCGGCGCCGTCGCGACTCGGGCCGGGCGGCCTGGAGGACCCGGATCCGCAGGTCGGCGGGGAGTTCCGGGAGGCCCAGGCTGGTCCGGGCGTCGGTTCGCGGGCCGGTGTCGAAGTGCTCCACCAGGGCCGCCGGATCGCCACCGGGGGTGAGCCGGACAGCGCCCCGCAACCGCGGGTGCCCAGGTGCGCGCACCAGGCGTACGCCCGCGCGCTCGACTTCGGGGAGCGTGGCCGTCCCGTTCTCCAGCGCCTCTTCCAGCGCCCGGGTGCGGACCCGCAGCCGGAGTCCGGTGGCACCTGGCGTCGGCACGACGAGGCCGGCCGGGCCGCTGCGCCGCAACTGCGCCACCAGCCACCAGGCGGTGCCCGCGATCACCACGGCCAGCCCGCCGATGACGGTGGGCCACCACCAGGTCGAATCCGCCCAGCGGGTGCGCGAGCGGGCACTGAGCACCGGCTGGTCCGGGGAGGTGAGCGGCCACCAGCCCGGCGGGTCGGCGCCGAGCCGGCGGTACAGGTCGAGCCCGCCGGCCAGCACCAGCACGCCGACGGCCAGCAGCACCGCCCCGACCACCCCCAGCAGCAGCCGGTTGACACCCGTCCGCCTCATCCCGCCGCCCCCACCCCGGGCCCCGCCCGCACGTCGAGGCGCAGCGGCCGGGCCAGCGTCACCCGCGCCAGCTCGTCCCGCAGTTGGCACTGGACCGACACCGGGTCCGCCGCCCCAATGAGGGTGACCCGGACGCGCCGGCGGCTGATCCGGATCCGCAGCTCGTCGATGCCCTGGAGTCCGGCGGCGCGGTCGGCGAGCAGGTGCCCGATGCCGGCCCGGTCGATGGCGGCGCCGGTGTCGCCGTGCGGGCGCAGCGGGAGCCAGCGGCCGAGACCGGGGGCGAGGGCCAGCCAGAGCAGCACCCCGCCGAGGAGGACGGCGGTGCCGGCACCCACCAGCACCCACAGGTCGTCGAGGTGACGGGTGGCCAGTTCGTCGGCGATCCGGGCGCGCCACCGGCGGGTCGGGTACCCGGCGCGGACGGCGACCACGTCGTACAGCAGCGCGCCCGCGAGCACCAGCAGCACGGTGGCGACGAGCGCCGCGACGACGGCCCGCGGCGCCCGCGGCCGCCGCACCTTCTCCGGCGGGGGCCCGTCCCCGGCCGCCGTCGCCTCCTCGCCGGGCACCGGTTCGCCCCCCGCACTCATGACACTCCCCCGGTCACCAGCCGCTCCACGACGACGACCACCTCGGACACCCTGGTCCCGGTGAACCCGGCGACCTGCGCGGCGACGCGTTCGCGGACGGCCCGGGCGAGCGCCGCGAGGTCGGCGGGGAAGGGCAGTGCGACGGCGACCCGGACGGTCACGGTGCTGCCGGGCACGGCCACCGAGACGGCGGGCGGTGCGCCCTTGACGGTGCGGCCGGTCCAGGCGTCGGCGAGGGCCTCGCGGGCGGCGCGGGCGGCGATGCGGGCGTAGACGCGGTCGGCGATCCGGAGTCGGCCCCGGGCCGCGGGTTCGCGGCGGGCACTGGTGGTGGGAGCCGTCATCAACGGCGCCGGTCGCGGCCGCGGAGCAGGTCGCCGAGGTCGCCCAGCTCGATGTCTCCCTCCAGCAGGCGGCCGGCCACGAAGCCGACCAGCCCGAGCGCGGCGACCAGCAGGAACGCCGCGAAACCGCCGAAGTACCCGGCGAAGCCGAGGGCCATGCCCACCACCAGGCCGACGATGGCCAGGTTCATCCGCTACTCCTCGTCCTCGCTGCCGCCCGCCGCCGGGCGCTTCGTGGGCTCGCTACTTGAGTTTGGGCCGCTGCCCCGCGACGACCGTCTCCTCTTCCTCCTCCTCGACGTCCGGCTCGTCGGGGAGGTGGACGTCGTTGACCGCGATGTTGACCTCGACGACTTCCAGGCCGGTCATCCGCTCGACCGCGTCGATAATGTTCTCCCGTACCTGCCGGGCGAGTTCGGGGATGACCACGCCGTACTCGACGACCAGGGCGATGTCGATGGCGGTCTGCTTCTCGCCGACCTCGGCCTTGATGCCGCGCCCGACGCCGGACTTGCCGCCCGGCACCCGGTCGCGCATCGCGCCGAAGGTGCGGGCGAGGCCAGAGCCGAGGGCGTGGATGCCGTTGACCTCGCGGGCGGCCATCCCGGCGATCTTCTCGACCACGCCGACGGCCAGCGCCGTGCGACCGCGCTCGCCGGTCGGCTTGCCGGCGTCGGTCGCGGCGGAGGCCGAGGACGGCGCGTGGGCGGCGGAGCCGGCGGCCGCGGCGTGGCCGGGGTTCTTGTGCATGGTGGCGGGGGTCGGAGTGTCAGGCATGGGGGCGCATCTCCCGTCGTACGGCTCCAGCTATATCGCAAATCCCCATAACTCTGACATTTCGCCACGTTCCGCGCCCGCCGGGAGGGCCACCGGGATGCCTCCGGAACGCCGAGGGCCCGGCCCGGGGAGCACTCCCCGGGCCGGGCCCGTTCACACGACGCAGCCTGGCTAGTCGCCGATCCCGGCGAGGTCCCGCAGGCGGCGGGCCTGCGCCGCCCGTTCGGCCGAGCGCTGCTCGTCGAAGGAGCGGCCGGCGGCGCCCTGGAGCAGGGCCTTGGTCTCGATGACGGCGTTGCGCGGCGCGCCCAGCAGGGCGGCGGCGAGGTCGCGGGCGGCGGCGTCCAGTTCCGCACCGGGGACGGCCAGGTTGGCCAGCCCGATGGCGGCGGCCTCCTCGGCGCCGACCCAGCGGCCGGTGACGCAGATCTCCAGCGCCCGCGCGTAGCCGACGAGTTCGGTGAGCGGCTTGGTGCCGGCCAGGTCGGGGACGAGGCCGAGCGAGGTCTCCTTCATGGCGAACTGGACGTCGTCGGCGACGACGCGCAGGTCACAGCCGAGGGCGAGCTGGAAGCCGGCGCCGACGGCATGGCCCTGGACGGCGGCGATGGAGACCAGGTCGGGGCGGCGCCACCAGGTGAAGGCCTGCTGGTAGGAGGCGATGGTGTCGTCGAGCTCCTGGTCGGGGGCGCCGGCGAGCTGGAGGAAGGTGGGCTCGCCGGGGATGCCCTCGGGGGTGAACATGGCCCGGTCCAGGCCCGCCGAGAAGGAGACGCCCTCCGCACGCAGCAGGACCACCCGGACGCCGCCGGGCAGGTCACGGCCCGCGGCGGCGAGGGCGCGCCACAGGGCGGGCGACTGGGCGTTGCGCCGCTTGGGCTGACACAGGGTGACGACGGCGAGCTCGCCGTCGATCTCCAGGCGGACGCCGTCCTGCTCCCAGCTCGGGGCCTGCGGGTCGGTGACGGGGGCGGTCATGCGGGGACCTCCGGTGGCGAGGGGCTTGGCTACCGGAGAGTAACAAACCTGGGCGCGCGCCGGCAGGGCGCTGGCCCGGAAAGATCGACGGAAGGAGCGCGCCCGGGGGCGGACGACACCCCGGACATGACGATCGGCGGCCGGTCCACTCGACCCGAGGGCGGACGATCGGTTCTCGTCTCCCCGGTCGGCGCCCTGCCGCCGCGCCATTCAGCCATGAGCTGACGGACCGTCAGGAACCGGCCCCGGCGGTCGCCTTGTTCTTGCCACGCGTGGCACCACCGCGGCCCCGGAGAATGACTCCGGACTCGCTCAGCATCCGGTGCACAAAGCCGTACGAACGACCGGTCTCCTCCGCGAGAGCGCGAATGCTCGCCCCGGAGTCGTACTTCTTCTTGAGATCGGCCGCGAGCTTCTCACGCGCGGCACCGGTCACCCGGCTGCCCTTTTTCAGAGTCTCGGCCACCCGTGCCTCCTCGTAGCGTTGCTCGGTCAGATTCCCATGATCACCCATCCACCGCGTCCTGGCCACCCATTCGGCAAGGTCGATGTCGGGAATGCGTGGTCCTGCGGTGGTGATCCGAGCGCATCAGGGCGCTCACGTAGAGTGCGCGCCCCCGGGCGGATTCCGCCATCCGCCGAGAAAGGGCTGATCAGCAGTGTCGGCCCGACCACGATCGAGTGGCGGGCCGACAGGAAGTCCTTAAACGGAATCCAGGCTTTCTTCATTCCCGGACACGCCGTAAGTACTAGTTTTTCTGGTCCTAAAAGCGGAGATCGCGTCTACACCCGGTCAGGCCAGCGAGACCAGATCGGCGTACGCCGGGCTCCAGAGGTCCTCGACCCCGTCCGGCAGCAGGATGATCCGCTCCGGCTGGAGCGCCTCCACGGCGCCCTCGTCGTGGGTGACCAGCACGACCGCGCCGGAGAACTCCCGCAGTGCGCCGAGGATCTCCTCGCGGCTGGCCGGGTCGAGGTTGTTGGTGGGCTCGTCGAGCAGCAGCACGTTGGCGCTGGAGACCACCAGCGAGGCCAGCGCGAGCCGGGTCTTCTCACCGCCGGAGAGCACCCCGGCCGGCTTGTCGACGTCGTCGCCGGAGAACAGGAAGGAACCGAGGATCTTGCGGATCTGCACCAGGTCGGTGTCCGGCGCGGAGGAACGCATGTTCTCCAGCACCGTGCGGTCCGGGTCCAGGGTCTCGTGCTCCTGGGCGTAGTAGCCGATCTTCAGGCCGTGGCCCGGGATCACCTCGCCGGTGTCCGGCTGCTCCACCCCGGCGAGCATCCGCAGCAGGGTGGTCTTGCCCGCGCCGTTGAAGCCGAGGATGACGACCCGCGAACCGCGGTCGATGGCCAGGCCGACGTCGGTGAAGATCTCCAGCGAACCGTAGGACTTGGAGAGCCCGCTGGCCGTCAGCGGGGTCTTGCCGCAGGGCGCCGGGTCCGGGAAGCGCAGCTTGGCGACCTTGTCGTTCTGGCGCACCTGCTCCAGGCCGGAGAGCAGCTTCTCGGCACGGCGGGCCATGTTCTGCGCGGCCACCGTCTTGGTCGCCTTGGCCCGCATCTTGTCGGCCTGGGAGTTGAGGGTCGCGGCCTTCTTCTCGGCGTTGGCCCGCTCGCGCTTGCGGCGCTTCTCGTCGTCCTCACGCTGCTGCTGGTACTGCTTCCAGCCCATGTTGTAGACGTCGATGGCGGAGCGGTTGGCGTCCAGGTAGAAGACCTTGTTGACGACCGTCTCGACCAGCTCGACGTCGTGCGAGATGACGATGAAGCCACCCTTGTAGGTCTTCAGGAAGTCCCGCAGCCAGACGATCGAGTCGGCGTCGAGGTGGTTGGTGGGCTCGTCGAGCAGCAGCACGTCGGAGTCCGAGAACAGGATCCGGGCCAGCTCGACGCGGCGGCGCTGACCACCGGAGAGGGTGTGCAGCTCCTGGTTCAGGATGCGGTCCGGCAGGCCCAGGGCGGCCGCGATGGTGGCGGCCTCGGCCTCAGCAGCGTACCCGCCCTTGGTGAGGAACTCGGTCTCCAGGCGCGCGTACTTCTTCATCGCGTTGTCCCGGGTGGCGCCCTGGCCGTTGGCCATCCGGTCCTCGTTCTCGCGCATCTTCTTGAGCACGGTGTCGAGGCCGCGGGCGGAGAGGATGCGGTCCTTGGCGAGGACGTCCAGGTCGCCGGTGCGCGGGTCCTGCGGGAGGTAGCCGACCTCACCGGAGCGGGTCACCGTGCCCGAGGCCGGCATGCCCTCGCCGGCCAGCACCTTGGTCAGCGTGGTCTTGCCGGCGCCGTTGCGCCCGACCAGGCCGATCCGGTCGCCGGCGGCGACCTTGAAGTTCGCGGACTCGATCAGGATTCGGGCACCGGCGCGCAGCTCAAGGGCGTTGGCGGAAATCATGGCGGAAACTACTCCTGGGACGTGGGCGGGCGGCCGGACGGGGCCTGGGGCCGGGCAGCGGGAAGGGGCGTCGTCGGTGGTCGGCACAGCGCACGAGGCGGTGCCGCGCGCCCGCTATTGCCCGGAGAAGTCAGCCATGACGGCAAGTCTACCGGGCCGCGCGGAAACCCCCGGGGCTACCGCCCAGGGGTACCGGCGGGCGGCGTTACTGCTGGGACTGCTGGGGCTGCTGAGGCTGCTGCGCCTGGGGCTGCATGGGCACCTGGTCGCCCACCGGGGCGTCCTGACCCACCGGGGCGTCCTGGGCCGGGCTCGCCGCCGGGTCGGTGCAGCCGCCCTGCGGACGGACCGCCGCGAACGGCGCGGACGGGCTGCCGCAGGCCGCCTCGGGGGCGGCCGCCTTGGTGTCGAACACCCGGGCCGGAACGATCGGGCCGTCGGTGATCAGCACCCGGCTGCCGTCCAGCGCCTTGACCGAGGCGCTCGGGCCGGTGTTCAGCTGCCAGCCGGTGCTGTCCAGCCGGTACCCGTTGATGCCGCCGGAGACGGCCTGCCCGGCGCTGTTGGTGCAGCTGCGCGGGACGAGCACGGCGTACTCGGTGCCGACCGTGCGCAGCGGGTCGTAGACGCAGCTGCCGGGCGGCTTGGAGTTGTAGCGCAGGTCACCGTCGGCGTCGCGCAGGCCCATGGTCAGGTTCGGGGTCACCACGGCCACCCAGGCGGAGCCGCCCTGCGGGACGGTGTGCAGGGCCGCCGCGGCCCGCTCCTGGGCCAGCTCCTTGCGCTGCGCGTCGGTGCGCTTGTCGGCGCCGGGCTCGCCGTCGCCGCGCAGCCAGTCCGCCAGGCCGGGCACCGCCCGGTGCCAGCGCACCTCGTGGTCGCCCGGGCGCACCGAGGTGACCAGGCCGTCGTCCCAGACCACGATGGCGTTGTCCCCCGCCATCGACAGGTACAGCGCGGTGGCGCCCTCGCGGCGGTAGGACCAGGCCTGCTCGCCGCTCTGCCGGTGGAAGGCCTCCAGTCCGGGGCCGACCTTCAGATCCAGGTCGGCCGTGCTCAGCGACTGCGTGCTGACCGGCGTGGCCTCCGCCTCGCCCGGCCCCGCCACCCGGTCGCCGAACGGCACCGGCTTGTTGGCGTGCGCCGCCGCACCGGCCGCAAGGACCAGCATCACCGCCAGGGCAGGCAGGATCGAGCGGGGGGTCAGTACACGCAGCGGCTTCCAGGACACGGCCGGAGCGTACCTTTCACCGGGCACGCGAGTCAGCCTGGAATCGCCCCCGCCCCACCCCTCGGACCGCGCGTCCGGCCGCGCGCGCCCTCCCCGCGCACCCGCCCGCCCACCTGCACCGTCGGTGCCGAGGCCGGGCCGCCGCCCGCTCCGGGGCCCGGCGCCGGGGCCCGGCCGGACCGTTACAGAGCTGATACACGCGGCGAGGCCCGGCCGGGCGTTGCGGCAGACGGCGTTCGAATACCGCCCACTTTAGGGTGACATTCGGCTTTTCCGACGCCCGCCGGGCCTACTGTCGGCGAGCGGAGCGCCACGGTCCGTCCAGCGCGCCCCCGCCCCGCGACGCCCGGAGGAGAGACCATGCGAATCGGCCGCCTGACGCTGGCCGCCGCCGCCCTGCTGCTGATGGCCACGGCCAGCGTCCCGGCCGGGTCGCCGCTCAGCCAGACCGAACGGCACACCCTCTCCTCGGACGCCTTCGAGCCGCGCGGCGCCGCCCCCCGCCCGCCCGTCCAGCGGCCCAAGCACGAGCCGCCGTTCGGCGCCTTCGTCGGTTCCTGGGACGACTACATCCCGCAGATCGGCCGGTACGCGCAGTGGCTGGGCGACGCCAACCTGCAAGTCGGCCACACCTACCTGGCGGGCAACAGCTGGGCCGACGTCGAGGGCGAGCTGATGGTGCTCGGCATGTGGTCGCAGTGGCGGCTGGCCGACCCGTCCCGGACGCTCGTCCTCGGCGTGCCGATGCTGGTGCCCAACGAGGCGAACGTGCCGGACGGCGAGGTCGCCAAGCTGCTCGCCCAGGGCGCGCGCGGGGACTTCGACCGGCACTTCCTGCGGCTCGCCCACCGGCTGGTGTCCCTCGGCGGCGCGGACACCGTGCTCACGCTCGGCTGGGAGATGAACGGCGTCACCTACACGCACCGCTGCAAGCCCGACCCGTCCGCGTGGAAGGCGTACTGGCGACGGATCGTCGGCGTGATGCGCTCGGTGCCGGGGCAGCGGTTCCGCTTCGACTTCACCCCGAACCGGGGCCTGGACGCCATCCCGTGGACCAAGTGCTACCCCGGCGACGACGTGGTCGACATCATCGGCATGGACAACTACGACCAGCCCGCCGGGGGCACCTTCGACGACTACGTGCGCGAGCCGTACGGGCTTCAGGACCAGGTGGAGTTCGCCGCCAAGCGCGGCAAGCCGGTCTCCTACCCGGAGTGGGGGCTGTTCCGCAACGGCGACAACCCGGAGTTCGTGCAGCGGATGGTCGAGTGGATGCGCACCCACGACACCGCCTACCAGACCGTCACCGACTACTGCCCGCACGGCTTCTTCGAGTGCGACCGCAACCCGCGCTCCGCCGCCCGGTTCAAGCAGCTGATGTCCGGGTCGAAGGGGGCGCCGGCGGTGGTGCCGACGGCGCCCCAGGCCCCCGTCCCGCCGATCGTCCCGCCGCGCCCGCCCACGCCCTCGGCCGTGCCCGGGGCCCCGAGCGTGGTGCCCGGCCCGTCCGCGAGCCCGTCGCCGGGCCCCTCGGCCACCACGTCGGCAAGCCCCTCGGCGAGCCCGTCCGCGAGCCCGTCGGCGGCCCGGACGCCCGCCCGCCGCTGAGCCCGGGCGGGGGCGGTCAGCCGCGGCGGCGGGCCAGCAGGGCCTCCTTGAGCCGCGGGAAGCGGGTCCGCAGCACGTGCGCCGCCTGCTGGCGGACGCGCACCGCGCCGGACCGGGCGACGGCCGCCGGCGCCGGCCCGGGCGGACCGAACAGCAGGCGCTGGTTGGACAGCTGGTCCGGCCGCCAGCGCTGCTTGTACGGCTCCTGGCCGCGCAGCAGGCCGAGCAGCGGGACGCCCGCGCCGACCGTCTCGTCCAGGGCGGCGCTGAACAGCAGCCCGGCGATGTCCAGCCGCTCGCGCAGCACCGGGTGCGCGCCGTACATGTACAGGCCGCCGAAGGAGGGGCAGAGCAGCAGCAGGTTCACCGCGACCAGTTCGCCGTTCAGCCGGAACTGGTGGACGGCCGCCCTGCCGGTGGCGACCAGGCCGACGGTGGACTCGGTCAGGTGGCGGGCGAAGCGCTCGGTGCGGTGCTCCGGGGTGACGCCGCGCTCCTGCCACTGCAGGAAGTGCAGCCGCAGCAGGCCCTCCAGCGCCGCCGGCACCTCGGCCGCCGGCGTCGAGCTGACCTGCACCCCGGCCTCGGCGATCTTGCGCAGCTTCACCCGGCTGCGCTGCGCGGTCTTGCCGGGCACCCGCTTCAGCAGCCGGTCCATCGGGACGGCCGGCAGGTACTGGCAGAGCGAGTCCTGGTAGCGGCGGCGTCGGCCGTGCCAGTGCTCGTACACCCGCTGCACCGCCGCCTCGGGGTGCACCTCGCGCAGCTCCAGGGAGTGCCACGGGCGGGTGAGCGGGAGGGCGGCGGCGAACTCGGCGGCGGCCCGGTCGGCGCAGTCGTCGTCGAGCAGCACGTCGGAGTAGTCGACCAGCCCGGCGCCCAGGGCGGTCAGCCCACCGAGCGGGCCGCCGCGGCGTCTGAAGGCACCCGCGCCGACCAGCAGGCCGTCCCGACGGACGAGCACCACCAGCAGGCTGCCCGGGCTGCCGTAGTGGCGCCACCAGGAGCGCTGCCAGTCGGCGGCCTGGAAGAAGGTGGCGGTCCGGCAGCGGGCGGCCAGGTCGTCCCACTCCTCGGCGAGGGTGTCCAGAGCGTCGTCCTCACGGCGCAGCTCGGTGGTCCAGCCCGGCGCAGCCGGCTGGGCGGGGAGGCCGGCGTGCCGGGTCTCAGTGCTCATCGCCCGCTCCCGGCCGCGGCCTTCTCCTTGGCCGGGGGCTCCTCGGCGCTCTTCTTCGCGGCAGCGGCCTTCCCGGGCTTCTCTTCCGCCTTCTCGGGCTTCTCTTCCGCCTTCCCGGCCTTCTCGGTCTCCTCCGCCTGGCCGGTCTTGCCGGCCTGGTCGGCGGCGGGCGGCTCCTCGCCGCGCGGGCGGGGGGTGGCCGGCGTCGTCGGCTCCACCGGGGCCCCGGCGGCCTCGGCGGGCTCGGCGGCCTCCGGCAGGGCGGCCTCGCCCCGGCGGCGGGTCATCATCACCAGGGCCCCCACCAGCAGCCCGGCCGCGCCACCGACCGCGACGTCCAGCGTGGCGGACGGGGTGGTCGGCTTGTCCGGCTCGGCGGCCGGGGCCAGCGTCACCAGCCGGACGCTGGTGTCCCTGCTGCTGGTGTTCGCGAAGGAGACCAACGAGCGGGCCACCGCGTCGGCGGTCTGGGCCGCCTCCTGGGGGCGCGTCCCGGTGCCGGTGATCTCGATCATCGGGGCGTCCGGGGAGGTGGTCCCGTGCACCAGGGACTCCAGCTCGGCACGGGTGTGGCCGGTCTCGGCGGCCGCCACCGCGAGCACCTGCGGCTGGCCCGCCAACCGCCCGTACGCCTGGGCGAAGTTGGTCGCGGTGGCGGCCTCCCCCGGGTTCTGCGGCACCACGAGGACGTAGGCGCTGGCGGCGTACGAGGGGTGCGAGACGACGGCGTACCCGGCGCCGGCCGCGGCGCCCAGCGGCACCGCGAGCGCCACCGGCCACCAGCGGCGGACCAGGTGGCGGGCCCTTCGGCGCGGTGTGGTCATGGGTGTGACTCCTTGGGTATGTGACGGCGGTTCCGGCGGCGGCGGGCGGTCAAGCGCGGGCCAGCCGGTCGTAGAGGGCGCCCAGGTCTGCGGCGACCCGGGCGATGTCGTAGTGGCCGACCGCCGGGGGGTGCGGCAGCGGATCGGAGTTGTGGTCGTTCAGGTGCCGCAGGTCGCGCAGCGCGGCGGCGTACGCGGCGCCCTCGGACGGGATCCGGCGGGCCTGCGGGGCGGCGCTGGGCGGCAGTTCGTCGAGCGCCGGGCAGGCGCTGTGCCGCACCGGCAGGCCGGCCGCGAGGCCCTCCAGGATGCCGAGGCCGAAGGTCTCCGCGGTGGAGGGGGCGGCCAGCACGTCCAGGGCGGTCAGCAGGTCGGGCACGTCGTCGCGCTCGCCGGTGAGCACCAGCCTTTCCCAGACGCCGAGTTCGGCGGCCCGGTGCTCCAGCGCGGCGCGCTCCGGGCCCGCGCCGACCAGCACCAGCCGGGCGGCCGGGTCGAGAGCGGCGAGGGCCTCCAGCAGCACCTCGAAGCGCTTGCCGGGGACCAGCCGGCCGACTCCGCCGACCACCCAGCTCCCCTCCGGAAGGCCGAGTTCGGCCCGCAGCCGGCGGCGGGTGGCGGCCCGGTCTGCGGCCGGGCGGCGGTAGCGGGCGGAGTCGATGCCGTTGGGGATCAGCTCGACCCGGGCCGGTGGGACGCCCCAGGAGTGCAGCGTCTGAGCGACCTGCCGGGAGACCGCGACGGTGGTGCTGCCGAGTCGCTCGGCCGCCAGGTAGAGGCCCTTGACGCCGCGGGTGACCGGGCGGCCCTCGATCACCCCGGCGTGCAGCGAGTGCTCGGTGGAGACCACCGTGCGGACCCCGGCGAGCCGGGCCGCCAGCCGGCCGTACAGCTGCGCCCGGTACAGGTGGGTGTGCACCAGGTCGTAGCGGCCGGAGCGGACCAGCCGGACCAGCCGGGGCAGCGCGCCCAGGTCGCGGTTGCCGCGCATGCCGAGGTGGTGGACGGTCACCCCGTCGGCGCGCAGCGCGGCGGCGACCGTGCCGGGGTTGGTCAGTGCGACCACCTCGCACTGCTGGTGTGCGGGCAAGTGCCTCAGCAGCAGGTGGAGTTGGCGCTCGGCGCCGCCCGAGGCGAGGCCGGTGACGATGTGCAGGACCCTCACGGCCGGGCCCCCCGCCGGGCGGCCAGGGGGCTTCGGCGCAGCTCGGTGACGGCGTCGCGCAGCCGCTGCCGGCCACGTTTGGCGCGCAGCCGCCAGGCGCCGTCGCGGTCGCCGACGTAGCAGCGGGGCAGCGCGAAGCGGCCGGTGAGCGGGGAGTGCGCGATGGCGCAGGCGTAGTCGTAGCCGGCGTCGCGCACGGCCTCGGTGGCGGGCAGGTCGACGGCGCCGTACGGATAGCAGAAGCCGGTGACCGGGCCGCCGACCACCTCCTCCAGGAGGCGCCGGCTCTCCCGGGTCTGCACCGCCAGGACATCGGCCGGCAGGCCGGGCAGCGCCTGGTGGCCGAGGCCGTGCGAGCCGATCTCCCAACCGGCGGCGGCGAGTTCGGTGACCTCCTGGACGGTGAGCAGCTGCTTGCGCGGCCCCTTCGCGTCCCAGCCGTTGTCCTGGCCGAGCAGGTCGGCGACCACGTACGCGGTGGCGGTGAAGCCGTACGCCTGGAGGATCGGCACGGCGTGGCGCGCGAAGTCCGCGTAGCCGTCGTCGAAGCTCAGCCCGACCAGTCCGCCGTCCCGGCCGACGGCCCGGGCCCGCATCAGCTCGCGCACGGAGACGCCGCGCCGCCCGCGCCGGTGCAGCCAGGCGACCTGCTCGGCGAACCGCTCGGGGCTGACGGTCAGCTGGTACGGGTCCTCCTTCTCGACCGCCACCGAGTGGTACATCAGGATCCACGGCGAGGAGGAACCGGGGCCGGACGGTTCGCCGAGCGGGCGGCGGCTCCTGGGCAGCTGCGCCTTCGGCCCGGCGGGGTCGGTGTACGGGAGGTCGCCACGTGGTGCGGCTGCGGCCGGTACGGCCTGGCGGCGGACGCCCGCCTGGGCCGAACGGACGGTTCCCCGTTCATTGTCCATGGGGAAGCTTCCCTTCATCGGCGACGGTTGGCGGGTTCAGGGCCCGGGCCACGGCGAGGACCGGACCGCGCACCTCACGCGCGCCGAGGCCGGTGCCGAGGACGGCGAAGGCCAGCGCCACGGTGAGGCCCCCGAGGAGGGTGGAGAGCAGGGGGCCGGCGGCCAGCCCGGCGACGGCGGCGCCGAGGGCGGTGGCGCCGCCGGCGGCGGCCACCAGCCGGGCGTGGCCGCCGAGCACCCGGCGCAGCCGCAGCGGGATGCCGCGCAGCACCAGGCCGTGCAGCAGCAGTGCGGCGGTGGCGGTGATGCCGGCCGCGTTCCCGGCGGCGAGCCCGAGAGCGCCGAAGCGGGGGGTGGCGAGCAGGCTGACCACGACGGTGACGCCGAGGCCGAGCAGCATCGCGGCGACCGGGAACCAGTCCAGCAGCCGACGGCCGCCGTCCTCGGTGCCCGGATCGTCGGCCCGGCGGACCACCGGGCGCAGCGAGAAGTACGGGCGGATCATCACGCCGATCAGCGCCTGGGCGGGCAGGCCGAAACTGTAGACCCGGATGACGGCGGCGGTGGCGGCGGTGTCCTGCGGGCCGAAGGCGCCGCGCTGGAAGAGCAGCGAGACCACCGAGGGGGCGCAGGCCATCAGGAAGGCGGTGCCGCCCAGGACGACCGCCGCGGCCTGGCCGAGGTCCTTCTCGACCCGGTCCCGGGCGGCGGCGAGGTCCCCGGCCGCCAGCGCCCGGGCGACCAGCGGGAAGGTGACGGTGCAGATCAGGATGCCGGCCGTCATGGCCAGTTGGGAGACCTTGGCGGCGTAGTTGAGGTGCGAGATGGTACCGGGCGGCAGCGCCGAGCCGAGGTAGCGCTCGACGAAGACCTGCGACTGGCGGGTCAGGGTGAACGCGGCCACCGGCAGCAGGGCGAACGGCATCAGCACCAGCGCCTTGCGGGAGCGGCCGGCGCGGCCCGCGCCGGGGTGCGATCCCGGGCCCGCACCCTGGCGCAGCCGGCGCAGGAACGGGGCGACCAGCAGGCCGGCCATCAGCAGGCTGCCGAGCGCGACGCCCAGGGCGGCGGAGCGCACGCCCAGGAAGGACTGGCAGCCGAGCAGCACGGCGAGGATGCCGACGTTGTAGGCGACGTAGATGCCGGCCGGCGCGGTGAAGCGGTGGTGGGCGCGCAGCGCGGCGGCGAGGTAGCCGGCCACGCCGAACGGCAGCACGGTGATCGCGGTGATCCGGGTGCAGGTGACGGCGAGGCCGGGGTTGGCCAGGCCGGGGGCGAGCAGCTCGACCAGCTGCGGGGCGCCGAGGGCGGCGGCCAGCGCGAGCCCGCTGAGCGCGAGCAGCAGCCAGGGCAGGGTGGCGCGGACCAGTTGGCGGACCGGGTCGGGGGCGTCCGGGTCCTCCTCGCGCAGCACCAGGGCGAGCGCGAAGGCGGGCACCATGAGGAAGGACATGGCGTCCTCGATCAGCAGCGGCGCGGCCGTCTCCGGGACGGTCCAGGCGACCAGGAAGGCGTCGGTGCCCTGGTTGGCGCCGAAGTAGCGGGCCAGCAGGAGGTCGCGCAGCAGGCCGAGGCCGGATCCGGCGGCGCTGAGGACGGCGGTGATGCCGAAGGCCTTGGCGAGGAAGCCGCGCCTGGGGGCCGGGTCGGGCCCGGACGGCGGGCCGTCGGCGGCGCCGCGCGGGGCGGGCACGGCGGAGGCGAGGGCCGGCTGGTCGGTGGTCATCGCGGGTCGGCCTCCGCGACGCAGGCCCGGGCCGCGAGGCCGAGGACGACGGAGGTCAGCACGGTGGTGGTGCCACCGATGTCCGCGTACAGGAAGTCGACCAGCACCCAGGTGAGCAGGGCCAGGGCGGCGAGGGCCGGGCCGCGGGAGTGGCGCAGGCAGCCGAGCAGCAGACCGAGGAAGAGCGCGGCGTAGGCGACGATGCCGATCAGACCCTGCTCGCTGAGCACCAGGAAGTACATGTTGTGCGGGGAGAGCAGCGGTTCGCGCTGGAAGCCGATGGTGGGGTCGGCGGCGTCGCTGCCGGAGGAGAGCCGCAGCGGGGCGTGGCTGTCGCGCAGTTGCTGGAAGGCCTTGGGGCCAGCGCCGTGGACGGGGTGGTCCTGCCAGATCCGCCCGGCGGTGGACCACAGGTCGTAGCGGTCGGAGACGGACTGGTCGGGGGCGGCGGAGACGGAACCGATCGAGCTGAGACGCTCGGTGACGCCGGAGGCGCCGAGGCCGAGGCCGCCGACCAGGACGACCGCGGCGGCCAGGCCGAGGACGGCGCCGCGGACGGCGAGCCGGGCGTCAGCGCGCAGCAGCAGCACGGTGGCCGCGGCGGCGGTGGCGATCCAGCTGCCGCGGCTGAACGAGACGGCGAGCGGGAAGGCCAGGAAGGCGGCGGCCGCGAACATGGCGCGGCGCAGCCGGACGTCGCCGCCGGGGCGGCGCTCGGCGAGCGCCAGGGCCAGGGCGGCGAGCAGGCCGTAGCTGACGACCGTGGACATCGCCATGATGTCGAGGGCGCCGAAGGTGCCGACGGCCCGGATCGGCTGGCCGGTGTAGGAGGCGCCGGTCCGGGTGAGGTACTGGTGCGCGCCGACCACGCCCTGGATCAGCGCGGCGAGCACGAAGGAGCCGAGGACCAGCCGCTGGTCGACGCGGTCGCGCAGCGAGCAGAGCACCCCGGCCGGTACCAGGACGAACACCTGGGTGAGCCGGACGAAGCCGGTGAGGCTGGTGGCCGGGTCGATCGAGCCGACGGTGGCGACGGCGGCGGCGACCACGATGCCGCCGAACAGCACGCAGGTGGCGCGGCTGACGGCGGGCAGCCGCCCGCGCAGCAGGTTGAGCGCGGTGAGGGCGACCAGGGCCAGCGAGGCCACGTCGGCGGCGGTGACGTGGACGGCGGCGGCGACGTCCTTCTCACCGGTGGGCACGCAGACCAGCAGGACGGTCGCCGCGGCGAGCGGGCTGGGCCGGTCCGCGAGCGCGGGCAGCGCCTTGCGTAACGCGAGCCGCGGGACGGCGGGAAGGGTCAGGGCCACGCGGGTCAGCTCCCGTCCGGGTGGAGCATCAGGACCGCGGTGCGGCACAGGATCTTGACGTCCTGCCAGAGGCTCCAGCTCTCGATGTAGCGGTTGTCGAACCGGGCCCGGTCCTCGATCGAGGTGTCCCCGCGCAGGCCGTTGACCTGGGCGAGGCCGGTCAGGCCGACCGGGACGCGGTGGCGGTCGGCGTACTCGGGGTAGGCCTGGCCGAACCGCATGACGAAGTAGGGGCGTTCCGGGCGCGGGCCGACCAGGCTCATGTCTCCGCACAGCACGTTCCACAGCTGCGGCAGCTCGTCCAGCGAGCTGCGGCGCAGCAGTCGGCCGACGGCGCCCATCCGGTGGTCCTGGGAGATGTTCCAGCGGGTCGCCGACTCGTGTTCGTTGCTCGGGCGCAGGGTGCGGAACTTGAGGACGGTGAAGACCTTGCCGTCGAGCCCGGTGCGCTGCTGGCGGAAGAGCACGCCGGGGCCGGTGTCGAAGCGGACGGCCAGCGCGCAGAGCACCAGGACGGGGGCGAGCAGCAGCAGGCCGAGCCCGGCGGCGGTGACGTCCAAGGCGCGCTTGGCGGCCCAGCCGGGGCGGCGCATCGCCGGGCTGCCGACCCGCAGGCAGGGGAAGCCCCACAGGTGGTCGGCTCCGGCCAGCGGGCCGGCGGGCAGCGAGCCGTGCTCTCGCAGCGCGGGCACCAGCCAGACCTGGCAGCCGAGCCGGGCGGCGTCGCGCAGGGCGGCGGCGGTCTCGGCCTCGTCGGCGGCGCCGGCGGTGGCGACCACGTGGTGGATCCGGTGCCGGCGGACCTCGCGCTCCAGTACCTCGCGGCCGCCGAGGACGGGCAGGTCGGTGTCGCCGGCGAGCAGCGGCGGGTCGGCGTCGAGGAAGCCGACCGGGCGCATCCCGTACTCGCCGCGCTCGCTGAGGGCGGCGGCGACCCGGCGGCCGAGCCGGCCGGCGCCGAGCACCAGGACGGGGTTGGGGCGGCTGCGGCGGATCCGCCGGACCAGGTGGTAGAGCACGGCGCGGCCGACGGCGGCGATCAGCAGTTGGACGCCGAGCAGGACGGTGAGCCGGGCCGGGGTGGCCGGGCCGCAGTCGGGCCAGCGGCCGTCCAGGCAACCGGCCAGGGTGACGGCGAAGGCGGTGGCGACGACGGCCCGGACGGCCAGCGCGGGCAGTTCGTCCAGGACGGAGAGGGTGAGCCGGGTGCGGTAGAGGCCGCCGACCAGGTTGAGCACGAGCAGCAGGGGCAGGACGGCGGCGGCACCGAGCAGCGGCGCGAGCGGGACGGCCGGGTCGACGGCCCGGTTGGCGAGGCCGGTGGCGGTGCACAGCGCGATCGCGTCGACCTGGACCAGCGCGAGCGGCAGGGCGAGCCGGGATCGGACCGCCCCGCGGTGCCGGCGGGGCGGCGGCACCGTCCGGGTCTGGGCGGATCCGGCCGGGCGGTCGAGCAGCCCGGTGCCGGGCCGCCGCGGGCCGGACAGGGACCGACCGGATCGCGGCACGCTGTCGTGGTCAATAGTCATCAGCGCACGAACTCCCCTGCTGTGTGCCCGGGGTGACGGCGCCCCGGCACCGGATGGCGCGGAGCGGCCGTCCCGGCCCGGTGGGCGCGGTCCTGACAGCACCTGCTACCGCTGGCGGCTTTCGGTCCTCTCGCACCGGGCCCGGCCGCGCGAGGCGCGACCATGAAGGGCTCAGTCGCGAATTCCCGGCGTGAAATCGAAACGAAGCAGGCGAAATCCGACAATACATAACCTGGCTGCGTAGGCTGGAAGTTGACTTGCCGTTTCATTCCAGCCGCCCATTAATAGGTATTTCGGATTTGACGCCTCGTCCCTATCCGGTTGAGGGTGCGAATACGACGGCGCCGGATCGGCGGGCATTCACGGCATGTGAAACGATCAGATCCGCTCTGGGACACGGGCCCGGCGCCGCCCGGCCGCCGGACCGGCACCCAGCAGATGGCGGTACAGCGCGTCCACCTGTTCGACCACCGTGCGGACGTCGTGCCGGGCGACCACGTGATCGCGCAGCCTCGCCCCGCGTCGCTCACACTCGATCGAATCGGACAGCGCTTCCGCCATTCGGGTGGCGAGCGCGGTCACGTCCTCGGGCGGCACCACCGCCCGCCCCCGCTCGGCCTGGGGCAGGCACTCCCGGGCGCCCGGCACGTCGGTCAACAGCACCGGACGGGCCACCGCCATCGCCTCCAGCGGGGCCAACGCCATGCCCTCCCAGCGCGAGGGCAGCACCACCAGGTCGGCCGCCGCCAGCCACGGCCTCGGGTCCGGCACGTCCCCGACCAGCCGGACCCGGGACGGCTCGGCCGACTCCCGGACCAGGTCCGCCAGCCGGTTCTCCTCGGGGCCGCCGCCGACCAGCGCCAGCCGGGCCTGCGGCACCGCCCGCAGCACCTCCGGCCAGGCCGCCAGCAGCACGTCCTGGCCCTTCTGGCGGCACAGCCGGCCGACGCAGACCGCGAGCGGAGCGTCCAGGTCCAGGCCCAGCGCGATCCGGGCCGCCCGGCGGTCGGCGGGTGCGTAGTGGCGCACGTCCACGCCGTTGGGCACCACCGCCCAGTCCGCGCTCACCCCGGCGGCGACGCCGTCGGCCCGCTCCTGGACGCTGACGCAGAGCAGGCGGTGCGCCCAGCGGCCGGCGAAGCGCTCCCAGTGCAGGGTGGCGGTGGCCATCGGGCCCTCGACGGCGGCGAAGGACCAGGCGTGCGGCTGGAAGACGGTCGGCACCGCGCCGCGCACCGCCAGTCGGCCTGCCAGCCCGGCCTTGGCGCTGTGCAGGTGGACCACGTCGGGCGCGGCCGCCCGGACGATCCGGCGCAGCCGCCACGCCTCGGCGGCGGTGCCCGGGCCCGGCGAGCGCCCGGCGGGCCAGTCATGGACCAGCGCGCCCACGGCGGCGGCCTCCTCGGCCAGCCGGCCGCCGCCCGGGCAGGCGACCAGCACCCGGTGACCGGCCTCGCGCTGCCCCCGGACCAGATCGGCGACGACGCGGGCGACTCCGCCGTCCACGGGCTGTGAAATGTGAAGGATCGTCATATGCACGGCGGCGAGCCTAGGGTGGCTCCCCCGCGCCGGGCGGCCCTCGTCACCCGGAGGTGGCGGGCCGTCCACCCGTACGGCTTTCCGCTCGTACGGGTGGGCGGGCCGCTCGAATTCCCGGGCGAATTGCCGCGGGAAAGGCGAACTCGACGAACTCGGCGAGCTCAGTGAGCTCGGCGGACTCAGTGAGCTCGCGGACTCAGTGAGCTCGCGGACTCAGTGAGCTCGCGGACTCAGTGAGCTCGCGGACTCAGCGGACCTCGGCGGCCAGGTTGGCCAGCACCTGGTCGTGGATCCGGTTCAGGCCCTTCGGCGCGAAGGTGCGCTCGAAGAAGCCGCCGATGCCGCTCGCGCCCTGCCAGGTGGCCGAGACGACGACCTTCGACCGGCCCTCACCGGCCGCCGAGACGGTCCAGGTGATCACCATGCTGGAGTTGGCGTCCTTCTCCACCAGCTGGTCGGGCGAGGGCGCCGAGACGGTGAACAGGCAGTCCCGCACGCGCTTCTCGGTGGCCTGGAGCTTCCAGTGCACCTGGGTGCCGGCGCCGGTGCCGCCGACCCGGACCTCGTACTCGCTGTACTGCGGGGGCAGCAGCTTCGGACGGGTCACCCGGTAGTCGGCCAGCGCCTCGTACACCCGCTCGGGGGCGGCGTCGTAGTCCCGCTCGGTGGTGGCCTGCACCTGTCCCATGGCCTTGCTCTCCTCGTCCGGTGGTCTTCTGGTCTTCCGATTCTCACCGGCAAGCCAATCACAGCGCCGGGGGCGGAGGCCGACCGGACGGGCCGCTGCGGTGGCGGGGCGGCGGGATAGGGTGGCCGGTGTGCTCGATCTGGTGACAGCAGTGCGCTACGTCGACCCGCTGCGGTCCGGCGGCTCCGTCCCCGGTGTGGTGGAGACCGACGACCTGGGAACCTACGTGGTCAAGTTCACCGGCGCCGCGCAGGGCCGCAAGGCGCTGGTCGCGGAGGTGATCGTCGGCGAGCTGGCCCGGCGGCTCGGCCTGCGCGTCCCCGAGCTGCGGCTGGTGGACTTCGATCCGGCCGTCGCCGCGGACGAGCCCGACACCGAGATCCAGGACATGCTCAAGGCCAGCGGCGGCCTCAACCTCGGGATGGACCTGCTGCCCGGCGCGCGGGACTACCGGCCGGGCATGATCCCGGTGGACTCCGCCGAGGCCGGGCGGATGGTCTGGCTGGACGCCCTCACCGGCAACGTCGACCGCACCGTCCACAACCCCAACCTGGTGGTCTGGCACGGACGGCTCTGGCTGATCGACAACGGCGCCGCGCTGATCTTCCACCACCGCTGGACCACCGCCGAGGCGGCGGTCGGCAGGCGCTACGACCTCAGCGCGCACGCGCTGGGCGGCTCGGCCCCGGACGTCCGGCTGGCCGACGAGGAGCTCGGCCCGCTGGTCACCGTCGGCCTGCTGGAGGAAGTGCTGGCGCTCGTCCCGGACGAGTGGCTGGCCGACGAGCCCGGCTTCGACTCGGCGGCCGCCGTCCGGCACGCCTACGTGTCCCACCTGGCCGCCCGGGTGGTGCTCTCCGCGCAGTGGCTCCCGGAGGGCTTCGCCACCCCCGAGCAGCTGCGCGAGGCCGAACGCCGCCGGGAGGCCCGGACCCGGGCCGGCCGGCCCGCCTGGCTCCAGGAAGTCCCGGACCTGCACGGCAAGCCGTCGGTGGAGACCGGCTGGGACCAGCACGTCGAGTGAGCGGGCCGGGGCTCGCCCGGAGAGGTCGGCCGGGCGGGGCCCGGGCAGGAAGCGACCGGGGAGCGGACCCGGATGGGCCCGCTCCCCGGCTCAGTGTTCAGGTGTCGCCGTGGTCAGCGCGTCAGCGCCACCACTGGACCGCCTTCTCGGCGTTGATGATGCCCGCGCCGTAGAAGCCGTTGTCGTCCGCGCCGCCCTCGCAGGTGGCCTTGTACGCGCCGGTGCCGCCCGGGTTGTACTCGCCGGTCGGGCAGGGGTGCGACTCCGCCTGGTTGGTGAGCAGCTCGGTCAGCTCGTCCGGGTTGGCCCACGGGAAGGTGCTGGCGAGCAGCGCGACCACGCCGACGACGTGCGGGGTGGCCATCGAGGTGCCCTGCATGTAGCCGTACTTGTTGCCCGGGATGGTGGAGAGGATCCGGCCGTTCTTGTCCGGGGTGTCCGGGATCTGGTAGCGGGCGTCGCCACCCGGCGCGGCGACGGTCACGACGCCCTTGCCGTAGCTGGAGTAGTACGCCTTGTCGCCCTTGACGCCCACCGAGGAGACGGCGATGACGCCGGGCAGCTCGGTCGGCAGCGACAGGCAGTCGTTGGTGACCGGGCGGGTCACCTTGGTGGTGTCGTCCGGGCTGGCGACGTCAACGGTCTTGTGCGCCAGGTCGATGTTCTCGTTGCCCGCCGCGGCGACGTTGAGGACGCCCTTGCGCTGCGAGAACGAGACCGCCTTGCGGACGGCGGCGCTGATCGCGGCCTGGTCCTTGTCGTTCGGGCAGTTGAACATCCACGGGTCGACGTAGTAGCTGTTGTTGGTCACCTTGAACTGGTGCTCACCGGCCCACACGAAGCCGCAGATCGCGTACTCCGGGTAGATGAACCCGCCGTCGTCGACGACCTTGACCGCGGCCAGCTTCACGTTCGGGGCGATGCCGACGACGCCCTTGCCGTTCTTGGCGGCGCCGATCGTGCCGGCCACGTGGGTGCCGTGGTCGCTGGTGGTGGGCTGCCAGGACTTCCAGTCGGTGTTCGGCTTGCCGCCGTCGATGCAGGAGACCGACTGCGAGGCGTCCACGTTGGCGGCCAGGTCCTCGTGCGTCGCGTCGATGCCGGAGTCCAGCACACCGACGGTGACGTTGCGGTTGCCGAGCGAGAGCTTGTGCGCCTTGTCGACACCGATCTGACGCATGTCCCACTGGTTGGCCTCGTACGGCTCCTGACCGGCGGCGGGCGCGCCGGCGGGCTCGGCGGCGACCTCGGCCTTGGCCTGGTCGGCGGCGGTGATGCCCTTGGTGCGGCTGGCGCCGACGGAGTCGACGCCCTTGGCCTGACGCAGCTTCTGCGCGAACGCGGTGTCGTCCGAGCGGGCGATGACGACGCCGATCTGCTCGTACGAGTACACCACCGAGCCGCCGAGGGCGGTGATCGCCTTCTCGACCTTCTGCACCTGGCCGTGGTTGGCCTTGGTGTTGACGACGTAGCTGAGCAGCGGACCGGTCGTCGAGCCCGCCGAGGGGGCCGCGACGGCGGTGCCGGCCGGGAGCGCGAGGGCGCCGGCGGTGGCGAGCACGAGGCCCACCGCCGCGAACCGGGTCCGGCTGATCCGAGGAACTCTCATAGGGGTTGGCCCTCCCGAGTCGTCATGCGGCAGCTGCGGTGTGGCAGGTGCGCCTGGAATGATCGGGACGCTAATGAATATTCGCTGATAAGCGCAAGAGGTAGTCATCTAATCGTCACATGTTGGCCAACATCGGAACCAAGGAGTCCGGAGGCCCAACACGTCAACAGAGTTGAAGAGTGTTAAAAAGTGACGGTTCGCCGACGTGCTACGGTGCGCCGGGCAGTGAGTACAGCGCGCGGGCGTTGTCCGCGGCGACCAGCCGGGCCAGCCGCCGCGCGTCCGCCGCCGAACAGGCGCCACCCGCCTGCCAGTCGGCCAGCACCGCCCCCAGTCCGTACCGGAACTGGGCGGCGCCCACCAGGTACAACTCGGGCAGCCCGTACGCGTCGGTGGAGAACAACAGCTTGCCGAACGGCGCCAGTTCCAGCATCTCGCCCAGCACCGCCGCCACCCGCGGGCCGGTGTAGGAGGCGGTCAGCCCGAGGTCGGTGTACACCGTCGGGAAGGCCTGGGCCAGCCACCCGGCCTGGCGGTGGTACGGGTAGCAGTGCAGCAGCACCAGCGGGACGCCGCTCGGCTCGGCCGCGCGCACGAAACCGGTCAGCAGCGACGGATCGGCCCGGTGCAGGGTGAGGTCGGGATCGCCGAAGCCGGTGTGGAGTTGGAGCGGCAGGCCCAGCCCGGCGCAGACGTCCACGGCCGTCCAGAGCAGGTGGTGCAGCAGCACCGGGTCGGCCAGCCGGCCCCGCCCGCCGCGCAGCCAGGCGCCGGCCGCGGCCACCACGGCCGCCCGCGCGGGCCGTTCGGCGGGGGCGGCCAGGCCGTGCCGGTAGGCGAGCACCGACTTGACCGCGACCGCACCCGCGGCGGCGGCCGCCAGCGCCTCCCCGACGGCCTGCGGCCAGGACTCGGCCGGGCCCGCCACCGCCTCGGCCACCGACTCCAGCCGGACCACCTCGTGCACCACCGCCCCGGCGGCCGCGGCCAGTTCGCCGAGCGGCAGCAGCGGAAGGCCCGCGGCGGTGGTCAGCCCGGTGTCCACCAGGCAGGTGTCCAGCCCGGCGGCGGCCAGCAGCCGGCGGGTGGCCTCGGCGCCGCCCAGCTCGCGCCGCCGGGCCAGGTAGTCGGCGGCCGGGGCGTGCGCGGGCAGGCCGAGGGCGGGCGGGCACCAGCGCCGGACGGCCAGGCCGAGCGCGCTGTCGAAGGGCGAACAGCCGGGCGCGGGCGGTCGGTCGGACTCGGTGAGCAGCCCGGCCAGGGTGTCGTCGGCGAGGTCGGCCGCCACCACGCTGTGGCAGTGGTGGTCGACCAGCCCGGGCAACGCCAGGGCCCCGGCGGGCACCGGTCAGTACCGCCAGCGGGTGGCGGCGACCAGCTGCTCGGGGGTGGCGACGGCGTACTGCTCGCCCTCGGCCCGGCGCACCGCCAGCACCGCCTCGTACAGCGGCCCGCCGAGCGCCTCGCGCAGCACCGCCGATCGCTCGAACGCGGCCAGCGCCTCCGCCGGGCCGGTCGGCAGCCGGGGCACCGAGCCGGGCTCGGCGGCGGCCGGGTCCCCGGTGAACTCCGGTGGCAGCGAGAGGTGTCGGTCGAGACCGACGAGACCGGCGGCGAGCACCGCGCCGACCGCCAGGTACGGATTGGCGCTGGCGTCGAAGCACTTGACCTCGGCGTTGGCGGCGGCGGCCCGCTCCCCCGTGGAGCCCGTCACCAGGCGCAGCGCGGCCTCGCGGTTCTCCAGGCCCCAGCACTGGTAGGCGCCGGCCCAGTGCGAGGGCACCAGCCGCAGGTAACCGGCCGGGCTGGAGCAGCCCAGCACCAGGAGTTCGGGCAGCGCGCCGAGCACCCCGGCGAGGAAGCCCTCGGCCTCGGCGGTCAGGCCGTGCGGGCCGGGGCCGCCGTGGCCGAGGTTGTGGCCGTCCCGCCAGAGGCTCAGGTGCAGGTGCCCGCCGTTGCCGACCGCGCCGGGCTCGACCACGGGGGCGAAGGAGACCCGCAGGCCGTGCCGGGCGGAGACGGCCCGCACGGTGTGCCGGACCAGGACGGAGGTGTCGGCGGCGCCGACCGGGCCCTCGGGGGCCACCGAGACCTCGAACTGGCCCGGGGCGTACTCGGGGTGGATCTGCAGGACGGTCAGCCCCTGCTCGCCGAGGGCGCGCAGGACGTCCCGCAGGTAGTCGGTGAGGTCGGTGAGCCGGTGCATCCCGTACGCGGGGCCGTGTGTCGGGTACTGCGGCTCGTCCTGCGGGCCGCCGGCGAGGGCGACCACCCACTCGACCTCGATGCCGGCCCGCAGGGTCAGCCCGCGCTCGGCGGCGGCGGCCTCCATCCGGCGGGCGAACAGCCGCTGGCAGCCGGGGTGCGGGGTGCCGGCCTGGGTGTGCCGGTCCCCCGGGGCCCAGGCCCAGCCGGGCTGGGCGGCCAGCGGGACGACCCGGTCGAGGTCGGGGTAGAGCCGCAGGTCCCCGGTGGGGCCGCCGGTGCTCGGGCTGGTGGTGATGCCGTCGTCGGCGAGGAAGACGTCGAAGCAGGGTGCGGCGCCGACGCCCCACTGCGCGGCGTGCACCAGGGCGCCCAGCGGGACGGCCTTGACCCGGGTGATGCCCGCGTTGTCCACCCAGGTGACGGCCACCGCGTCGACGGCGGCGGTGCGCAGCCGGTCGACGGCGGCCTCGGCCTGTTCGACGCGCGCGGCGCACGGGGGCAGCGTGACGGCGGCGAGGTGCCCACCGAGGCCTCCGGCCGGGCCGGTGGAGCCGGTGGCGGACGCGGCGGGGCCGGCGGCGGTTCCGAGGGTCATGCCCCCATGTTGCCCCGCCCGTCGCGGCCGGGTAACTCCCCTATCGAGTGGTCCCCGTGGACGCCTGTCCGCCCGTTCACCCGTTCGGGCCGCCGCCAGGCCCCGCCCCGCCGTCCCGATGCCTTTTGTGACGCCCGCACCCCTTCCTACTCGCGGGTAGCTTCGCTACAGTGGCCGGACGCACCACCGCCGGGCTACGGGAGCCGCACCGGCGGGGGCCTGCGGTCGCCGTGTCCACGGCGGGCGCGCGGTGCGTCATTCACCGGCCGGCGCCGCGAACCGCGGCGGGCCGGGTCTCCTTCCTCGTATCAGAGCCGCTTCCTTTCACCCTTGAGCGCCTGAGCACCACGGCACACCCCTCAGTTCGGCCGGAGCGGACCGGCCGCCGCGGCGGTGTGCCGGAACCCGTCATCTCCCCAGCCCCGCGCGCGGACCCTCCCCCGGCGGCGGCCGCCCCCGCCGCACGCGCGGGCGCGGCGGCCCGGCCGCCGGGGCGTGCGCGGGCCCTTCAGGACTAGGAGTCAGGACAGATGGAGCGTCCCTTTTCCACAGTCGCCGTCGTCGGCCTCGGCACGATGGGTGCCGGTGTCGCGGTGGCCGTCGCCAGGAGCGGCCGCCGGGTGATCGGCATCGAGGCCACCGAGGACTCGGCCGCCCGGGCACTGGCCCGGATCGAGGAGGCGACCGCGCACGCGGTCGACCGGGAGCGGATCACCGCCGGGGAGCGCACCGCGCTGCTGGCGCTGATCTCGGTCGGCCACGAGCTGTCGGCCGCCGCCGGGGCCGAGCTGGTGATCGAGGAGGTGCCCGAGCAGCTGGAGCTGAAGCGGGAGCTCTTCGCCGAACTGGACCGGATCTGCCCGGCGGAGACGGTGCTGGCCACCGGCACCACCGCGCTCTCGGTGACCCGGATCGCCGCCGCGACCGCCCGCCCGGAGCGGGTGCTGGGCCTGCACTTCTTCAACCCGGTGCACAGCATGAAGCTGGTCGAGGTGGTCCGCACGGTGCTGACCTCCCCGCAGGTCGCCGAGGACGCCGCCGCGTTCGCCCGGGACCTCGGCAAGGAGCCGGTGGCGGCCGGCGACCGGGCCGGCTTCGTCGTCAACGGCCTGCTGTTCGCGTACCTGAACCAAGCCGCCGCGATGTACGAGTCCAAGTACGCCTCCAGGGAGGACATCGACGCCGCGATGCGGCTCGGCTGCGGCCTGCCGATGGGCCCGCTGGCGCTGCTCGACCTGATCGGCGTGGACACCGCGCGGACCGTCCTGGAGGCGATGTACGAGCAGTCCCGGGACCGCCTGCACGCGCCCGCCCCGATCCTCGGCCAGCTGGTCGCGGCCGGGCTGCTGGGCCGCAAGTCCGGCCGCGGCTTCTACACCTACGAGGCGCCCGGCTCGTCCAGGGCCGTCGACGCGGCGGCCGGCCCGGCGCGGGCCGCGGTGGCGGGCCGGGAGGTCCGCGCGGTCAGCGTCTGCGGCTCGGGCACCATGGCGACCGGCATCGCCGAGGTCTTCGCCAAGGCCGGCCGCCCGGTGCTGCTGGCCGCCCGCAGCCAGGAGAAGGCCGACCGGGCCAAGGCGCAGCTGGCGAAGTCGCTGGCGCGCGTGGTCGACCGGGGCCGGCTGAGCGCGCAGGCGCGGGACGCCGCGCTGGCGCTGGTCACCCCGGTCGGCCAGTACGCCGAGCTGGCCGAGGTGGACCTGGTGATCGAGGCGGTGGCCGAGGACCTGGCGGTCAAGCGCGAGCTGTTCGCCACCCTGGACAAGATCGTCAGGCCGGGAGCGGTGCTCGCCACCACCACCTCCTCGCTGCCGGTGATCAGCTGCGCGACGGCCACCTCGCGGCCGCAGGACGTGATCGGCATGCACTTCTTCAACCCGGCGCCGGCCATGAAGCTGGTCGAGGTGGTCTCCACCGTGCTGACCGCGCCGGACGTCACCGCGACCGTGCTGGAGCTGACCGCCGAGGTCCGCAAGCACCCGGTGGAGTGCGGCGACCGGGCCGGCTTCATCGTCAACGCGCTGCTCTTCCCCTACCTGAACGACGCGGTGCGGATGCTCCAGGAGCACTACGCGACGGTGGACGACATCGACACCGCGATGAAGCTGGGCTGCGGCTACCCGATGGGCCCGTTCGAGCTGTTGGACGTGGTCGGCCTGGACGTCTCGCTGACCATCGAGCAGGTGCTGCACCAGGAGTTCCGCGAACCGGGCCTGGCCGCCGCGCCGCTGCTGGAGCACCTGGTCGCCGCCGGCTGCCTGGGCCGCAAGACCGGCCGCGGCTTCCGCGACCACGCGCGCCGGTGACCACGCCGGCTGCCGGGGGCGCCGCCGCGCGCGAGGCGGCGCCGCCCGGGACCGGGTCCGGCCCGGCCAGACCGGGCTGGAGCCCGGGGACGGTGTCCGCGCGCTGGCCCAGACCGGCCGTCACCGGCCCGGTCGCACCGGTCCGTCGGGGAAGGGCCGCGGCCGAACCGCCGGGGCCGTGTAGCGTTCCGGACATGGATCGGGTTCAGTCAGCCACCCCGCAGCACTCCGCCGGACCGCGCGGCGCCGACCGGACGGGCTCCTCGACCGGGGGCACCGGGCCGGAAGGGGGGCCGGGCAGCCGCCGGGCGGCGGCGCAGCGCCAGCAGATGCGTCAGGACCTGGCCACGGCCGCGATGGAGCTGTTCTCCTCGCAGGGCTACGAGGAGACCACGGTCGACCAGATCGCGGCCGCCGCCGGGGTGGCCCGGCGGACCTTCTTCCGGTACTTCCGGTCGAAGGAGGAGGCGATCTTCCCGGACCACGACGACACCCTCGTCCGGGTGGCCGACCTGCTGGCCAGCGCCGAGCCGGAGGAGCACCCGCTGGACGTGGTCTGCCGCGGCATCAAGGAGGTGCTGCGGATGTACGCCTCGACGCCGGGGGTGTCGGTCGCGCGGTACCAGCTGATCCGTCAGGTCCCGGCGCTGCGCGAGCGGGAGATCGCCGTGGTGGCCCGGTACGAGCGGCTGTTCACCCGGTACCTGCTGGGCCGCTTCGACACCGGGGAGTCCATCCCGTCGGGCTGGCAGCGCGGCGGCGAGGACGACTCGATGCTGGCCGAGGTGTCGGCGGCGGCGGTCGTCGCGGCGCACAACCACGTGCTGCGGCGCTGGCTGCGGGCCGGCGGGCGCGGGGACGTGGAGGCGCAGCTGGACCACTCCTTCGAGGTGATCCGGCGGACCTTCTGGGCCTCCAGCACGCCGGGTGCCAGACGCCGCGGCTCCCTGGTGGCACCGGGTGCCAATGGGGCTCCCGGTGACGTGCTGGCCGAGAGCGCACTGAGTGCCAGTCCTGGAGGTGAGGTACTCATCACAGTCGCCCGGACGGACGCTCCGCTGGACGTGGTGGTGGACAGCATCCGGGCCGCACTGAGTGGCGCCAGGGAGTCCTGAGCCCATCATTTAGCCAGTTCAGGGCGATATCGAGGGCCCGCGTCGAGCAGTCGACGCGGGCCCTTTCGATATCCGCCGCAGCGCGCTCAGGGGCCGCTCCAGCGCGCCGGAATTCGTGACACCCGGTGTCTTTACGAGTGGCACAGGGTGCCACTACCTTGTTACTCACCAGTCGCGGCGCCGCGGCTCCCCACCTCGGCGCGCCGTCGTCCGGCGTTCCCACACCCCGGGAGCAGTGCGCGTTCGGCCCGGTCCACCCCGGGCGCCCAGCCCGACCACCCACCACCCACCTCAGCGAAGCCGGTGTCCGCTCCCGGCTACCCCAGACGCCCTGTGCCCTCACACAGGTACGCCTTCGGAGGCAGCCATGCAGGAAATCCTCGACGCGATCCTCAGCAACGACGCCACGTCGGAGGACTTCGCCGCCGTCAAGCTTCCCGAGTCCTACCGAGCGGTGACGCTCCACAAGGACGAGGAGCAGCTGTTCGCGGGCCTCGACAGCCGCGACAAGGACCCCCGCAAGTCCCTTCACCTCGACGAGGTCGCCCTGCCCGAGCTGGGCCCCGGCGAGGCGCTGGTCGCCGTCATGGCCAGCGCGGTGAACTACAACACCGTCTGGAGCTCGATCTTCGAGCCGGTCTCCACCTTCTCCTTCCTGGAGCGCTACGGCCGGCTGTCGCCGCTCACCAAGCGCCACGACCTGCCGTACCACGTCCTCGGCTCCGACCTCGCGGGCGTGGTGCTGCGCACCGGCGCCGGCGTCAACGCCTGGAAGCCCGGCGACGAGGTCGTCGCGCACTGCCTCTCCGTCGAGCTGGAGTCCCCGGACGGCCACAACGACACGATGATGGACCCCGAGCAGCGCATCTGGGGCTTCGAGACCAACTTCGGCGGGCTGGCCCAGATCGCCCTGGTGAAGACCAACCAGCTGCTGCCCAAGCCCAAGCACCTCACCTGGGAGGAGGCCGCCTCCCCCGGCCTGGTCAACTCCACCGCGTACCGCCAGCTGGTCTCGCGCAACGGCGCCGGCATGAAGCAGGGCGACAACGTGCTGATCTGGGGAGCCAGCGGCGGCCTCGGCTCGTACGCCACCCAGTACGCGCTGGCCGGCGGCGCCACCCCGATCTGCGTGGTCTCCAACGACCAGAAGGCCGCCATCTGCCGCGCCATGGGCGCCGAGGCGATCATCGACCGCTCCGCCGAGGGCTACCGGTTCTGGAAGGACGAGCACACCCAGGACCCGCGCGAGTGGAAGCGCCTGGGCGCGAAGATCCGCGAGTTCACCGGCGGCGAGGACGTCGACATCGTCTTCGAGCACCCGGGCCGGGAGACCTTCGGCGCCTCGGTGTACGTCACCCGCAAGGGCGGCACCATCGTCACCTGCGCCTCCACCTCCGGCTTCATGCACCAGTACGACAACCGCTACCTGTGGATGTCGCTCAAGCGCATCGTCGGCTCGCACTTCGCCAACTACCGCGAGGCCTTCGAGGCCAACCGCCTGATCGCCAAGGGCCGGATCCACCCGACCCTGTCCAAGGTCTACCCCCTGGAGGAGACCGGTCAGGCCGCCCTCGACGTGCACCACAACAAGCACCAGGGCAAGGTCGGCGTGCTCTGCCTGGCGCCGGAGGAGGGCCTGGGCGTGCGCGACCACGCGCTGCGCGAGCAGCACCTGCCGGCGATCAACCGCTTCCGGAACGTCTGAGGCCGACCCGATGACCGATCAGCACAAGCGCGACCGCCCCTGGCTGATGCGCACCTACGCCGGGCACTCCACCGCGAGCGACTCCAACGCGCTCTACCGGCGGAACCTGGCGAAGGGCCAGACGGGCCTCTCCGTCGCCTTCGACCTGCCGACCCAGACCGGCTACGACTCCGACCACCTCCTCGCCCGCGGCGAGGTGGGCCGGGTCGGCGTCCCGGTCGGCCACGTCGGCGACATGCGCACCCTGTTCGACGGCATCCCGCTCGAACAGACCAACACCTCCATGACGATCAACGCCACCGCGATGTGGCTGCTGGCGCTCTACCAGGTGGTCGCCGAGGAGCAGGGCGCCGACATCGCCAAGCTCACCGGCACCACCCAGAACGACATCGTCAAGGAGTACCTCTCGCGCGGGACGCACGTCTTCCCGCCCGGCCCCTCGGTGCGCCTGATCACCGACATGATCGCCTACACCGTCGGCCGCATCCCCAAGTGGAACCCGATCAACATCTGCAGCTACCACCTGCAGGAGGCCGGGGCCACGCCCGTCCAGGAGATCGCCTACGCGATGTGCACCGCCATCTCGGTGCTCGACGCCGTCCGCGACTCCGGCCAGGTGCCGGCCGAGCGGATGGGCGAGGTGGTCGCCCGGATCTCCTTCTTCGTCAACGCCGGCGTGCGCTTCGTCGAGGAGATGTGCAAGATGCGCGCCTTCGCCCAGCTGTGGGAGAAGGTCACGCTGGAGCGCTACGGCGTCCAGGACCCGAAGCAGCGCCGCTTCCGCTACGGCGTCCAGGTCAACTCGCTCGGCCTGACCGAGGCCCAGCCGGAGAACAACGTCCAGCGGATCGTCCTGGAGATGCTGGCCGTCACCCTCTCCAAGGACGCCCGCGCCCGCGCCGTCCAACTGCCCGCCTGGAACGAGGCGCTGGGCCTGCCCCGGCCCTGGGACCAGCAGTGGTCGCTGCGGATCCAGCAGGTGCTGGCCTACGAGTCGGACCTGCTGGAGTACGGCGACCTCTTCAACGGCTCCGAGGTGGTCGAGGCCAAGACCGCCGACCTGCTGGCCGGCGCCGAGGCGGAGATCGCCAAGGTGCTGGCCATGGGCGGGGTGATTCCGGCCGTGGAGTCCGGCTACCTGAAGTCCAACCTGGTCTCCTCGCACGCCGCCCGGCGGGCCCGGATCGAGTCCGGCGAGGACAGGATCGTCGGCGTCAACTGCTTCGACACCACCGAGGAGAGCCCGCTCACGGCCGACCTCGACACCGCCATCATGGTCGTCGACCCGGCCTCCGAGCAGTCCGTGCTCGCCGCCCTGGAGGCCTGGCGCGGACAGCGCGACGAGGCCGCCGTCCAGACCGCGCTGGCCGAGCTCAAGGCCACCGCGGCCACCGACGCCAACCTGGTGCCGGCCACGCTCGCCTGCGCCCGGGCCGGCGTCACCACCGGCGAGTGGGCCTTCGCCCTGCGCGAGGTCTTCGGCGAGTACCGCGCGCCCACCGGCGTCGGCGGCGCCCCGGTCGCGGTGTCCGCCGAACCCGGCGGGGAACTGGCCGCGGTGCGCGCCGCCGTCGCCGCCACCGCCGAGGAACTGGGCTCCGGCAAGCTGCGCCTGCTGGTCGGCAAGCCCGGCCTGGACGGGCACTCCAACGGCGCCGAGCAGATCGCCGTCCGGGCCCGCGACGCCGGGTTCGAGGTGGTCTACCAGGGCATCCGGCTGACCCCCGAGCAGATCGTCTCCGCCGCCGTCGCGGAGGACGTGCACTGCGTGGGCCTGTCGATCCTCTCCGGCGCCCACTGCGAGCTGGTGCCCGACGTCCTGCGCCGGCTGCGCCGGGCCGGGGTGCAGGATGTCCCGGTGATCGTGGGTGGCATCATCCCGGCAGCGGACGGCGAGGCCCTCAAGGCCGCCGGCGTCGCCGCCGTGTTCACCCCGAAGGACTTCGGCATCACCACCATCATCGGCCGGATCGTGGACGAGATCCGGCTCGCCAACAAGCTCCAGCCCTGGACGCCCGCACCCGCGCCCACCAGCTGACCACTGGGAAGGAACCGACCCACCCTCATGTCTGCCCACCCGTCGCCCGCCGCCACCTTCAACCGACTGCGCCCGCGCCGCTCCTGCCTCGCCGTGCCCGGCAGCAACCCGCGCTTCCTGGAGAAGGCCCAGGGCCTCCCCGCCGACCAGGTCTTCCTCGACCTGGAGGACGCCTGCGCCCCCCTCGTCAAGGAGAGCGCCCGCCACCACATCGTCGACGCGCTCAACAACGGCGACTGGGGCGGCAAGACCCGCGTCGTCCGGGTCAACGACTGGACCACCCACTGGACCTACCGCGACGTGATCACCGTCGTCGAGGGCGCCGGCCCCAACCTCGACTGCATCATGCTGCCCAAGGTCCAGGACGCCGAACAGGTCAAGGCGCTCGACCTGCTGCTCACCCAGATCGAGAAGACCATGGGCTTCGAGGTCGGCCGGATCGGCATCGAGGCGCAGATCGAGAACGCCAAGGGCCTGGTCAACGTCGACGCCATCGCCGAGGCCTCGCCCCGGCTGGAGACCATCATCTTCGGCCCCGCCGACTTCATGGCCTCCATCAACATGAAGTCCCTGGTGGTCGGCGAGCAGCCGGCCGGCTACCCGGCCGACGCCTACCACTACATCCTGATGCGCATCCTGATGGCCGCCCGCGCCAACGACCTCCAGGCGATCGACGGCCCGTACCTGCAGATCCGCAACCAGGAGGGCTACCGCGAGGTCGCCCGGCGCGCCGCAGCCCTCGGCTTCGACGGCAAGTGGGTGCTCCACCCCGACCAGGTCGGCGCCGCGAACGAGATCTTCTCGCCCTCCCAGGAGGACTACGACCACGCCGAGCTGATCCTCGACGCCTACGACTGGTGCACCTCCGAGGCGGGCGGCGCCAAGGGCTCCGCGATGCTCGGCGACGAGATGATCGACGAGGCCAGCCGCAAGATGGCCCTGGTCATCGCCGGTAAGGGCCGGGCCGCCGGCCTGGAGCGCACCACCAAGTTCGAGATCCCGGAAAGCTGAGGCCCGACGCGATGCAGTTCGGACGCACCTACGAGGAGTTCGAGGTCGGCGCGGTCTACAAGCACTGGCCCGGCAAGACCGTCACCGAGTACGACGACCACCTCTTCTGCCTGCTCACCATGAACCACCACCCGCTCCACCTGGACACCAACTACGCCGAGCGGACGACGGACTTCGGCAGGAACGTGGTGGTGGGCAACTACGTCTACTCGCTGCTGCTGGGCATGTCCGTCCCGGACGTCTCCGGCAAGGCCATCGCCAACCTGGAGATCGAGTCGCTGCGGCACGTCGCGCCGACCTTCCACGGCGACACCCTCTACGGCGAGACCACCGTCCTCGACAAGTGGCCGTCCAAGTCCAAGGACGACCGCGGCATCGTGTACGTCGAGACCAAGGGGTACAAGCAGGACGGCACGGTCGTCTGCATCTTCCGCCGCAAGGTGATGGTGCCGACCGAGACGTACGTCAAGGAGCGCGGCGGCGAGCAGCCCGGCCGCCCGACTCCCCTCTCCTAGGGCCCCGAATCCCCTGAGACCCCGGAGGGGCCGGCCACCTGCCTTACCCCGTCTCCCCCCCGAACCAGGGCCCTGTTCCCACCACCACACCCACCCGGCTCCCCGCTATCTCCGCTCCCCCTTCTCGCACAACCTTTCGGAGCCGCACGATGGGACGCCTGGCACAGACCGACGGCCTCACCGAGATCCAGCGGGACATCCTCGCCACCGTGCGGGATTTCGTCGACAAGGAGATCATTCCGGTCGCGACCGAGCTGGAACACCAGGACGAGTACCCGACCGCCATCGTCGAGGGGATGAAGCAGCTCGGCCTCTTCGGCCTCACCATCCCCGAGGAGTACGGCGGCCTCGGCGAGTCGCTGCTCACCTACGCCCTGGTGGTCGAGGAGATCGCCCGCGGCTGGATGAGCGTGTCCGGCATCGTCAACACCCACTTCATCGTGGCGCACATGATCAACGCCCACGGCACCCAGGAGCAGAAGGACCACTTCCTGCCGAGGATGGCCGCCGGGGAAATCCGCGGCGCGTTCTCGATGTCCGAGCCCGGCCTCGGCTCCGACGTTTCGGCCATCTCCACCAAGGGCGTCAAGGACGGGGAGTCCTACGTCCTCAACGGCCAGAAGATGTGGCTCACCAACGGCGGCACCTCCACCCTCGTCGCGGTCCTGTGCAAGACCGACGAGGGCGGCAGCACCCCGTACAAGAACATGACCACCTTCCTGATCGAGAAGACCCCCGGATTCGGCCCGAACCCGACCGTCCCCGGCCTCACCGTGCCCGGGAAGATCGAGAAGATGGGCTACAAGGGCGTCGACACCACCGAGCTGGTCCTCCAGGACGTCCGGATCCCGGCCGACCGCGTCCTCGGCGGCGTCCCCGGGCGCGGCTTCTACCAGATGATGGACGGCGTCGAGGTCGGCCGCGTCAACGTCGCCGCCCGCGGCTGCGGCGTCGCCCGCCGCGCCTTCGAACTCGGCATCTCCTACGCCCAGCAGCGCTCCACCTTCGGCAAGAAGATCGCCGAGCACCAGGCCATCCAGTTCAAGCTCGCCGAGATGGCCACCAAGGTCGAGGCCGCCCACCAGATGATGGTCATGGCCGCCCGCAAGAAGGACGGCGGCGAGCGCAACGACCTCGAGGCCGGCATGGCCAAGTACCTCGCCTCCGAGTACTGCAAGGAGGTCGTCGAGGACGCGTTCCGCATCCACGGCGGCTACGGCTTCTCCAAGGAGTACGAGATCGAGCGGCTCTACCGCGAGGCCCCGATGCTGCTCATCGGTGAAGGAACTGCGGAGATCCAGAAGATGATCGTCGGACGCCGACTCCTGGAGGAGTACCGGATCGCGGAGTGAGCACCGGGTCACCCCGGCTCGACGAGCGGCCCCCGGGGCGCTCCGGGCCGGCTGGACGACCCCTTCCGAACCGCCGGTCGACGGGCGTGCGGGCCCGTCCCGGCCACCCGCCGTGCCATCACGGCCCCGGCCTGGTCCGCCGGGGTCCGGCACGGCCCTCCGGAAGCGGCCGCAGGGCGTACAGCTGCGGCGACACGCCCCGCGGCCGCTTCCGCACACCCTCGACGGGCCGTGTCCCGCACCCCCGGCGACCGCGAACGGCCCGTTCCGCCCACCGGGTTCCGCCGACAGGCCTGTTGAGACAAGTGTCACCAGCCCCGTCCGGTCCCTTGGGAACCGGACCGGGGCGAGCTACGGTCGTAGAGGTGGGACGCGCACACGCGCTTCCACCGGACACGTGAACGAGCAGGCGGGTTGCCCACCCACCGTGTGCTCCCGATAGCATCCACCGGGACAGCAAGCCGTCCCTCTATTACCCGATCCCGCGGTGGCCCCCGTCCAGCGGCCATGATCCCCCGCGACAAAGGTCTTCGATGCCCATCAGCCCGTCCCCTCACACCTCCGTCACGGACCGCGATGCCCTCGCAGCCACGACGGCCGGTCGGCGACCCCGCGTGACCATCGCGCGCGGAGCCACCCCCTGGTTCGTCCCCACCCTCGCCACGGCCGCCGTGACCACCGCCCTCACCCGGCGCAGCGGCAAGTGGGCCCTGGCAGCGGTACCCGCCTGTGCGCTCGGCGCGGGCATGCTGTGGTTCTTCCGCGACCCCGAGCGTGAGATCGGCGCGGGCAGAGTGATCTCCCCCGCCGACGGCGTGGTGCAGAGCATCGACGCCTGGCCGGACGGCCGCACCCGGGTCGCGATCTTCATGAGTCCGCTCAACGTCCACGTCAACCGCGCGCCCCTGCCCGGCACGGTGACGTCGGTCGAGCACGTCGCGGGCGGCTTCGTCCCCGCGTTCAACAAGGACAGCGACCAGAACGAGCGGGTCGTCTGGCACTTCGACACCGAGCTCGGCGACATCGAGATGGTGCAGATCGCGGGGGCCGTGGCCCGTCGCATCGTGCCGTACGTCGCCGCCGGTACCAAGGTCGAGCAGGGCGACCGGATCGGTCTGATCCGGTTCGGCTCCCGGGTCGACACCTACCTGCCGGCCGGCGTCGAGGTCGGCGTCGAGGTCGGCCAGAAGACCACAGCCGGGGTGACGCGCCTTGACCGTGACTGATCCTGAGACAATCGTCGGCCTGGACGACGAGGAGACGGCCCTGCGCCGTCGCCGCTGGGCCCGCGACCGCGAGCTGCGCGCCCCGCGCTCTCCCCAGCACCTGTCCACCGCCGACTTCCTGACCCTGGGGAACGCCGTCTGCGGCTTCCTGGCGATCTACTCGATCACCACCGGGGTCCTGGTCCCGCACATCACCAACCCGGACGCCGCACCCGACCGGCACAGCGCCGCCACCGCGGTCACGCTGCTGCTCATCGGCTCCATGTGCGACCTCTTCGACGGGCTGGTGGCGCGCAAGCTCCGCTCCTCCGCCCTCGGAGCGGAACTGGACAACCTGGCCGACCTGATCAGCTTCGGCATCGCGCCGGCCTACTTCGTCGCCGTCTGGGGCATGGTCTCGCAGGGCTCCAACAGCAAGCTCTCGGCGCTCATCGCGATCACCGTCCTGCTCGCGGTCGTCCTGCGGCTCGCCCGCTTCTCCGCCGTCAAGATGCGGCCCGGGGTGTTCCAGGGCATGCCCTGCCCGATGGGCGCGATGACGGTCATCGCCATCGTGCTGCTCGACCCGCCGTTCCTGCCCGGTCTGCTCGCCATCTTCGGCGCCGCGTACCTCATGGTCAGCCGGATCGAGTACCCCAAGCCCCAGGGGCTGCTGGCCACCGCCACGCTGTGCTGGATCGTCGTCTCGATCGGCTGCCTCGCGGCCTGGGCGACCGGCCTGCCCGGCGGCGACGCCCTGATGCACGTCGGTGCCTTCGCCCAGATCACGCTCGCCGCGATGGCCCCGCTGCTGGTCATCCGGCGCAAGGTCGGACAGAAGGTCGGCGACGTCCGCGCCAGGCGGGCGGAGTCCCGCCTCGGCTGAGTCGTTCCCGTACGCGAGAGGGGCCCGGATCCAGTCGGATCCGGGCCCCTCTTCGTCGTGCCCGCTCTTCTCCTCGTCGCGCTCGTTCTTCGACGGGCGCTGCTACGCGCCGCCGGTGTGCACGCTGAACGCCGAGCGGCGGGCCGCCCGTGCCACGCCCGGATCCGGGTGCACGCCCGAGACCGCCGTCAGCACCGAGGCCGCCCGCGGGTGCCCCGACTGCCGGGCCCGGGCGAACAACCGCACCGGATCGCCCGCCGCGGCGCCCTCGACGTGGCCCACCAGCAGCTCCGTCTCGCCGTGGTCCAGCACCGCCGCAGCCGTGTCCACCCACAGCCAGGCCGCGTCCTCCGCCCCCAGCACGTCCGCCGGCGAAACGCCCTCGTCCGAGCGTTCCGCCAGCCACAACAGCGCGTACGGGCGCAGCACCGGCTCGTCCACCGATGCCCGCACCGCCTGCTCGGCCGGGCCGCCGGCCACCCGCAGCGCCTCGAAGGCCAGGCCGCGCACCAGCGCGTCGTCCCCCTGCGCCGCGTCCAGCAGCTCCGCCACCGCCCGATCGGCCGGACGGGCCGCCACCCAGGCGCGGAACTCGGCCCGCGCCGGGCCCGGCGAGTAGTCCGCGCAGGCGTTCAGCAGCTCGAAGGCGCTCTGCTCGATGTGCCCGGCCGCGGTCTGCGCGACCGTGCAGATCTCCTCCAGCTTCGCCCGCACCGCCCAGTGGCCCAGCGGCGACAGCTCGGCGGCCTCGTCCCTGCGGACCACGGCCCCGACGGCCGCCAGGCCGTCCAGCATCCAGTCCAGGACCGCGGCCACGTCCGCCGGCGACGGCGGGGTGTCGATCTGCGGCTCCCGGCACGTGCCGCGGACCGCCGAGACCGCCGAGGCGGCGTGCGGCACGGGCGACAGGCCCGAACCGTCCGTGCCGCCCACCCGGCGCTCGTCCAGCCCCCGGCGCAGCAGCTCCAGCAGTTCGCCGTCCGACACCGGACCGGCCACCAGGTGCAGGAACGACAGCAGCTGCGGCGCCTGGTCCACCGCCTGGCCGGCCAGCACCGCGAACACGCCCCGCAGGGCGGCGGGCGGCACCGGGGCGAGCAGCGTCCAGGCGTCGAACAGCGCCGACCAGCCGCGGACGACCGCCTCGTCGTCGTGCTCCCAGGCGTGCAGGCGCCAACCCGGGACCGCACCGCCGTCCCTGGCCTCCACCAGGCCGACCAGCAGCGCCTGCCCCCACGCCTTGGCGGCGGCGCCGACCGTCATGGCCAGCGCCCGACCCGCCGCACGGGCGTCATCGGGCAGCAGCTCGCCCCGCTTGTCGACCTCTTCCAGGTCCCCCGCCCAGCGGGCGATCCGGACGGCGTCCACCAGCATCCGGCGGGCCAGCGGCGCCAGCTCGGCCGGCGCGGGGAAGCCCTCCGGTACGGGAACCCTCCCCCGACCGGGCGCCGCAGCGGGCCCTCGTCGGCGGGGTACCCCGGCCCCGCCCGGCTTGCCGGCGGCGGGCCGGTGGGCCGTACCGGGGAGACGGGTCACCGTCGCACCAGTACCGATCGTCGGAGGGAGCGGGGCATCACGGTCGCGCGGATTCCGAGACGTCACGTCGAGCAGTCTTCCCCTTGTACCGGCCTTCTGTCACATCCGGTTGGCTGTACGGACGGGCGGCCGTCGACGGCACCTCCCCAAGATCGGGCAACAATCGGGCAACAGAGGCAAACCGCCTGGCCGGAAACAGGTGGCGGGGTCATGCCATCACGGCTCAACCCTTGCGGCGGCGGTCGCGCTACCCGCCCGACCGGTCACACTCCGTGGCCGACAGGTGAGGTCCGGGTTCCGTACGGAGGCCCCGCGGGTGTGACTTCTCACGCGGGGGGGCTGGGTTCAGAGAAGGGGGGTGAGCCAGCGGCGGAGGAGTTCGGTGTAGTGGGTGGGGGCGGAGTTCCAGAGGGTGGCGTGGTCGGCGCCCGGGAAAGGCCGGAGGCTGACCACGCCGGGGCGGGCGGCGGCGAGGCGCTCGGCGGCGCGGAAGGGGGCGACCTGGTCGTCGGGGCTGTGCAGGAGGAGGGTGGGGACGCGCAGGTCGGCGCCCTCGGCGATGCGGCTGAAGTCGGCGAGGTCGACGCCGGTGCGGCCCTCGGCGGCGAGGGCGCCGAGCTCGGCGGCGGCGCCGGTGTAGCCGGCCCGGGCGGCGCCGCGGCGGGCGGTGGCGGGCAGGTCGAGGACCGGCGAGTCCAGGACGAGGCCGCTGATGGCATGGGCCCAGGCGGAGCGGGAGGCCGTCTGGAGGGCCATGGTGGCGCCGAGGGACCAGCCGTACAGGATGACCCGGCCGGCGCCGCTGTCGAGGGCGAGCCGTACCGCCGACTCGACGTCGCGCCACTCGGTCTCGCCGAAGTGGCCGAGCCCGTCCGGCGAGGCCGGGGCGCCCTGGTCGCCGCGGTAGGTGACGGCGAGGGCGGGCAGGGCGAGGCGGTCGAGGACGGGGAGGACCGGGAGGGTCTGCTGCCGGTCGGCGCCGGGGCCGTGGACGAGGATCACCCAGGTGCCGCGTTTGCCGTCGAGGCGCCAGGCGGGGAGGGCGCCGAGTTCGCCGTCGGCGGCGGTGTCGGTGAAGGGGAGGCCGAGCGCCTCGGTGGGGTCGCCGAGGTGGACGCGGGGGGTGAAGCGGACCTCGGTGCCGGGGGTGAGGGTGCCCCGGTCCGCGCGGACGAGGCGGCGGGTGACGCCGTTCTCGTCGCTGTGCAGGACCTCCTCGACGACGGCGTGGCCGTGGTCGTCCCATTCCACGGCCCAGCGGCCGGGGCGCAGGCTCTCGGGGCGGCGGTTGAAGGTGATCCGGCCCGCGGCGAGGCTCCGCACCAGGACGGGGCCGGACTCCCGGGCGGCGCTCGCCGGGTGGACCAGCCGTTCGGAGGCCCGGCGGCCGATCACCAGGACGGCGGCCCCGGCGGCCCCGGCGCCGACGACGGCGGCCGCCACGACGGCCGCGGTTCCCCAACGCATATCGCTCCCCGCTCTGCTGGTCTTGGACCGGACGGTGTCCGGGCGGTGTCCGGGCACCAGTTCACCGGGGGGCCGCGCGGGCGGCCACCGGGCTGGGCCGTCCGGGGCACGGCGGGGCCTCGGGCTGGGCGGGCGTCAGGCAGGGCGGGGCGGGCGGATCGGAGGTGGCGACGGGGCTCCGAGGTGTGACCAACCCCTCCGTGACCTCGGTTGACTCCCGGTTCGGCCGCGTGATGGGATCCTGGGGCCAAACGGAGGCATGCAGAGGAAGCCGGTGCGAGTCCGGCGCGGTCCCGCCACTGTCACCGGGGAGCACGCTCGGAACATTGCCACGGCGGACCGTCAGAAGCCGCTGGAAGGCCCGGGGGTGTGTCCGACCCGGAAGCCAGGAGACTCTCGCCCCCGGTACGTCGATCCAGGGCGCGGACCCTGAGTGAGGACACGCACGCGATGCAGGCTGCCCCGCCCCGCCGGACCCCACGCGGCCTTCCGCCGAACCCGCCGTGCGCCCGCTGACCCGCGCCGCCGCGTTCGCGCTCGGCGCCGCCGCGGGCTTCGCCGCGGACGCCCGCTTCGCCGACCCCCGGCGCGGCCACCCGGTGGCCGTCTTCGGCGGTGCGGCGACCCGGCTGGAGCGGCGGGTGTGGCAGGACGACCGGGTGGCCGGCGCCGGGTACACGGCGCTGTGCGTCGGCGCGGTCGCGGCCGGCGCGGTGGCCCTGGACCGTACGGTGGGCCGGCGTCCGCTGGGCCGGGCCGCGCTGGCGGCCGCCGCGACCTGGACGGTGCTGGGCGGCACCTCGCTGACCCGGGAGGCGCGCACCATCGGCCGGTCGCTGGCCACGGGCGACCTGGCGGCCGCGCGGGAGCGGCTGCCGCACCTGTGCGGGCGGGACCCGAGCGCGCTGGACGGGCCTCAGATCGCCCGCGCGGTGGTCGAGTCGGTGGCCGAGAACACGGCGGACGCCGTGGTGAACGCGCTGGTCTGGGGCACGCTGGCGGGCACCCCGGGGCTGCTGGCGTTCCGCGCGGTGAACACGCTGGACGCGATGGTCGGCCACCGCTCGCCGCGGTACGCCCGGTTCGGCTGGGCCTCGGCCCGGCTGGACGACGTGGCGGGCTGGCCGGGCGCCCGGCTGACGGCTCTGCTCACGGTGGCCGCCGCGCCGCAGCCGAAAACGGCCTGGCGGGTCTGGCGGCGGGACGGTTCGGCGCACCCGAGCCCGAACGCGGGCCAGGCGGAGGCGGCCTTCGCGGGCGCGGTGGGCGTCCGGCTGGGCGGGACCCTCCAGTACGGGGAGCGGGTGGAGCACCGGCCGGTGCTGGGCGCGGAGTTGCGGCCGGTGACGGCGGACGACATCGAGCGGGCCTGCGTGCTCTCCCGGCGGGTGGGCGCGCTGGCCCTGGGTACGACGGTCGCGGGGCACGTCGCGCTGCGCTTGCTGACGACACGGTGGAGGGGAAGGGCATGAGCAACGCACTGCTGGTCGCGGGGACGACCTCGGACGCGGGCAAGAGCGTGGTGACCGCGGGCATCTGCCGCTGGCTGGCCCGGCAGGGGGTGCGGGTCGCGCCGTTCAAGGCGCAGAACATGTCGCTGAACTCCTTCGTCACCGCCGACGGCGCCGAGATCGGCCGGGCGCAGGCGATGCAGGCGCAGGCGGCCAGGGTGGAGCCGGAGGCGGCGATGAACCCGGTGCTGCTGAAGCCGGGGGCGGACGGCCGCAGCCAGGTGGTGCTGCTGGGCCGGCCGGTCGCCGAGGTGGGCGCGCTGGACTACCGCGAACGCAAGCCCGTCCTGCTGGAACGGTCGCTGGAGTGCCTGGCGGATCTGCGCCGCCGCTACGAGGTGGTGGTCTGCGAGGGCGCCGGTTCGCCCGCCGAGATCAACCTGCGGGACCGGGACATCGCCAACATGGGCCTGGCGACGGCCGCCGGGCTGCCGGTGGTGGTGGTCGGGGACATCGACCGCGGCGGCGTCTTCGCGGCGATGTACGGGACGCTGGCACTGCTGTCGGCGGAGGACCAGCGGCACGTGGCGGGCTGGTTCGTCAACAAGTTCCGCGGCGACGCGCGACTGCTGGCGCCCGGCCTGGAGATGCTGCACGGGCTGACCGGCCGTCCGGTGCTGGGCACCCTGCCGATGCTGCCGGGCCTGTGGCTGGACGCCGAGGACTCGCTGGACCTGTCCACGGTGGTGGACCGGGTGGACGGCCGCGGCCCGCTCGGGGCGGACGTGCTGCGGGTGGCCGTGGTGCGCTTCCCCCGGCTGTCGAACTTCACCGACCTGGACGCGCTGGCGCAGGAGCCCGGTGTGCTGGTGCGCTGGGTGACCCGGCCGGAGGAACTGGCCGACGCCGACCTGGTGGTGCTGCCCGGCACCCGGGCCACCGTGGCCGACCTGGCCTGGCTGCGCGAACGCGGCCTGGAGCCGGCGCTGAAGGCGCGGGCGGCGGCCGGGCTGCCGGTCCTCGGGGTGTGCGGCGGCTACCAGATGCTGGCGCGCGGGATCGAGGACGAGGTGGAGTCCGGGGCCGGCTCGGTCGAGGGCCTGGGCCTGCTGCCGACACACGTGCGGTTCGGCGCCGAGAAGGTGCTGGCGCGGCCGGCCGGCACGGCGTACGGGCAGCGGGTCGAGGGGTACGAGATCCACCACGGAGTGGTGGCCGTGGAGGGGGGCGAGCCGTTCTTCTCCGATGACGACGGGCACGGCCTGGACGGCTGCCGGGTCGGCCCGGTGTGGGGCACCACCTGGCACGGCGCGCTGGAGAACGACGGCTTCCGCCGTGAACTCCTGCGCGAGGTCGCCGCGTTGGCGGGCCGGGCGTTCGTGCCGGCGCCGGACACCTCGTTCGCCGAGGCGCGCGAGGCCCGGCTGGACCGGCTGGGCGACCTGATCGAGGAACACGCGGACACCGACGCGCTGTGGAAGCTGATCGAGGGCGGGGTGCCGGCGGCCGGATCGCTGCCGTTCCTGGCGCCCGGGGCACCTGGGGAGTATGCATGAGTGACGTCCGCTATCCGTTCACCGCGATCGTCGGCATGCCCGACCTGCGGCTCGGACTGCTGCTCAACGCGGTCTCGCCGGCCGTGGGCGGCGTGCTGGTGCGCGGCGAGAAGGGCACCGCGAAGTCGACCATGGTGCGCGCGCTGGCCGGCCTGTTGCCGACCCTCGCGGCCGTCGACGGCTGCCGGTTCGCCTGCGACCCGGCCGCTCCGGACCCGCAGTGCCCGGACGGGCCGCACGACCGCCCTTCGGCGTCCGAACGCCCAGCCCAGCTGGTCGAGTTGCCGGTCGGCGTGGCCGAGGACCGGATCGTCGGCTCGCTCGACCTGGAACGGGCGCTCGCCGAGGGCGTCAAGGCGTACGAGCCGGGGCTGCTCGCCAAGGCGCACCGCGGCGTGCTCTACATCGACGAGGTGAACCTGCTCCAGGACCACGTCGTGGACCTGCTGCTGGACGCCGCCGCGATGGGCCGCTCGTACGTCGAGCGCGAGGGCGTGTCGGTGCGGCACGCCGCCCGCTTCCTGCTGGTCGGCACGATGAACCCGGAGGAGGGCGAGCTCCGGCCGCAGCTGCTCGACCGGTTCGGCCTGACCGTCGAGATCGCCGCCACCCGGGACCCGGCCGAGCGCGCCGAGGTGGTCCGCCGCCGGCTCGGCTACGACGCCGACCCGGCCGGCTTCGCCGCGCGGTTCGCCGCGGACGAGCAGGCGCTCGCCGAACGCATCACCGCCGCGCGGGAGTTGCTGCCCAAGGTGGAGCTGACGGATGTGGCACTGCGTCAGATCACCGCCGTGTGCGCCGCGTTCGAGGTGGACGGGCTGCGCGCCGACATCGTGATGGCCCGCACCGCCGTCGCGCTCGCCGCCTGGGGCGGGCGGACCGAGGTGCTGGAGGAGGACGTCCGCAAGGCCGCCCAGCTGGCGCTGCCGCACCGGCGCCGCCGCAACCCCTTCGACGCGCCGGGGCTGGACGAGGAACAGCTCGACCGGACGCTGGAGGAGCACGCGCAGCCGCAGGAGCCCTCGGAGTCGTCGGAGCCATCGGAGCCCGAGGAGTCGTCGGAGCCCGAGGAGCCCGGGGGCTCAGGAGAGGCTGAGGGCGACGGCGAGGGCGACGGCCCCGAGGACGACGGTCCGGGCCCGGACGGCGGCCCCGGCGGCGGCCCGGACGGCGGCGGGGCCCCCGAGCCCGCCTCTGGTCCGGAGGCATCGGCCGCCGAGCCGGACGAGCCGCTCCAGCAGCCCGTGCCGGCCCAACACCCCGCCCCTGCACGGGAGTCGGCACCGGTCGCGGCCGGCGACCCGTACCGGACCAAGCTGTTCACCGTGCAGGGCACCGGCCACGGCGCCCAGGGCCGCCGCTCCCCCGCCGAGACCACCGGCGGGCACACCGTGCGCGCCCGGCGCCCCCAGGGTGCGCTCAGCCGGCTGCACCTGACCGCCACCCTGCAGGCCGCCGCACCGCACCAGGCGGCACGCGGGCGGGCCGGCCGGGCGCTGGTGCTGCGCAAGGACGACTTCCGCGAACAGGTCCGCCAGGGACGGGAGTCCAACCTGGTGCTGTTCGTCGTCGACGCCTCCGGCTCGATGGCCGCCCGGCAGCGGATGACCGCCGTCAAGGGCGCCGTGCTGTCCCTGCTGATGGACGCCTACCAGCGGCGCGACAAGATCGGCATGATCACCTTCCGGGGCGCGGACGCCGAACTGGCGCTGCCGCCGACGTCGTCCGTGGAGGTCGGCGCGGCCCGGCTGGAGTCGCTGCCCACCGGCGGTCGCACCCCGCTGGCCGCCGGCCTGCTGCGCGCGCACGAGGTGCTGCGGGTGGAGCGGCTGCGCGACCCGAGCCGCCGCCCGCTGCTGGTCGTGGTGACCGACGGCCGGGCCACCGGCGGGCGGGACGCGCTCGCCCGGTCGCAGCGCGCGGCCGGGCTGTTCGCCGCGCAGGGCACCGCCAGCGTGGTACTGGACTGCGAGTCCGGCCCCGTCCGACTCGGCCTCGCCCGCACCCTGGCCGGGCTGCTCGGCGGCACCGCCGTCAGCCTGGACGAGCTGCGCCCCGAGGGCGTCGCCTCGCTCGTCCGCGAGAACCGGCAGGACAGCCGGCGCGAGAACCGTGCCACCACCATGCGAAAGGCGGCCTGAGCCGACATGCCCAAGGGTGTCCCCGAGAGCGTCCCCGACGATGGCCTGACGACCCGTCAGCGCCGCACGCAGCCGATCACCGCCGTGCACACCGGCCCCGGCAAGGGCAAGTCCACGGCCGCGTTCGGCATGGCGCTGCGGGCCTGGAACCAGGGCTGGCCCGTCGGGGTGTTCCAGTTCGTGAAGTCCGCCAAGTGGAAGGTCGGCGAGGAGAACGCGCTGCGCGTGCTCGGCGCCTCCGGCGAGGGCGGGACGGTCGACTGGCACAAGATGGGCTCCGGCTGGTCGTGGATCCAGCGCTCCAGCGAGATGGAGATGGACAGCGAGGCGGCCGCCAAGGAGGGCTGGGAGCAGGTCAAGCGCGACCTGGCGGCCGAGACCTACCGCTTCTACGTGCTGGACGAGTTCACCTACCCGATGCACTGGGGCTGGGTCGACCCGGAGGAGGTCGTGTCGGTGCTCAAGGACCGCCCGGGCAGCCAGCACGTCGTCGTCACCGGCCGGTACGCACCCGAGCCGCTGACCGAATTCGCCGACCTGGTCACCGAGATGACCAAGGTCAAGCACCCCATGGACGCCGGCCGCAAGGGCCAGCGCGGTATCGAGTGGTAGACCGTTGAGCACTGCCGGCAGGCCGTTGGCCGCCATCCCCCGCCTCGTCATCGCCGCGCCCTCCTCGGGCGCCGGCAAGACCACCGTCGCCACCGGCCTGATCGCGGCGCTCACCGCGCGCGGGCTGGCGGTGTCCCCGCACAAGGTCGGCCCCGACTACATCGACCCGGGCTACCACGCGCTCGCCGCCGGGCGCCCGGGCCGCAACCTGGACGCCTTCCTGTGCGGCCCGGAGCGGATCGCCCCGCTCTTCCTGCACGGCGCGGCGGGGGCGGACGTCGCGGTGGTCGAGGGGGTCATGGGCCTGTTCGACGGGGCCTCCGGGCGGGGGGAGCTGGCCTCCACCGCGCACGTCGCCAAGCTGCTGCGGGCGCCCGTGGTCCTGGTGGTGGACGGCTCCTCGCAGTCCCGGTCGGTGGCCGCGCTGGTGCACGGCTTCGCCTCCTGGGACCCGGAGGTGCGCCTCGCCGGGGTGATCCTCAACCGGGTCGCCTCCGATCGGCACGAGCACCTCCTGCGCGAGGCCCTGGAGGAAGGCTCGGGCGTGCCCGTGCTGGGCGCGCTGCGCCGCTCCACGGCGGTCGCCACGCCGTCCCGCCACCTCGGGCTGATCCCGGCCGTGGAGCGCTCGGCGGAGGCCCTGCGCGCCGTCGCCGACATGGGTGAACTCGTCGCCGCCTCGGTCGACTTGGACGCCCTGCTCGAACTCGCCCGGACGGCACCGGAGTTGACCGCCGAACCGTGGAACCCGTCGGCCGAGGTCGACCCGGTGGCCGGCACACCGCGGATCGCGGTGGCGGGCGGCGCCGCGTTCTCCTTCTCGTACGCCGAGAACGCCGAACTCCTCACCGCCGCAGGCGCCGAAGTCGTCCCCTTCGACCCGCTGCACGCCTCGGCGCTGCCCGACGGCACGGCCGGCCTGGTGATCGGCGGCGGCTTCCCCGAACTGTACGTCCGGGAGCTGAGCGGCAACACGGCGCTGCGCGGGGCCATCGCGGAGTTCGCCGCCGGCGGCGGCCCGATCGCCGCCGAATGCGCCGGACTCCTCTACCTGGGACGCGAGTTGGACGGCCTGCCGATGTGCGGCGTGCTGGACACCGGCGCCCGGATGACCGAACGGCTCACCCTCGGCTACCGGGAGGCCGTCGCCCTGCACGACTCCCCGCTCGCCCGGACCGGCACCCGGGTGCGCGGCCACGAGTTCCACCGGACGGTCTGCGAACCGGGCGCGGGCGAACACCCCGCCTGGGGCTGGCGCCTGCCCGCCGGCCCCCGCACCGAGGGCTTCGCGGGCAGCCACGTCCACGCCTCCTACCTGCACCTGCACTGGGCCGGAGCCCCGTCCCTGGCCACCTCCTTCACCTCCGCCGCAGCCACCTACCAGGCGACCCCCGGGAACCCCGCGTCACCGTGACCCCCCCTCGGGCCCTGCCCGTCTCAGGACGGGCCGTTGCCGAAGGTGCCGGTCAGGGGGTCGGGGCGGTCGGGGCGGTCGGCGCGGTGGCAGGTGGCGCAGCGGAGGCGGGTGTAGATCGCCACCGGGCCCATGAAGACGTCCTCGCGGCCGTCCGCCGGGGAGGCGGAGGCGGCCGGCCCGCCGCAGTCCAGGCAGGCGCGGCGGGGGCGGGCGGCGATGGAGCAGGCGCGGCAGACCAGGTGGGTCGGGTGCTCGGCGTGGACGACCACGGGCTGGGGGCCGCCGTTGAGCAGGTGGACGCACCACGTGCAGGACTCGTCCGCCTGCGCCGCCAGCATCCGGGCCCTGGTCTCCTGCTGCCACCTGGCGGCCTTCTGCACCGGGACCGTCACCGGCGACCCCCACCCGGCGGCACTGAGCCACTGGGCGCCCTCCGCCCCTGCCGCCCGCAGCTGGTCGTCGACGGCGATGTCCCTGGGGGTCTTGTCCTTCATGGGCTCCTCCTCCGGTGCGGTTCCCGCCGGGTTAACGCCACCGGGGAGGCCACGGACACGCGAACTGCCCGACCACTACGGCCGCCTGCCGCTGCCGCTGCCGCCCGCGCACGTCCGGACCGACCGTCACCGCGGGGCCGCCCCGGCCCCCCAACGTACGCCGAAGCGCCGGACCGCGCGGCGGTTCAGGCGCAGACGCCGGGGGCGCGCTCAGCCGGTGGCGCGGATGTAGATGTCGGCGGCGCCGGGGGCGGCGCCGGGGATGGTGGCGACGTAGATGCGGCGGGTGGTCTGGGGGTGGCTGGGGGGCGGGGTGGGGGTGAGGGAGGGAGTGGGGGTGGGCGTCGGGGTGAGCGTTGGGGTCGGGGTCAGGGGGAGGGTGACGGAGGGGGTGGGCTCGGGGGTTTCGTCGTCGAGGTCCGGGGTGGGGTCGGCGTCGGCGTCCGGTTCGGCGTCGGGGTCGGCGGCCTGGAGGCCAGGGGGTGCCGCGGGCGCCGGGGGCGCCGGGTCCGCGGTGGTGGCGTCGGGGGTGGGCTCAGGGTCCGGGAGGAGTTCGGGGGCCTCGGCCGGGCCGTCGCCGCCGAGGGCGGCGGTGAGGTCGGCCGGGAGGGGTGCGGTGGGGCCGGGGGCCGGGAGGTCGTAGGCGCGGAGGAAGTCGCCGAGGCCGACGTCCTTGCCCGCGACGCGGTAGTGCAGGTAGGCGATGGGGGCGCCGTCGGGGGTGTGGGTGTAGACGGCGCCGACGGGGACGTAGGAGCGGCCGACACCGGGGTGCTGGGAGGGGTGGAGGCCGGCGAGGAGTTCGGCGCGGTCGCGGTCGGTCTCGCGGCCGACGCGGCCGGCGGTGAGCGAGTTGACGCCGCGCACCACGAGGGCGGCCACGACGGACACGCAGAGGACCAGTCCGACGGCGACGGTGCGCCGCAGGACGGGGCGGCCGTGCAGGGCCGGCCAGGAGTCGGTGACCGCGCGCTCGGGCGGGATGCCGTCCACGATTGTCGTTCCCCCGTTCGATCAGGACGTCATTGTGCTCGACGAGGGACCGTAGCCGAGAGTTCCTCAGCCCAGGTAGGCGGGGGCGACCGCGGCCTGGGTGACCCGCCGGGGGGCGCCGCCGCCGTCGGCGGGGACGGTCCACAGGTCGGCGCCGTAGTCGCCGGGCAGAGCGTAGAGGAGGGTACCGGTGTCCGACCAGACGGCCTGGTCGTCGATGTTGCGCTGTTCGGCGGTGGCCGTCTCGGTCATGGTGGCGAGGTCGAGGACGTACAGGCGCCAGGGGGCGTCGGGGGACAGGCCGGGGACGCGCTTCTTGTACGCGATGCGGGTGCCGTCCGGGGAGAGCGAGGGGCACTCGACGTTCTCGTGCAGGGTGGTGAGGGTGTGGGCGGCGAGGTCGCCGCGGACGAGGTGGGTGTGGCCGCCGGTGGCGAGGGTCGCGTAGAAGGTGTTGTCGTCGGCGAAGGTCACGCCCCAGATGTTGATGTCGTGGGCCTGGTAGGGGTGGCCGTCCTTGATCACGTCGAAGGTCTCCAGGTTGTCCCGGAGATTCCAGTCGCGGACGTCGACGATGGAGGTGCGGGTGGAGAAGTCGGTGCCCGCGTAGGAGTCGCCGCTGACGAAGACCGTCCAGGCGGCGAGGTGCCCGGACGGGGAGACCCGGGAGCGGGTGGGGATGCCGGCCGCCGGGTAGGAGCGCCGTTCGCGCAGGTGGTCGTCGAGGACGACGGCGCGGTAGGTGTCCTCCAGGGCGCCGTGCTGGGCCTGGAGGCAGATGCCGGTGCCGGCGGCGGCGTAGAAGCGCAGGCACTGGACGCCGGAGGCGGTGCGCGGACCGTCCGGGCGGTCGGCGGGGACGGCGGTGAGTTCGTCGCGGTGCGGGCCCCAGGCCATGTTGCGGAAGACCAGCTTCCGCCCCTCGGAGGGCTTCTGCAGGGTGACGGCGCCCTCGGTGACGGCGGGGCCGCCGGGCTGGGCCTGGTCGCGCCGGGCGGTGCGGTCGGCGGCGTGGAGGACGGCCCCGGTGCCGACGGCGCCGAGCAGCAGGACGGCGACCAGGAGGATGATCACCCTGGTCCGGTTCTGGAGTCGGTTCACGGGCTCTCCTCGACGGTGGTGGTGGCGGGTTCACGCAGGACGGCGGCCGCGCCGAGCACGCAGAGCGCGAGCGCCCCCGCCGACCAGCCCAGCGCGCCGGTGCCGCCGACCGCGCTCCACAGCGCGCCGAACAGCAGCGAGCAGGCGAACCGGGCGAGCGCCTGCCCGGTGCCGACCAGGGCCAGCCCGGCGCCGCGCTGCCCGGCCGGGACGGCGTCGGCCGCGGCGGCGGCGAGCACGCCGTCGGTGGCCGCGTAGAAGGCGCCGTGCAGCACGAGGACGCAGACGGCCACCGCCGGGCCGCCGGCCGGCGAGAGCAGCAGCCCGTACGCGAGCAGCAGCAGCACGTGCCCGCCGAGGAAGAGCCGGCGGCGGCCGATCCGGTCGGCGAGGGCGCCGAGCGGGACGGCGAGCAGCAGGAAGGCGGCGGCGGTGCCGAGCGGCAGCAGCGGGAACAGGTCGACGGAGAGGCCGAGCCGGCGCTGGACGAGGAGGTAGAGGAAGGAGTCGCTGACGGTGGTGAGTCCGAGCAGGACGGCGCAGAGCGTGAGCCGTCGCAGCCCGGGCAGCCGCAGCAGGGTGAGGCTGTCGCGCAGCGCGGGAGCAGTAGTTGACGGTTCGTCAGTAGACGGCCGGTTCGGCACGAACAGCAGCAGGACCAGCACGCCGAGGGCGGCGACGCACGCGCTGACCGTGAACACCGCGTTGTAGCCGTGCCGCTCTCCCCCGTCGGCGAGCATCGGCCCGCCCGCCAGGCGCAGCACGAGGAAGGCGGTGAGCGGGCCGAGCAGGGCCCCGGCGGTGTCCATCGCCCGGTGCACGCCGAACGCCCGTCCGCGGTGGGCGGGTTCGGTGGAGAGCGAGATCATCGCGTCCCGGGGCGCGGTGCGCAGGCCCTTGCCGGTGCGGTCGACGGCGATCACGGCGCCGATCAGCGGCACGGTGTGGACGAGCAGCAGCAGCGGTTTGCAGAGCGCGGACAGGCCGTAGCCGACGGCCGCGACGGCCTTGTGGCGGGCGGCGCCGTCACGGCCGCGGCGGTCGGCGAGGTGGCCCCCGGCGAGGCGCACGAGTGCGCTGAACCCGTTCTGGATGCCGTCCAGCAGCCCGAACCCGAGCGGGGAGAGGCCGAGGCCGGTGAGCAGGTAGAGCGGCAGGACGGCGGTGACCATCTCGGAGGAGATGTCGGTGACCAGGCTGACGGCGCCGAGGGCGAGCACCGTCCCGGGTACGGCGCGCAGGGCGGCGCCCCGCCGCCCCGGCGGCTCCGTTGCGGAGGCCGGGGCGGCGGGGGCCTTGGAGCTGCGGGAGTCCGCGACGTACACGGGCGTCAGTTCCAGATGCCGGTGATGTCGGTGGCGTTGGCGGCGTTGCCCGCGTGGGTGGTCAGCCCGGCGAGGTCCTCCAGGGTGCGCAGCACGTTGTAGTGGTTGTAGGTGGTGCCGGTGCTGCTGCCGGGGGTGACGTGGGCGCCGTAGACGACGGTCGGGATGCGGTTGCCGGCGAGGCGGTTGTCCTCGTCGAAGGTGACCACGAGCAGGCTGTTGTGGCTCTTGGCCCAGTCCGCGTAGGCGGCGAGGTTGGTCTGCAGCCAGGCGTCACCGGTGCCGACGGAACAGTCGTGCATGTCGTTGCACAGGTCCGGGATGACGAAGGAGACCTTGGGCAGGGTGGTGTAGTCGGTCGGGAAGGCGTCCATGCCGTAGGCGCTGGAGGCGGGCACGTTGCCGAAGCCGAACCACGGGTTGTGCTTCTGCGCGTAGTTGTCGACGCGGCAGTCGGTGGCGCCCTGGGCGGGCAGGCCCTCGTTGTAGCTGGCCCAGGTCCGGCCGGCGGCGAGCAGTTCGGAGCCCAGGTTGGGCTGCTGGAGGGCGCCGACGTCGACGCAGCTGTCGTCGGTGACGCCCTGCGCGCTGCCGGAGAACAGCATGTAGTAGTTGGGCTGGCTGGGGTGGGTGAGCGCGAAGGACTGGGTGAGCGCGGCACCGCCGGCGACCAGCGTGTTGTTGATGTACGGCGCGCTGGAGCTGCTGCCGATGACCTGCGAGTAGGCGTGGTTCTCCATCATCACGACGATCACGTGGTCGGGCGAGGGCAGCCCGCCCGTGGTGTCGGCGGCCGCGCTGCCGCCGGCGGCCCACAGGCCGAGCGAGCCGCCGACGAGGCCGAGCCCGGCGGCGAGGGCGGTGAGGGGCCGGCGGAGCGGGCGGCGGAGCGGGCGGCGGGAGGGGCGGCGGGGGGACGTGGTTCCGGGGGTGCGGAGTCGTGCGAAGGCCATCGGGTCCTCCGTGCGTCGGGGCTGCCTGGTTGGAGCGCCGAGAACAGTAGGATCGCGCCGTGTCGTGTACCGCACAAGACAAGTGAAGAACAGACGAACAGCTGCCGCCCGTCGGCGGTCCACGTCACAACCGCCCCGATTGACCCGTTCCGACCGGGCGTGGTGGGATCACGGGGGCCCTTGTGGCGGGATCGCGGATGCTCGTGCGCGGGGATCGCGGGGCTTTGGGTGAAGGAGCGGGACGTGATCGGACTGGTCGCCCTCAACGGGACGGGCCGCCTGCTGGCCGACGAGATCCACGCCGCCTGGCCCGAGACCACCCGCGTCCACACCGCGGTGGTCAGTGCCTGCTTCGGTCCGACCGAGGCCCTGGACTACGCCCTCGGCCGGGACGACCTGGTGGTCTGCCTCGCGCCGGTCGCGGCCACCGTGCGGCTGTTGATCGACGGCTCGCACCTGCGCCCCGGCGGGCCCGGCCTGGTCAGCCTGGACCTGAACCTGCGCTACGCCGTCCCGCTGACCGGGCGCGACAGCGGCGCCGACGAGCTGGCCGAGGAACTCGCCGCCCTGCTCGGTGTCCGGGCCGTCCTGGCCAGCGGCCCTCCCCCGGCCACCGCCCCGCCCTTCGCGCATCTGGCCGGGCACGCGTCGACGTCCACCCGCGGGCCGCGCGGCTCGGCGGCCGCGCAGGCGCTCGCCGAGGGCCGACCGGTCCGGCTGGAGAGCGACCTGGCGCACCCGCTGCCCGCCCTGCCGTCCTCCGCCCGTCCCGACGCGCCCGCCGACGCCCCCGTCCTGCGGGTCACCGACCGCACCCACCCCGAGGAGGACGTGCTCCTCGTGCACCCGCGCACCCTGGTCGTCGGGGTCGGCGCGGGCGGCGGCGCCACGGACTCCGAGCTGATGCGACTGATCACGGACACCCTGGCCGAACACGGCCTGGCCCGCGCCTCGATCGCCCGGCTGGCGACGGTGGCCGGCAAGGCGGACCACCCGGAGGTGCGCTGGGCCGCGTTCTGCCTCGGCGGGGTGCCGGTGGACGAGCACCCGGCGGCGGCCCTGGCCGCGGTGGCGGTGCCGAACCCGTCCGACCTGGTCGGCGCCGCCGTCGGCACCGCGAGCGTCGCCGAGGCGGCCGCCCTGGCGAGCGCCCCGGGCGGCGAACTCGTCGCCACCAAACGGAAGTCCGCCGCGGCGACGGTCGCGATCGCCCGGGCGGCGGTCCGCGGACGCCTCGCCGTCGTCGGGCTCGGGCCCGGCGCGCACGACCTGCTGGTGCCGCGCGCGCTGGCGGAACTGCGGCGCGCGTCGGCGGTCGTGGGCGCGTCGGGCGCGGTCGAGGCGGTCGCCGAGCTGCTGCGGCCCGGGACCAGGCGGATCGCGACGGACGACGGCGCCGGGGCGGCCGTCGGGGCGGCCGTCGACCTGGCCGCCGACGCGGCCGTTGACCTGGCTGTTGACCTGGCCGCGCACGGGCACGCCGTCGCACTGGTCGCCCTCGGCGACGGCGCGGCACTGAGCGTGCCGCCGGGCCCGTACGACGTCCACCGCGTCCCGGGGCTGCCCCTTCATCCGCTCGCCCCCGATGTGCCCGCCCACCCGCAAGGAGACCCCGCGTGACCGCCCCCGAACCCGACCTGCGCCACCACGGCGACGCCGAGGTGCGCGCCGACGGGTCCGGCCTGGTCGACCTCGCCGTCAACGTCCGCACCGGCACACCCCCGGCCTGGCTGCGCGACCGGCTCGCGGCCACCCTCGGCGACCTCGCCGCCTACCCCGACCAGGGCGCCGCCCGCGCCGCGGTGGCCGCCCGGCACCGGCGGCCGGCCGACGAGGTGCTGCTCACCTCGGGGGCGGCGGAGGCCTTCGTCCTGCTGGCCCGTGTCCTGACGGCACGTCACATCGTCGTCGTGCACCCGCAGTTCACCGAACCAGAGGCGGCTCTGCGGGACGCCGGACACCAGGTGCACCGGGTGCTGCTGTCCCCCGAGGACGGGTTCCGGCTGGGGGCCGTCCCGGAGGAGGCCGACCTGGTCGTCCTCGGCAACCCCACCAACCCGACCTCCGTCCTGCACCCCGCCGACGCCGTCGCCGCACTCGCCCGCCCCGGACGCACCCTGGTGGTCGACGAGGCGTTCATGGACACCGTGCCCGGCGAACGCGAGTCCCTCGCCCCGGCCCGGGACCTGCCCGGCCAGGTCGTCGTCCTGCGCAGCCTCACCAAGACCTGGGGCCTGGCCGGACTGCGGATCGGTTACGTCCTCGGGCCCGCGCCACTGATCGCCGCACTCGGCGCCGCCCAGCCGCTCTGGCCGGTCTCCACCCCCGCGCTGGCCGCCGCCGAGGCGTGCAGCGGCCCGGCCGCGCTGGCCGAGGCGGAGGCAGCCGCCGCCGAACTGGCCTTGTGGCGGACGTACTTGCTGAAGGGCCTGGCCGCCTTCCCGACTCTTCGGGTGTACGGCGAGCCGGCCGCGTCCTTCGCCCTGGTACGGCTGCCGGAGGCGGCGGCCGTCCGGGAGCGGCTGCGCGGGCGCGGCTTCGCCGTCCGGCGCGGGGACACCTTCCCGGGGCTGGGCGAGGAGTGGCTGCGGATCGCCGTCCGGGACGAGGCCACCACCGACCGCTTCCTGGACGCCCTCGCCGCCGTCCTCGGCCCAGCCTGACCCCCGCCACCGCCCCGACCCCGCCTGACCGCCGCCCCGACCCCTCCTCAGTCCAGCCTGATCGCATCCCCCACCGCGACCCGGCCGGGCACCAGCACCTGCGCGTACACCCCCGCGCAGGGCAGCGCGGGCATGCCCTCCAACGGGACCAGGCGGTTCCGCTCGGCCGGGACGCGCAGGGCGGACGTGCTCCGGGGCAGCGGGCCGTGCCGCAGGGTCGGGACGGCGCAGCGCGGCGTGGGCACCACGACGCGCAGCCGCAGCACCGGCCCGATCGCCAACTCCCGCCCCACCCAGGCGTTCTCGACGTACCCCTCGCCCTCGGTGCGGATCACCAGGTTCGGCCGGTAGCGCTCCGCCTCGGCGCCGGTCGCGGCCAGCGTCGAGGTGGTGACCAGGTGCAGCGGGGCGAAGTCGAAGAAGCCGCCGTCCGGCGCGGCCCGGCCCAACTCGTTCACGGTGACGTCGACTTCGGCCTCGATGCCGTGCGCCAGCACCTCCTCCGGCACGGCCCGCTCGATCGTTGCCCCGGGCGGGCACTCGGCGATCAGGGCGACCTTGCGGCCGAGCGCCGCCGACAGCTCCTCCTCGTCCACGCACCGCCCGTCCGGGCCGGTGATCACCACGCCGCCCGCCGTGGTCGCCGCCGTGTAACCGAGCAGGCCCGCCCACAGCCGCGGGTTCTTGGCGCTGGCGACCTTCCCGGTGTCGAGGTCGAGCAGGGCGCGGCCGCGGTCCCGCTCCAGGCCGCGCCCGTCCACCCCGACCGCCGCCAGTTCCTCCCCCAGCAGCGACTTCACCGGGTAGCGCCGCAGCCGTTCGACCGTCCCGATCCTCATGCCGCGACCGCCCATTCGCGCAGGGCCATGAAGTCGGCGGCCAGCAGGCCGATTCGGGGGTTGACGTGGAACGTGAGTGCCGGGGCGGGGTGGTGGGCGGCTATCCAGGCGGTGTCCTGCGGGCCCAGTTCGTCGTCCACCCAGGCGAACGGGCGGCCGTCCGCCCAGGCGACCACGTCCCGGGTCTTCCAGTGCAGGCCGTCCGGGTCCTCCCCGAACAGGTCCGTCCACTGGATGTAGGGGAGTTCGGGCAGTCCGAGGTTCGGGCCGATGTGGGTGTTCGCCTCGCCCATCCAGCCGGTGGCCCACACCAGTTCGTACGGCAGGCCGAGCAGTTCCGGCCCGTGCGCCGGGTTCAGCCACACCCGCAGCGGCTTCGCCCGCGCGTGGGAGTAGTGCGCCTGCCGGTCCGCCCACCAGGTCGGGAGCAGGCGGTGGGTGTCGTACCCCTCCGGCCGCCGGGTCGTCGGCGCGGCGTAGGGGTTGAGCGGTCCGTCCACGTCGAGGAGGAGCAGGGGCAGCGTCATGCCGTGAATTCTCCGGCCGACCCGGCGGATTGACCAGCGGTTTGCGGGTTCACGGCCGGTGCCACAGGTTGCGGGCGGCCAGCAGCGGCAGCACGCCCTCGCCGAACCAGTACGCCTCCTCCAGGTGCGGCATGCCCGACAGCACGAACTCGTCGATCCCCAGCTCGTGGTACTCGGTGATCAGGTCCGCGACCTCCCGGTGGCTGCCCACCAGGGCCGTCCCGGCGCCGCCGCGCAGCAGGCCGATCCCGGCCCACAGCCCCGGGTACACCTCCAGCCGCTCGGCCGATCCGCCGTGCAGCGCGAGCATCCGCCGCTGGCCCTCCGACTCGCTCTCGGCGAGCGCCCGCTGGGTCCGGCGCACGAGCCCCGGGTCCATTCCGGCGAGCAGCCGCTCGGTCTCCGCCCAGGCCTGCGCGGCGGTGTCCCGGGTGATCACGTGCAGCCGGATCCCGAACCGCACCACCCGCCCGCGGGCGGCGGCGAGTTCGCGGATCCAGCGGATCTTCTCCCGCACCTGGGCGGGCGGTTCGCCCCAGGTCAGGTAGACGTCCGCGGACTGCGCCGCGACCTCGCCGGCCGCCGGGGACGAGCCGCCGAAGTACACCGTCGGCACCGGCTCCGGCAGCCGGTTCAGCCGGGCCCGCTCGACCCGCAGATGGGGCCCGTGGTGGTCGACCGTCCCGCCCGCCCACAGCCGCCGGACGATGTCCAGGAACTCCCCGGTCCGCGCGTACCGGGCGTCCTTGTCCAGGAAGTCCCCGTAGGCGCGCTGCTCGGCGGACTCCCCGCCGGTCACCACGTTCAGCAACAGCCGTCCGCCGGACTGCCGTTGGTACGTCGCGGCCATCTGCGCGGCCAGCGTCGGGCTGATCTGCCCGGGCCGGAACGCCACCAGGTACTTCAGCCGCTCCGTCACCTGCGTCAGCATCGCCGTCGTCAGCCAGGCGTCCTCGCACCACGCCCCGGTCGGCGTCAGCACCCCCTCGAACCCCAACTGCTCCGCGCTGCGGGCGACCTGCCCCAGGTACCCCAGGCTCGGCGGCCGGTCCGCCCCCGCCACCCCCGGCGTGGACCCGTGACCACCCCCGACGATCTGCCGACTGTCACCGTTGGTGGGAAGGAACCAGTGGAACACGAGCGACATGAACGGACACACTCCTACGCCGGGTTGCCTGCGGGATGAGGACGGAGACACTCACCGGCAACACGCGGCCGCGCACACCCGCACCAGGTCCACGTGCAGACGTCGCACGAGGACACGGCGGGCGGAAGCGGTCATGCGAGCGATTATGCCCGACGACGACGGCCGCCGGCCCTCCCTCGTACGGGAGGACCGGCGGCCGGTGCGGAGCGGGGGCGGATCAGACCTGGCCGGCCTTCTCCAGGGCCTCGCAGCAGGTGTTGATCATGAGGCGGGTGACGACGTACGGGTCGATGTTGGCGTTCGGGCGACGGTCCTCGATGTAGCCCTTCTGCTCCACCTCGACCTGCCACGGGATGCGGACCGAGGCGCCGCGGTTGGAGACGCCGTAGCTGTAGACGTTCCACGGGGCGGTCTCGTGCTTGCCGGTCAGGCGGGACTGGATGTCGTCGCCGTACTGGCTGACGTGCTCCAACACCTTGTCCTGGGAGGCGCCGAGGGACTCGCAGGCGGTGATGATGGCGTCGTAGCCCTCGCGCATCGCCCTGGTGGAGAAGTTGGTGTGCGCACCCGCGCCGTTCCAGTCGCCCCTGACCGGCTTGGCGTCCAGGGTGGCGTCGATGCCGAACTCCTCGGCGGTGCGGTACAGCAGGTAGCGGGCGATCCACAGGTCGTCCGAGACGGTCAGCGAGGAGACCGGGCCGATCTGGAACTCCCACTGGCCGGGCATGACCTCGGCGTTGATGCCGCAGATCGCCAGGCCGGCGTCGATGCAGCGGTCCAGGTGCAGCTCGACGATCTCGCGGCCGAAGACCTCCTCGGCGCCGATGCCGCAGTAGTAGCCGCCCTGCGGGGCCGGGAAGCCGCCCTCCGGGAAGCCGAGCGGGCGGGAGCCCTTGAAGAAGGTGTACTCCTGCTCGATGCCGAAGATCGACTCCTGGGCCGCGTACTTCTCGTCGACCTCGCGCAGCAGGGCGCGGGTGTTGGACTTGTGCGGGGTGCCGTCGGTCTCCAGCACCTCGCACAGGACGAGGATGTTGTCACCGCCGCGGATCGGGTCCGGCACGACCTTCACCGGGTCCAGCACGCGGTCCGAGGCGTGGCCCTCCGCCTGGTTGGTCGAGGAGCCGTCGAAACCCCAGGTCGGGATCTTGTCCGCGTTGGGCAGGACCCGAGTCTTGGAACGGAGCTTCGCGGTCGGCTTGGTGCCGTCGATCCAGATGTACTCGGCCTTGATTGCCACGGCGGTGTACCTCGCATTGCTGGGTGGTGGGTGCCCGCGTAGCGTCGCAAGCCGCCGTTTCCCGGTTGTTCCTCTCGTGTAACGCGGATGTGAACCAACCCTCCGTGATGGCACGGTCACGGTGCGGGAGTGCCAGGGCGACACCCGGAGTGGCGGGGTGGCACCCGGGGTGCCGAGGTGGCACCCCGGGTGGCGCTCCCGCACCGCGAGGGGCCGGGGCTCAGTGCCGGCGGGCGTGCGCGGCCCGGCGGCGCCGGGTGGCCCACAGGGCGCCGGCCCCGCCGGCGACGAGGGCGGCGGCCCCCGCGGCCAGCGGGCCGGTGGCGCTGCTGCCGCCGGTCGCGGCGAGGCCCGCGACCGGCTTCTCCGACGGGCCGGGCTTCTCGGTGGCGGCCTGCGGGACGACGGCGCGGGTGGTGGTGTCCGCGACCGGCTGGGCGGTGGCGGCGGTGCCGGTCGGCGCGGGCGACGTCGGGGCCTGGGTCGGGGTCGCGACGGCAGCCGGCGCGGAGGGCTTCTCGCAGCTCACCGAGGCCACGGTGATCTTGCCGGTGACCTTGGCGACGTTCAGGTTCAGCGGGTTCACCTCCACCTGGACCTCCAGGGCGGAAGCGGCGGCGGTGGTCGAGGTGGTGCTCTTCTTGGAGAGCTCCACCGACACGCTGCCGATCAGCGGCACGTCCACCTTGGTCGGCCCGTACAGGCCGATGGTGACGGGCTTGCCGAGCACCGTCAGCTTGGCGGGCGCGACGACGTCGGCGGTCGGCTGCCCGTCGACGGGGCAGGTCGCCTCGGCGCTCATCGCCTCCAGGCCGATCAGCGTGGTGGCGGGCAGGCCGGGGGCGTGCACGTCGGCGTTGACCAGCTTGACGGAGGCGGCGGCGCCCTTGGCGTCGATGCGGGTCACGGCCGTGCCGATGTCGGCCTTGACCAGGGTGACCGGGCCCTGCTGGTCGACGCCGTCGACCTTGGCGGTGAGGAGCGAGCCCTCGCTCTGGGCCGGCGTCTCCACCTTGTTGAGCGCGAGGTCCACCGGGACGTCGACCGTCTTGTTCAACAGGCTGACGTCCAGGGCGAGTTCGGCGGTGACGGCGCGCGCCTTGCCGGGCGAGGCGGCGGACGACGGAGAGGACGACGCAGTGGCCGCCGGGGCGGCGCACGCGGGCGGGACGGTGAGCAGCGTGCAGGCCGCGACCACGGCGGCGGCGGAAGCGGTTCGGCGGACGGAACGGACGGAACGGGCGGAGCCGGCGGAACGGGTGGAACGAGAAGACATGGCGGTACCCCCACAGGTGCTGTTGATCCGGAGCGCGCCCAGACGTCACCCGCGACAGGCGGGGAGGGGCCGGCGTTCCGAACGGTGAGCCGCCAGTCTTCTCGAACAGTCCGTCACAGGAGCCACACAGAACGTCATTTCACTCGTTGGAGTGAGATTGACGTCTGCTACTGACTCCGGTCTGCTACGGCAATCGCCAGTCCACCGGCTGCGCCCCCTGCCGCGCCAGCAGCTCGTTCGCCCGGCTGAACGGCCGCGAGCCGAAGAAGCCGCCGCTCGCCGAGTACGGGCTCGGGTGCGCCGACTCGATCGCCGGGACGTCTCCGAGCAGCGGCCGCAGGTTGCGGGCGTCGCGCCCCCACAGGATCGCCACCAGCGGGCCGCCGCGCGCCACCAGCGCCCGGATCGCCTGCTCGGTGACCTCCTCCCAGCCCTTGCCCCGGTGCGCGGCGGGCTTGCGCGGCGCGGTGGTCAGCGCGCGGTTGAGCAGCAGGACGCCCTGCCGCGTCCACGGGGTGAGGTCGCCGTTGGACGGCTGGGGCAGGCCGAGGTCGCTGCCGTACTCCTGGAAGATGTTGATCAGGCTGGCCGGGATCGGCCGGGTCTCCGGCGCCACCGAGAAGCTGAGCCCGACGGCGTGGCCCGGGGTCGGGTACGGGTCCTGTCCGACGATCAGCACCCGCACGTCGGCGAAGGGCTGTTGGAAGGCCCGCAGCACGTTCGGCCCGGACGGCAGGTAGGTACGGCCGGCGGCCAGTTCGGCGCGCAGGAAGTCGCCCATGGCGGCGACCTGCCCGCCGACGGGCTCCAGGGCGGTGGCCCAACCGGGCTCGACGATCTCGTTCAGTGGACGCGGTGCCATGGTGGCCACCCTATCGGCCTACACCGACAGCGCGTTCAGCGGATGATCATGCACACGAGCCCGGGGCCGCCCGGCCCGGCGGCCGGCCATGACGGGCCACCCGCTCACCCCACCGGCCGGCCGCGCAGCACCACCAGCCGGGGGTCGGCGAGCACCCGGACGTCCGCCCGCGGGTCCTCCCCGTACACCACGAAGTCGGCCGACTCCCCCTCCTCCAGCCCCGGCCGCCCCAGCCACTCCCGCGCACCCCAACTGGCCGCCGACAGCGCCTGCGCCGGGCTCAGCCCCGCCTTCACCAGTTCCGCCACCTCCTCCGCGACCAGCCCGTGCGCCAGCGAGCCGCCCGCGTCCGTGCCGACGAACACCGGGATGCCGGCGTCGTGCGCGGCGCCGACGGTGGCGTAGCGGCGCTCGTGCAGCCGCCGCATGTGGGCCGCCCAGGCCGGGAACCTGCCCTCGCCGCCGGCCGCCAGGCCCGGGAAGGTGGCGATGTTGACCAGCGTCGGGACGATCGCCACGCCGCGCTCGGCGAAGGCCGGGATCAGCTCCTCGGTCAGTCCGGTGGCGTGCTCGATGCAGTCGATGCCGGCCGCCAGCAGGTCCGGCAGCGACTCGGCGGCGAAGCAGTGCGCGGTGACCCGCGCGCCTTCCTCGTGCGCCGCCGCGATCGCCTCGGCCAGCGCGTCGCCGGGCCAGCAGGCGGCGAGGTCGCCGCGCTCGCGGTCGATCCAGTCGCCGACCAGCTTCACCCAGCCGTCGCCGCGCCGGGCCTCCGCGCGGACGTACGCGGCGAGGTCGCCGGGCTCGATCTCGTGCGCGTAGTTGCGGATGTAGCGGCGGGTGCGGGCGATGTGCCGCCCGGCGCGGATGATCCGGGGCAGGTCCTCGCGCTCGTCGATCCACCGGGTGTCGGCGGCCGAGCCGGCGTCGCGGATCAGCAGGGTGCCGGCGTCACGGTCGGTGAGCGCCTGCTTCTCGCTGGTCTCCGCGTCGACGGCGCCGTGCGCGTCCAGGCCGACGTGGCAGTGCGCGTCCACCAGGCCGGGCAGCACCCAGCCGGTCACCGTCCGGACGTCCTCGGCGCCGGGCGGGCGGGTGAAGCTCACCCGGCCGTCCACGACCCAGAGTTCGTCCCGGACGTCCTCCGGACCGACCAGCACCCGACCCCGGACGTGCAGCACCGCGCCATCGCTCATGGCCCGCACTCTACCGACGGGCGTGTTCCCTGTAAGCAGCAAAGATGCGGCAGACTCGTTCCGGCACCCACCACCCCACGCCCGAAAGGCCGCTACCGTGAGCCCCTTCCTCGACCTCCCCCCGCTCAGCGCCGCCGAGTTCGCGGCGATCGAGGACCAGGTGGCCGCACTGCTGCACACCACCGCGGACGTCATCGTCACCCAGGGTGAGGCGCTGCTGCCGCTGGAGGCCGCGATCCGCGGCGCCGCGCACCCCGGCTCCACCGCGCTCAACATCGTCACCGGCCCGTACGGGCAGACCTTCGGCAACTGGCTGCGCTCCTGCGGGGTCGAGGTCGTGGACCTGGCCGTCCCCTTCGACAGCGCGGTCAGCGCGCAGCAGGTCGCCGACGCCCTCGCCGCCCGTCCGGCCGTCGACTTCGTCTCCCTCGTCCACGCCGAGGCCGCCACCGGCAACACCAACCCCGTCGCCGGGATCGCCGCCGCCGTCCGCGAGCACGGCGCCCTGCTGATGCTCGACGCGGTCGCCTCCGTCGCCGCCGAGCCGCTGCTCACCGACGAGTGGGGCGTCGACCTGTGCGTCATCGGCGGCCAGAAGGCCATGGGCGGCCCCGCCGGGGTCTCCGCCGTCTCCGTCTCCCAGCGCGCCTGGGAGCGGATCGCCGCCAACCCGGCCGCCCCGCGCCGCTCCTACCTGTCCCTGCTCGACTGGAAGGAGCGCTGGACGGACGCCGGGCGCACCGTGCTCCCGCACGCCCCCGCCCAGTTGGAGATGCTGGCCCTCGGAGCCTGCCTCGACCGGATCGCCGCCGACGGCCTGCCCGCCGTCATCGCCCGCCACCGCGCCGCCTCCGCCGCCACCCGCGCGGGCGCCCGCGCGCTCGGCACCCTCGCCCCGTTCGTCACCGAGGACGCCCACGCGGCCCCCGTCGCCACCACCCTGCGCACCCCGGCCGGCGTGCACGCGGCCGAGCTCGCCGCCCGCCTCGATCCCGCCCTCCCCGTCCAGCCCGGCGGCGGCCCCCTCGCCGCCTCGATGCTCCGCGTCAACCACTACGGCCCCGCCGCCGCCCTGCCCACCGTCCACGCCTGCCTCACCGCCCTCGCCACCGCGACGGACGCGGACCCGGCCCCGGCCCTGGCCGCCGCGGAGGCGGCCTGGACGGCAGCCGTCCAGGGCTGACACCACGGCGCCGTCAAGGCCCGAGCACGCGGAGGGGGGGGGGGGGGGGGGGGGGGGGGGGGGGGGGGCGGTCCCCCCCCCCGCCCCGACCCGTGCCCCACCACACCACTGGGGGTTTTCCCCGGCCTCCCTCCCCCCACCTCCCCACCCCCCCCCCCCCCCCCCCCCACCCCACCCCCCCCCCCACCCCCCCCCCCCCCCACCCCCCCCCCCCCCACCCCCCCACCCCCCCCCCCCCCCCCCCCCCCCCCCCGCCTCTCCCCCGGACAGGGCCTGGCCGCGCACGGCACGGCGGGTTTCGGCCATGGGCTCCCGGCACAGTTCCCGCAGCGTTCATCTGCGCGGCACACCGATCTCACCGGGGACCGGCAGGCTCCGGCCAGGGGTGAAGTTGGCTATACAACTTCACCCGAGACGCCGCCGAGGAGGAGACCACCGTGACCGAGCTGCCGCCGTACTGGCTGCGCGACAACTGCCCGTGCGCCGAGTGCCGGGACCCCCGGAACGGGCAGAAACTGTTCCAGATCGACGACCTGCCGCAGGACCTGGCGGTCGCCGCGAGCACCGAGACCGACGGGGGCCTGGAGGTGCTCTGGTCGGACGGGCACCGCTCGCGGTACCCGCTGGAGTGGCTGGGCGCCGAGCGGGACGGTGACGGGCGGACGGAGGAGGGCAAGCGGCTCTGGGTGGCGGCGGACTTCGCGCGCGGGATCCCCGAGGCGCGGTGGGAGGCGTACCTGTCCGACCCCGCCGAGCAGGCCGCCGTCCTCACCGCCGTGCGCAGCAGCGGCTTCGCGGTGCTGCGCGGGGTGCCGGCGGTGGAGCGGCAGGTCCTCGCGGTGGCCGAGAGCTTCGGCTACGTCCGGGTCACCAACTACGGGGAGCTGTTCGACGTCCGGGTCGAGCCGGATCCGAACAACCTGGCGTTCACCAGCGTCGCGATCGCGCCGCACACCGACAACCCGTACCGGGACCCGGTGCCGACGCTCCAGCTCCTGCACTGCCTGGAGAACTCCGCGACCGGCGGCGACTCCGGCCTCGTGGACGGGTTCCGGGCGGCGGCGGTCCTCCGGGAGGAGGCGCCGGCGGACTTCGAGACGCTCACCCGCACGCCCGTCCCGTTCGTCTTCCGCGACCGCCGCACCGAACTGCGCGCCGACCGCCCGCTGATCGAGGTGGACGCCCTGGGCCGGATCCGCGAGGTGCGGTTCAACAACCGCTCGATCGGCACCCTGCGCGGGAGTTCCGCCGAACTGACGGCCTTCTACGCCGCGTACCGCCGCTTCGCCGCGATCACCCTGCGCCCCGAGCTCCAGCTCGCCTTCCGCCTCGACCGCGGCGACTGCCTGATCTTCGACAACACCCGGCTGCTGCACGCCCGTACGGCCTTCCAGCAGGACGGCCACCGCCACCTCCAGGGCTGCTACGCCGACCTGGACACGCTGGGCAGCACCCTCGCCGTGCTGCACCGGCGCGCCGCCGCGCTGGACGCGATCGCCGGGCTGTTCGCGGGCGAGGGCGCCGGGGAGTACCTGGGCGAGGAGGTCACCATGGCCGAGCACATGCTCCAGGCCGCCGCTGCCGCCGAGGCGGCCGGGGCGCCGGACCACCTCGTCGCCGCCGCGCTGCTGCACGACGTCGGCCACTTCCAGGGAGCACTGCACGGTAGAGACTTGATGGAGGGTCAGGACAACCGGCACAACGACACCGGCGCCGACTGGCTGGCACGGTGGTTCGGCCCGGAGGTGACCGAGCCGGTCCGGCTGCACGTGGCCGCCAAGCGCTACCTGTGCGCGGTGGAGCCGGACTACCGGCAGCGGTTGTCCGAGGCCTCGGAGTACACCCTCACCGTCCAGGGCGGCCCGATGGACGAGCGGCAGGCCGCCGCGTTCGCCGAACTCCCGGGCGCCGCCGACGCGGTGGCCGTCCGCCGCTGGGACGAGCAGGCGAAGACGGCCGGGGCGCCGACACCCGGCTTCGAGCACTACCGCCCGCTGCTCGCCGCGCTCATGCACTGACGGCACCGGCCGGCACGCCCGGGAGGATGGCCGGGCTCGGCCCCGGACTCAGTCGCCCTCCCGGGCGTGCCGCGAAAGCGCCGACGCGGCCAGCGAGTTGTGGATGCTGAAGGCCACCGTCCCGGGCAGGTAGCGGTCCTGGGACCACTCCACCGGAGTGCCGGTCGGGTCCGTCGTGCGCCGCCGTTCGCGCAGCAGCGGGCCGCCGCGGCGGCAGCCGAGGAGCCGGGCGTCCTCGGCGTTGGCGGCCACGATGTCAATGGTGTGGTCGGCGTCGGTGAACAGGATGCCGTGCTCGCGCAGGACTTCGGTGTGCGAGACGACGTCCGCCGGCAGCTCGGCGACGATCTCGCCGACCCGCGGCGGGTAGACGGTCCGCTCGACCATCACGGGCGCGCCGGAGAGGGTGCGCAGCCGGACGGTCACGTACACCTCGGCGCCCGGCTCCAGGCGCAGTTGCTCGCGTTCGGCGGTGTCGGCGGGGCGGCGGACCAGCGAGTCCAGGATGCCGCCGGGCTCCTCGCCCATCGAGTACGCCCAGTGCGTGAAGCTGAGCAGTTCGGAGAAGCTCTGCACCCGGGCGCCCCCGAGCACGACGCGCCGGGTGCCGCGGCGGGAGGTGACCAGCCCGTCGGAGCGGAGGACGGCGAGCGCCTGGCGGACGGTGCCCCGGGAGACGCCGTACTGCTCGGCGAGCGCGCCCTCGGCGGGCAGCCGGCCGGCCTCGCCGTACGCGCCGGTGGTGATGGCCTCGCGCAGGTCGGCGGCGACCTTCCGGTACAGGGCGCCGGGAGCGCGCTCGGCGGGGCGCCCGGGCTCAAGTGCCACGTCAGTCAATGTCCCTCCTGGGGCGGTGTCCTGCGCAGCCGTACCGGCACGGACAGCCCGACCTTATCCCGCTGCGCCTTTGAAGCATCGCACCGAACGGATCACGCTCAGATGGCCGGATTCGACCGTTCCCGCAGCCGACCCCGGTTCTGGGCCGTCCGTTCACCTTCCCGTCATCGGACTCCGGCGTACTTACCTCCGTCAGCGAAGTTGGCTAGTCAACTCGGACGGCCTCGAACGGCTCCGGGCGGCTCCGAACGGCACCGGACACCTCAGAACGGCTCCGAACGGCCACTCGCACGATCCCCCGATCAGACAACCCCACCGCAGCTCACCCCCTTGCAGTACACCCGATCAGGAGACTGACCCGTGTCCGTGCACCGCGCCCGTTCCGCCGCCTTCGCAGCGGTCCTGACCGCCGCCGCGCTGTCCCTCACCGCCTGCGGCTCCGCCGGCTCCTCCACCGCGAAGTCCGGCGACGCCGCGGGCGGCAAGAGCGCCAAGACCGCCACCTCGGTCGCCGACTTCGGCGGGATGGACGGCCTGATCGCCGCCGCCAAGAAGGAGGGGAAGCTGCACGTCATCACGCTGCCTCGCGACTGGGCGAACTACGGCAAGCTGATGGACGACTTCAAGGCGAAGTACGGCATCGAGATCGAGGACGAGAACCCCGACGGCGCCAGCCAGGACGAGATCAACGCGATCACCTCCCGCAAGGGCCAGGACCGCGCCCCCGACGTCGTCGACCTCGGCTCGGCCTTCGCGCTCAGCGCCGCCAAGCAGGGCCTGCTGGCCCCGTACAAGGTCACCGACTTCGACAAGATCCCGGCCACCATGAAGAACGCCGACGGCCTGCACTACAACGACTACGGCGGCTACATGTCGATCGCGTGCGACGCCAAGAAGGTGTCCGCCTGCCCGAAGACCTTCGCCGACCTGCTGAAGCCCGAGTACAAGGGCATGGTCGCCCTGAACGGCAACCCGACCAAGGCCGGTGCCGCGTTCGGCGCCGTCTACGCGGCCGCGCTCGCCAACGGCGGCTCGCTGGACAACATCCAGCCCGGCATCGACTTCTTCGCCAAGGTCAAGCAGGCCGGCAACTTCAACCCGGTCGAGGTCACCCCGGCGACCATCGAGAAGGGCGAGACCCCGATCAGCATCGACTGGTCGTACCTGAACGCCGGCTACGCCGACAAGTTCAGGAGCAAGGGCATCGACTGGCAGGTGGCCATCCCCTCGGACGGCTCCTACGCGCAGTACTACAACCAGGCGATCAACAAGGACGCGCCGCACCCGGCCGCCGCCCGCCTGTGGGAGGAGTACCTGTACAGCGCCGAGGGCCAGAACGGCTTCCTGGGCGGCTACGCCACCCCGGCCCTGTTCGACGCCATGAAGACGGCCGGCACCCTGGACGCCGCGGGCGCCGCGAAGCTCCCGCCGGTCGAGAAGCCCTTCACCACCTTCCCGACCCAGGAGCAGACGGACACGGCCAAGAAGACCGTGACCGAGAACTGGGCCAAGGCGATCGCGGGCTGACCTGACGATGACCACGGCTCCCACCCCGGTGCCGGCCCCCGCCTCCGCCGCCCAGAGCGGCGGGGGCGCCCCCGGCCCCGCAGCAACCACCCCCGCCACCGCCGACGCCACCACGGCCGAGGCCACCGACACCGCGGCCGAGACCGCCGCGGCCAAGAGCACCGAGACCGCCAGGGCCCCCCGCCCCGGCAAGCCCCGGGCCGGCCGCGGTCGTGCCTGGATGGCCGCCCTCCCCCTGCTCCTGTTCTTCCTGGTCGGCTTCGGCCTGCCCGCCGTCGCGATCGCCATCGGCGCGTTCACCACCTCGCCCGACGCCCCCGACGGCGGCGGCACCTTCACCACCGACAACCTCACCGGCTCGCTGCAGGGCGCCTACTGGACCGCCCTGTGGGGCAGCGTCAAGCTCTCCCTGCTGACCGCGCTGATCGCCGCCGTGGTCGGCCTGCCGCTGGCCCAGGCCGTGGCCACCTCCCGGTTCCGGGTGTTCCGCGAGGCGGTGCTCTCCGCCTCCGGCGTGCTCGCCAACTTCGGCGGCGTGCCGCTCGCCTTCATGTTCGTCGCCACCCTCGGCAACGCCGGCGAGGTCACCAAGAAGTTCGGCCTCACCAGCCACGGCTGGAACCTCTACACCTTCACCGGCCTCTCCGTGGTCTACCTGTACTTCCTGGTGCCGCTGATGGTCATCACCATCACCCCGGCCCTGGAGGGCCTGCGCACCCAGTGGCGCGAGGCCGCGTACAACAACGGCGCCACCGTCGTGCAGTACTGGCGGCACGTGGCCCTGCCGGTCCTGGTGCCCTCGCTGCTCGGCGGCTTCGTGCTGCTGTTCGGCGCCTCCTTCGCCGCGTACGCCACCGCCGAGGCCATGGTGGGCAGTTCGGTGCCGCTCATCTCGATGCAGATCGGCGACGCGCTGTCCGGCAACGTCCTGGTCGGCCAGGGCAACCTCGCCCTCGCCCTCGGCCTCGACATGATCGTGGTCGCCTGCCTGGTGATGGCCGTGTACCTGCCCCTTCAGCGCCGGAGTGCCAAGTGGCTCGCCTGATCAATCGCATCCGTTTCGGCCGCGGCCTCGTCCTGCTGCTCTGCGGCGTCTACTTCGCCGTACCGCTGGCCTCCTCGGTGATCTTCAGCGTCGACGACAACAAGGGCGGCACCACCTTCCGGGCCTACACCGAGCTGCTGAACGCGCCCGGCTTCCTGGACAGCCTGGTGCTGAGCCTGGAGCTGGCCGGCGTCACGGTGGCGGTGCTGCTGCTCCTGCTGGTCCCGGCGATGCTCGCCGCCCGGCTCGGTGCGCCGAAGCTGCGCCCGGTGATCGAGGTGATGTGCTCGATGCCGCTGGTCGTCCCCGTGGTCGCGCTCACCACCGGCATCATCGGCGTGCTGCGCTGGGGCCCGGACTACCTCCAGGACACCCCGCTGTTCCAGACCATCGTGGCCATCCAGGACCCGAAGTTCCCGATCGTCCTGGTCATCGCCTACGTGCTGATGGCGCTGCCGTTCGCCTACCGGGCGCTGGACGCCGGGCTGCGCGGCGTGGACGTCGCCACCCTGGTCGAGGCCGCCCGCAACTGCGGGGCCGGCTGGCTGCGCGCGGTGTTCACCGTCGTCCTGCCGAACCTGCGCAGCGCGCTGCTGAACGCGGCCGTCCTCACCGTCGCCCTGGTGCTCGGCGAGTTCACCACCGCCTCCATCCTCGGCTTCGCCCCCTTCTCGGTGTGGATCAACTCCAACGGCAAGAGCGACGGCCAGATGTCCGTCGCCGTCTCGATGCTCAGCCTGCTGATCGTCTGGCTCGTCCTGCTGCTGATGTCCGCCGCCGGCCGCGGCCGCAAGGGCGCGCGGGCCTGAGGCGCCCCGCCGCACGGCCATCCCGCGCTCCGGCCGCACGGTCCTGAACCACCCCACGCTTTCCAGGAGTTACCAGCCATGACCACGGTTTCCGCCCCCGTCACCGGTGTCGCGCTCGCCCCCGGCGGCGCCACCGTCGAGTTCCGCTCGCTGCGCCGCTCGTTCGGCGCCACCACCGCCCTCGACGGCCTGGACCTGACCGTCCACCCGGGCGAACTGCTCGCCCTGCTCGGCCCGTCCGGCTGCGGCAAGACCACCGCGCTGCGCATCCTGGCCGGCTTCGAGCAGCACGACTCCGGCGAGGTCCTGGTCGACGGGCAGGACATCACCGCGATCCCCGCCCACAAGCGCGACGCGGGCATGGTGTTCCAGTCGTACAGCCTCTTCCCGCACCTGACCGCGCTGGACAACGTCGCCTTCGGGCTGCGGATGCGCGGCGCCGGCAAGGCCGAGCGCCGCAAGCGCGCCCAGGAGCTGCTGGAGCTGGTCGGGCTGCCGCACCGCGCCGAGCACTACCCGCACCAGATGTCCGGCGGCCAGCAGCAGCGCATCGCGCTCGCCCGGGCGCTCGCCCTGCAGCCGCGCGTGCTGCTGCTCGACGAGCCGCTGTCCGCGCTGGACGCCAAGGTCCGCCTCCAGCTGCGCGAGGAGATCCGCCGGCTCCAGCAGGAACTGGGGATCACCACCCTGTTCGTCACCCACGACCAGGAGGAGGCGCTGTCGATGGCCGACCGGGTCGCGGTGCTGCGCGCGGGCCGGCTGGAGCAGTGCGCCACCCCGTCCGAGCTGTACGGCCGCCCGGCCACCGCGTTCGTCGCCGAGTTCGTCGGCACCATGAGCCGCATCCCGTGCACCCGCACGTCCGACGGCGTCGAGGTGCTCGGCCGCCGGCACGCGGTGGACGGCGACCTGCCCGCCGACGGCGAACTCCAGGTGCTGGTCCGCCCGGAGAACGTCACCCTGACCCCGTCCGAGGCCGGCCCGGCCCTGGTGATCACCGCGTCCTTCCTGGGCGCCGTCACCCGGCTCACCGTCCGCCTCGACGACGGCACCGAGGTCAAGGCCGACCTGCCGACCGAGGCCGCCGCCGCGCTGCCGGCCGGCTCGCGCGCCGAGCTCCTGCTGCCGGAGCGTCCGGTGCTGGTGGACCGCCGCACCGTCTGAGAGCCTCGAACCCCATCTGCGTAGCACCATCTGATGAACCACCGAAGGTACCGCCATGCCTGAAGCCCTGACGCCATCCTCCCCGACGCCCTCCTCCCCGACGCCCGGCCCCTCGACGACCGAAGCTCCCCGCCCCGCCGCCGTCCTGTTCGACATGGACGGCACCCTGGTCGACACCGAGCAGCTCTGGTGGCAGGCCGCCGCCGAACTCGCCGACGAGCTCCACCACGCGCTCACCGACCAGGACGCCCCCGAAGTGCTCGGCCAGGCCGTCGAGCACACCGCCGCCCACCTGCACAGGGTCAGCGGCACCACCCTCACCGAGGCCGAACTCGCCGCCCGGCTCGGCGAGTCCTTCGCCGCCAAGGTCGCCGCCGAGACCGTCCCGCGCCCCGGCGCGCTCGCCCTGCTGGCCTCCCTGCGGGACGCGCGGGTGCCCACCGCGCTGGTCTCCGCCTCCCCGCGCCAGGTCGTCGACCTGGTCCTCGCCGCCATCGGCCGGGACTGGTTCGCCGTCACCCTGGCCGCCGAGGACACCCCGCGCACCAAGCCCGCACCGGACCCGTACCTCGCCGCCGCCGAACGGCTCGGCCTGGACCCGGCCACCTGCGTCGCCGTCGAGGACACCCCGACCGGAGTCGCCTCCGCCGCCGCGGCCGGCTGCGCCGTGCTCGCCGTGCCGTCCACCGCGACGCCGATGCCCGACGGCGGCCGGATCACCCTGCTCGCCAGCCTGGAACAGGCCGACCTCGCCCTGCTGGGGAAGCTCGGCGCCGCCCGGGCCGTTTGACCGGCATGCCCTATCTCCTGCTCTCCCTCGCCATCCTGAGCGAGGTCTGCGCGACCAGCTGCCTCAAGCTCACCGAGGGGTTCACCCGCCTCTGGCCGAGCGTGGGGGTGGCGGTCGGCTACGTGCTGTCCTTCGTGCTGCTCGGGCGCGCGCTCAAGCACATCCCGGTCTCGGTCGCCTACGCCGTCTGGTCCGGGGCCGGGACGGCGGCGGTCGCCGGAATAGGCGTGGTCGCCTTCGGCGAATCGCTGGGACGCCTCCAGTGGCTGGGGATCGCCCTGGTGATCGTCGGAGTGGTCGTGCTCAACCTCAAGAACAGTCACTGACGGGCCGCCCCCCGCCCGCGGCGCTGGTCAACTACCCTTTCGGAGCGGGAAGTCGGATGTGCCGACCGCCCGCTCCGAGTGGTTCGCTACCGTGGGCCCCATGAGCGACCCACGACCCCACCACTACCGCTTCGTCCACCGCGAGCTCGCCCGCCAGGTCCTCGAATTCGGCCCCCGGCTGACCGTCCCGGACGCCGGCGGCAGCCTCCTGCCCGTCCTCACCGGTATCTGGGACAACCTCGGCCAGACCCTCCCGCCCGAGGACCGGCTGCCCAGCCACGGTCTGGACTGCCAGCACCTGCGGGCCGACGGCCACCCCCTGCTGCTCGTCACCCTCCCCACCCCGACCAGCGCCACCGAGGCCCACTTCGTCGCCGCCGTCCACCCCCAGGGCACCAAGACCGTCCGCTACGTGACCCTGGAGCACGCGCTCAACCCCTTCGACAGCAGCCCCGGCACCGTCCTCGGCGAGTGGTCGTCCGAAGGCCACCTCAACCACGGCGAGGGCCCCTCCCCCGTCGCCGAACTGTTCGTCGCCGCGGTGGCGAAGCTCGTCACCCCGAAGAAGCGCGGCTTCTGGCGACGCTGACCCCGACGCCGCCGCGCGCCGGCGCATCGTCAAGGTCCCGTCATCGCACCGTGAAGCACCCGTCACAACAGATCGCCCGCGCACCGACTGCGGCTATGCTCGGCCGGTCACGCCATCGACACATCGGGGGAGCAGTGGCCGACTTCACGGTCAGCACCGAGTTCCTCGCCAAGCTGGCCAAGGACCTCAAAGGCTGCGGCGACGAACTCGACCAGGGACTCAAGGCGCTCAAGGAAGCGAGTCGCAGCGGACTGGGCTACGACTTCCTCGACGAGGCCTGCGGACACTTCCAGGGCACGTGGGAGTACGGACTGAAGAAGGTCCGCGAATGCGTCAAGATCCTTGACGACGGCCTGGAGAAGGTGCAACAGGGCTACGACAGCACCGAACAGGACACCACCAAGGCCCTCACCCCCCAGGGGCGCTCATGACCGACCCCACGCCCGACTGGTCCGGCCTCGGCTTCAACCCGACCCCCGGCGACACCGCCGCCGTCACCGGCCTCAGCGGAAGCCTGCGCCGGGTCGGCCAGCACCTGACCGACGTCCACACCACGCTCTCGCAGCTCTCCGCCAACCAGGGCCAGTGGACCGGCGAGGCCGCCAAGGCCTTCGCCGGCCAGTTCGGCAAGCTCCCCGCGTACCTCCAGGACGCCGCCGACTCGATCACCGCCGCCTACCAGGCCCTCGACGTCTGGTACCAGGCGCTGACCGAACACCAGCCCAAGGCCGCCGAGTTGGCCCGCTCCGCGGTCGCCGCCAAGCAGCAGAAGGAGCAGGCCGAACAGGCGCACACCGCCGCGGCCGCCGCCCCCGACCTCAAGCTCGCCGGCCAGACCTTCCCCGACGACGCCGGCCTCGCCGCCGCCGAACAGCGCTACACCAAGGCGAAGGACCACCTGGACGCGGCCGCCAAACTGGTCTCCAGCGCCGCGAGCGACCTCACCCAGCTCCAGAACCAGGCCCACGAACTCGCCGGGGGCCACAAGTCCGACGCCCACAAGACCGCGGCCGCCATCCGCAAGGCCGCCGACAGCAAGGCGCCGCCGGAGCCCGGCTGGCTCAGCAAGGTCGGCAACTGGCTCAAGAACCACGGCGCCGACATGCTCACCGTGGCCGCCGGCATCTGCGGCGTCGCGGCGATCTTCTTCCCCGCCTTCGCGCTACCGGCCCTCCTGCTGAGCGCCGCCGCGGCAGGCGCTCACGTGAAGCAGTACGGCATCAAGGGACTGATGCCGACCAGCATGGCGAACCTCGGCAACGACCTCACCCTGGCCGGTGATCTCCTCGGGGCGCTCCCCGGAGGAGCCCTCCTCAAAGGCGGAATCACCGCGTTCAGGGGTGCCCGCGCGGCCGGCACCGGGGTCAAGGCCGTGAGCGCCGGCGCCACCGAGATCCGCACCGCCGCCAGGGCAATGGACCCGGCCAGCCCGATCTTCACGACGGCGATCGAGAAGCCCGCCATCAAACTCGGGCTATCCAAGGCCGCTGCGATGAACGTCTCCGACGGCGTGCAGGCAGCCAGTGGCGTCGCGCTGACGGCCCCTACCGCCTGGGGCCTCACCCAGGACAACCCGAGCCCGGGGCTGAGCGCCGCGGTGAACTACACCACCGGAGGCGGGACGGCGCTCAACGGTGCCGGATCCGCCATCGGCGGCAGCGGCAAGAGCCGGATCGTAGCCGGACTGCTCGGTGGCGGCAGTGCGATCGTCACCGGTGTGTGGGGAGTCGGCCATGGCTGACACGACCGCCCCGTCGTTCTGGCTCTCCCTGCCCGAAGGGTTCACGAGCATCGACCTGTCCGAGGATCCGGGCGACCGCATGAGTCGGATCGTGGACGGACTCGACGCGCTCACCGATGCCGGTCCGGAACAGAAGCTCGGTATCACTGTCTCTGCCGAGCTCGCCCTCCAGGCGCAGCTGCGCGAGGGTGCGGTCCACGTCTCCAACTGCCTGGTACAGACCGAGGAAGGCACGATCGTCCAGGGCATGTTCAGCCTGTTCCTCCGCGAGCAGGAGCAAGGCGCCCCGGGCACCTACCCCCAGCGCGTCGCCGAGGAGCTCGCGGCCGCCTGGCCGGACGCCGACGTCGACGTCCTCGACTTCCGGCTCGGCCGTGCCACCGTGACCGTCCGCGACCTGGCCGTACCCGTGTCCGGGGCGGTCTACGGCCTGCCGGGATCGGGCGTCGTCACCGTCCGCCAGCTGGAAGCCCTGTTCCCTCATCCGTGGAGCCCTCACGTGCTCGCCGTCGTCTTCACCACCCAGCACCTGGACTACTGGGACGGGTGGTCGGTCCTGGTGGGCGCCGCCATCAGTGGGATCTCCTTCTACCCTCCGCTCGACGAAGCACAGAACGCCCTGTCGCCGGAGCGGCGGGACACCATCCGAAAGGCCTTCGGGTGACACTCACCCAGTCCGCCCCGGAGACGGGAAGCAAGGCGCGCTGGCTCCGCCGTGGCGCCGTCCTGGTCGCCGTCCTGACCTGCCTGTCCGTCGGCACCGTCCTCGCGTTCGTGTACGTCGGCACCCTCCTGGCTTTCGGCCTGGGTGCGCTCTACATGGTCGCGACGGGCGTCGGACTGGCGAAGCTCGGAGGACCGGGGAACGACCCCGATGGCAAGGACGTCAGCGCCGGGCTGGTCCTCGTCTTCTTCGCCGTCCTCATCGCCACCGGTGCGGGCGCCGACGCCTGGCACAACCAGCTGCTGGGTTCGGGGCGGGACGTCAAGGCGGTGGTCATCGCCGAGCACGTCGACAAGTCGATCCACGGCACGAAGCGGACGTACGACCTCTCCACGCAGGGCGAGAAGGTCCCCGGCGGACCCCTGGAGCCGGACAGTCGGCGCTTCAACCCCGGCGACCACGTCACCGTCCGGATGGACCCGGCCGGCCGGGTCGCCCCCAAGCTGCCCGGGGAGGCCGATTCCCCGGCATCCCTGTGGAGCGCGATCGGAATCAACGCGGTCATCGCCCTGTTCCTGCTGTGGTTCGCCTACGACAGCAGCAAGCCGCCCCGGGACCCACGCCCGGCCGGACCGTGGCGCGAGCGCATGCGCCGACTCGACGGGCTGCCGCTCACCGCGGCGGCGACGGCGGTCTCGGTGCCCTGGCTCCTGTGCTTCCTGCTCGTCCAGAACCGTCTCGGCTTGGCCCTGATGGTCGCGATCCCCTATCCCCTCGCCGGGTTGGCGGCCTTCGGCTCGCTCGTTCGCGACGAGGACCGGAAGCAACCCCAGGGCCTGGTCCTCCTCGCGGTCGGTCTCGTCTTCACCGCGCTCGCCCTGTTCCTCTGACCGACGACCCGGCACGCGCCGGCGGAAGGAGTCGGGACGGCACGGAAGGCATTCGGACGATGACCGCCCGGTTCGGCCGGGGCACACAGGGCCGAGTTGGCCGACGAGGTCCCCGGCGGGGGCCTGGAACAGAGTTCCGCCCGGCTCAAGCCCGGCGACGTGATCACCGTCCGGTGACGCGCGGCCGAGCCGACCAGCCCGCCACGGCGTGACGCCCGTCACACGAAGTATCGGCAACCCTGTCGCTCCGAACGGGCATCTCACTCCTCGCTGCTCATGACACACGGACAGTACGGGGGATGACGCCATGGCGGATGATGGACCGAAAGCCGGCGGCCCGGAGTTCAAGATCCGGCCGGGGGACCTGAAGGCGGCCGCGCCGACCTTCCAGGCTCAGAGCAGGGCACTCAAGGACGCCCTCGACACGCTCAGGCACAGCCTCGCCGACGCCGGCAGCCCGTGGGGCGACGACAAGCAGGGCAAGGAGTTCGCCCAGGCCTACAACGGCCCGCACGACCACGTGCTCTCCGCGCTGGACACCCTGGTCAAAGGCCTCACCAGCATTCACGACGGGCTGAACGCCCACGCCGACAACCACACCGACGCCGACAACCACGTCCACAAGGACCTGACGCCGTGATCGGCCGCCCACCGCGGAGGGAGCCGGCGCGTGGGTGAGTCCGCGGCCGAGAAGATCGTCCGCAAGGTCACCGGCCTGTGGTGGCCCGACGCCGACCCGGACCAGCTCCGCACGGTCGCCGCCGCCTGGGACACGATGGCCACCGCCATCGACAACGTCACCGCGCCCACCCACCAGGCCGCCGCCGCCATCGTCGCCAACAACCACGGCCCCGCCATCGACGCCTTCGGCAAGTTCTGGGGCCAGTACTACGGAGGCAAGGGCAAGGGCTGGCTCCCCGATGTCGCCGCCGCCTGCCGCAACCTCGCCAAGGCCCTGCGCGCCTTCGCCGACGAGGTCGACAAGGCGCTCAAGAAGCTGAAGGAGGAGGCCGCGATCGTCGGCGCGACCCTGGTCGCCGGCACCGCCCTCGCCATCTTCACCGCCGGCATCTCCGAAGCCGCCGCCGGCACCGCCGCCGCGGGCATCATCGCCACCGCCGCGAGCCTCGGCGTCGCCGTCTCCGAAGCCATCGCCACCATCGCCGCCACCATCCTCACCGGCGTCGTCTTCGGCGCCGTCGAGGCCATCGCCGTCGACCTCGCCGTCGCCCAGCCGATCCGCGTCGAGTTCCTCGACGACGGCGGCTACAGCCTCCAGGAGGCCGTCGACTCCGCCGAGACCGGCGGCGTGATGGGCGGCGCCGGAGGCGGCCTCGGCGCCGGCGGCCGCGTCGTCGCCAACACCGCCGAGGGCGCCGAGAACGCCTCCGTCGCCCTCGCCGGCCTCGCCAAGGCCGCGGGCGCCGCCGATACCCTCCCCGGCCGCATGCTCACCGGCGCCGGCCTCACCTACGGCTACGACGCCACCTTCAAAACCGGCCCGGTCATGCCCCTCGACCTCATCCTCGGCGCCATCGGCAGCGCGGCGGCTCCCGGGAGCAGCACCCCGAAGCGCCGCCCCGGTTTCACCGGGGCCGACGCGAACGGCTGGGAGGGCGGACTTGGCGCCCGCCCAGAACCCTGGCTCTCCGAGTCGGGAACCCCGTACGCGATCGACCCGACCGGTACACCGAACAAGAGGGCCGTGCAGCGCTACGAGGACTACCGCACCAGGACGGACGATGTGATCGAGGTCGCCAAGGAAACCGGTGTCGATCCGCGGATCGTCCAGGTCGCCAAGGACAACCTCATGATCAACCGGCATGACGTCCCGGTGGGACCGGGCGCACACAATGTCCTGAAGAACGTCCATTTCGAACCGGACCCGGCGGTCTCCACACCCTGGAACGCCGCCGTCAACGGTTTCATAAAACCGGGCAGCATTCCACCGCTGCGTGGAACGCTCGCCCACGAGTATGTCGAGGCCAAGCTTCTCGAAGCCGGCCTCCCCTATCTTTCCAGCCATCCGGACGCATGGAACTCGGAGGGCGCGCCAATTGTCCACCCCGAGCATTTCGGCGCACACAATCTGGCACCGCGGAGCTATCACGAGGGAGAAGTGTCGGCGGACGGATCACTCGACCACTGGAAGCTCTACGGACTCAAGGCGCCCACCGGGGCTGTAGCCGAAGACCTCTCGAACCTTGATATCGTAGTCGATGCCATTAAATCCCAACTCCGCGAGAAAGGTTATGATCTCAAGTGAGCACGGAAAATGTTCAGTTGATGGTCGACCGCCTCAAAGCCATCCAGTGGACGGCCTATCGGGAGGGGGAACGGAAGGCCTTTTCTCGCGCGGCGCTCATGAAGGAGTACTTCCGACGGGCCGCGCTCTGGCTCGATGCCTACGGGGAAACCGAAGAATGGCCTTTCTTCGATCTCGCGGCGATTGTGGCGCCGTCCGTGCGGGCCGACCCGGCGGTGGTCTCCGACATCGAGGATTTCGTGGAGGACGCCTCCGGTTCGTGGCACGCGATCGAGTGCTCGGCGGCCGCCGTCCAGTGGGCCGCCCTGGGTGACACCCCCGGGCCGGTGCTGCATCCGCTGCCCGATCCCTTCGAGCCACTGATCCGGGTCTACGAGCGCGGCGGCGCCGGTTTCTCGTTCGCCAACGGCTTCCTCGACTTCGGCATGCTGATGGTGAAGCGTGGCAACTGGCGCGCCCACCTGTCGCCGGAGCCCGTCGTCGAACTCGACGACGGCCTCCTCGACGACCTGGATGCGCAGTCCTGGGCCGAGTTCCGAGCGCTGGCGGCCCGCACCGGACACCCGGTGGACAACAGCTGAGCGCTACGAGCGGCTCCGCGTGCTCGCGGCCCTGCGCCATGCCTGACGAAGGCCCACGCCTGCCGCTTCCTCGGTGCCGAGGAAGTTCCCCCTCCCGCCCGACCAGCCCCCGTGTCCGGGGGCGAGGGGACGCGTCGTACTCTTCCAGCCCGATCGGACGCACGCGGGGAGAGTCATGGGTACGACCAGGGACCGCAGCCGGGCCACCGCGCTGAGCACTGTCCTGATCCTGGGCGTCCCCGTGGGGACGTTCGGGCTGGTGCTCGCGGGCACCTACCTCGGTGGGGCTGCCGCGTCGCTGCTCGGGCTGGTGCTGGTGGTGGCCTGGGTGGTGGGTTTGGTGCGGCTGCTGGGGCGGTGGGTGGGCTGTTGGGTGGCGCTGTTCGCCGTCGTCCTCGCGGGCGTGGCGACGGGGGCCGTGGCCATGGCGCGGGACGACGTGATCCTGCGGCTGTCCGGCGAGACGGTGACGGCCCGGGTCACCGGGGAGACGGACCGCCTCGCCGGGAAGCACCCGTCCTCGATGTACGACCTCGCGGCCGAGGACGGCACCGCGTTGCCCGGCGGCGAGTTGTCGACGGGGCTGCGCGCGCTCGCGGTCGGTGACCGGGTGACGGTCCGTTTCGATCCGGCCGGCCGCGCCGACCCGCAGCGCCCGGGGGACATCAGCCTTCCCCGGGATCTCGGGCTCGCCGTCGGGCTGACGGCCGCCCTGATGCTCGCCGTCACCTGGCTGTGCCGCGAGTCGGCCCGGCGGCGAGGCGGCGGAGCGGCCGGGCAGGTGTCCTGATCCGACCCCGGGGAGCAGGAAGTCGGCCGGGCCGACTTCCTGCTCCGGGAAAAGGATCGATCAGCCCAGCAGAGCCGGCAGTTCCGCGACCGAGCCCAGCACGTGCGTCGCCCCGTCGGCGCGCAGCCGGGCCTCGTCGTGGGCGCCGGTGAGCACGCCGGCGACGACGGACGCCCCGGCCCGTACGCCGGTCAGCATGTCGTAGCCGGTGTCGCCGGCGACGGCGATCTGCCGCACCGACTCGACTCCGGTCCGCAGCAGCGCGGTGAGCGCGAGGTCCGGGTAGGGGCGGCCGCGGCCGGCCTCGGCGGGGCTGAGGGTGAGGTCGGCGACGGACTGCCAGCCGAGGGCGGTGAGGATGCGGTCCTGGGTGGCCCGGGAGAAGCCGGTGGTGAGGGCGACCTTCCGGCCCTGGCCGCGCAGTTCGGCGATGGCTTCGGCGGCGCCGGGCAGGGCGGCGCAGTGCCCGGCATCGACGAGGTCGTGGTAGGCGGCCTCGAAGGCGGTGTTGGCCCGCTGGGCCTTGTCCTCGTCCCCGAAGAGGTGCCGGAAGACGGAGATCTTGGATTCGCCCATGGTGGCGCGGACGTGTTCCAGCATGGGGCCGAAGCCCGGACTGCCGGCCTCGACGCCGAGCGTCCGGGCGGCGGCGGTGAAGGCCTGTTCGACGAGGCCGTCGTCGGCCACGGTGGTGCCGGCCATGTCGAGGACGACCAGGCGGATATCAAAGGACATGTCAACTACCCTTACAGGTTTGCGAGTTCGGCGGTGGTTTCGGCGATGGCCGGGGAGCAGGTCATGCCGCGGCCGCCGGGGCCGGTGACGAGCCAGACGCCGTCGCGGAGTCGTTCGCGGTGAACGACCCGGGTGGTGTCGACGCACTGCGCGTACACCCCGGCCCAGCGGCGGCGGACGCGCGGCAGGGGGCGGCCGAGCAGGTCCTCGGCCACGGCGACCAGGTGGTCGTACGGGTCCTCGACGACGTCGAAGCCGAACGGCTGGTCGTACTCGTGGGTGTCGCCGATGGTGAGGCCGCCGTCGCGCCGCTGGACCATGAGCAGCTGCATCTTGTGTTCGGCGGCGACGTCGGGCTGCGGCTGGGTGTCGCGGAGGCGGTCCAGGGCGGTGCCGGCGAAGGCCGGGTAGTAGCGGAAGCTGTCGCCGTCGGCGACGGAGGTGGTGAGGGTCTCGCCGAGCGGGTCGGTCTGCATCATCTGCAGCCGGACCCTGCGTACGGGCAGCGAGGGGGCGAGTTCGCGGACGAGGCCGCCGAGCCAGGCGCCGGTGCAGAGGATGACGAGGTCACCGGTGTGGATGTCGCCGTGGTCGTCGCGGACGGCGTTCTCGCCGATCACGTCGCGGACCTCGCGGCCGGGCAGGAAGGTGTAGCGGCCGGTGGTCTGGAGGGCGGCGCGCAGCGCGGGCTGGGCGGTGCGGGGTTCGACGGCGGCGTCGCGCTCGCACCACAGGGCGCCGAGGAGTTCGCCGCGCAGGGCGGGGTTGGCGGCCCTGGTCTGGTCGGCGTCGAGCAGCCGGTAGCCGCGGGCGGCGGCGTCGGGCAGGGTGAGTGCCTGTTCGGCGACGGCGAGTTCGGCCTGGGTGCGGATCGCGGTGAGCGATCCGTTGGCGCGGAAGCCGAGGTCGGGGACCCGGGCGCCGATGCCTTCCCACAGTTCGCGGGCGCGCAGCGCGGTGTCCAGTTCCTCGCCCTGCGCGCGGCCGCTGACCCAGACCAGGCCGAAGTTGCGCACCGAGGCGCCGCGCGCCTCGGTCTCGCGCTCCAGGTGGACGACCTCGTGGCCGCGTTCGACGGCCTGCCAGGCGTGCATGGTGCCGAGCACGCCTGCTCCTACGACGATGACTCTCATGCGGCCAGGCTGGTGCGCCCAGGTGTCCTGGGGGCGTCCCGGCAGCGTCCCGCAGATGAATCACCCGAAAAGTTGTACAGACAACCCTGGGGACCGGACAGGGCCTACGGCCGCAGCACCCGCGCCCGCAGGTAGTTGCGCCGCCCGAAGTTCGGCTCGTCCACCGCCGTCAGCTCCTCCACCTGGAACCGGTACAGCGCCGCCGCCCCGCCCCCGGTGAGGAACTGCCGCCGCACCTGCTCGTCCTGTGCGAAGGACGGGTACCGCCCCTGGTAGGCGGCCAGCGCCGCCTCGGCCTGCCGCCCCCAGGCCTCGCTCGCGCCGCCGGCCAGTTGCAGGCCGCGCAGCTGCTCGCCGAAGACCGGCGGCGGCAGGAAGACGGTGGCGGCGGCCCGGGCCTCCTCGGCGAGGTGGTGGCTGTGCCGGGTGGAGCGCTCGCTGACGAAGTACAGGACGAGGTCGTCGTCGTACGCGAAGAAGGCCAGGTTGGCGTGCGGGCCGTGCTCGTGGCCGGCGGTGGCGAGGGTGAGCACCATGGCCTCGGCGAGCAGGCCCTCGACGCCCTTGTGCGGCGACTCGCCCGGCCAGTCCCCCTGCGTGATGTCGAGTCGGTACGGCATTGGCACTCCCTCCGCTGGCACGCCCGGCGCTCCCGCGCCCCGGCACGACTGAGCCGGGCGGGTTCCCCGCGAAGGGGCCCCACGCCCGGCTCACATGCTCTACCCGCCACCCCGGCCAGACAAGGGTCGGACGGGCTACGGGGAGGCTACGGAATCAGCGCTGTCGGGTCTCGCCGCCAGTGCCGCCGACACCCGCCAACAGTGCCGTCGGCACCCGCCGTTCAGTGCTGCCGCGTCCCGTACGCGGCGTGGCGGCCGGCCGTCACCGGCACCGCGCCCGGGCCGAGCAGCGGGCGCAGCGCACCCGTCCGCATCCGGTCCACCAGCGGCCCGCAGCGGCCGGCGAGCGGCGCCAGCACCACCGCGACCAGGAGGCCGACCAGCGCGCCGACGGCCACGTCGTGCGGGTAGTGCACGCCGACCCAGACCCGGGAGGCGCCCATCAGCACCGCGAAGATCCCGGCGATCCAGCCGAGCCGCCGGTCGGCGAACCAGAGTGCGGTGGCGGCGGCGAAGGCGATCACAGTGTGGTTGCTGGGGAAGGACCAGTCACCGGCGCCGGGGCAGGTCTCCAGCGAGACGCTGCCGGGGATCTGGGCGCACGGCCGGACTTCTTCGACCATGCCCTTGAGCACCGAGTTGACGCCGTACGCGACGACGACGATCACCGGCGAGGCGAGCACCTTGGCCATCACGGCCGAGTCGGCGCCGCGCGCCCGCCACCAGGCGTAGAGCATGAAGACCGCGAACAGGCCGAGGCCGAGCGCCGACCAGACCTTGATCAGCTCGTCGAGCCAGTGCGGGGCGGCTTGCGCCCACCCGTTCACCCGGGTGTAGAGGCTGCCGTCGATGCCGCTGCCGTCGTAGACGGCGAGAGCCCGGGAAGACGTCACTTGTCACCTCCGTGACGGTGCGCCTTACGGGCGCGGAACAGTTCGAGAACAATGGGGAGCACGGAGACAACTACTACCAGACCGATGATCGGGAGCAGATATCTGTCGATGCTGGGGATCGACGATCCGAGCCCGTACCCGGCGAGCACGACGCCGACGGTCCAGACGGCGCCGCCGGTCACCTGCCAGAACGTGAACGAGCGGGCCGGCACTTCGAGCACGCCGCAGAGCGGGTTCAGCACCGTTCGGACCACCGGGATGAAGCGGGCGAGCACGATCGCCTTGCCGTGGCCGTACTTGCCCAGCAGTTCCTCGGCCCGCTCGACGCCCTCCAGCAGGCTCTTGCGCTCGGTGCGGCGCAGCAGCGCGCGGCCGCCGCGCTTGCCGATCAGGTAGCCGACCTGGGCGCCTGCCAGCGCGCCGACCAGGGCGGCGGGCAGCACCTGGTAGAGCTCCAGCTGCGGGCCCCTGGTGGCGCCGGGCACGCACAGCAGCCCCGCGGTGAACAGCAGCGAGTCTCCGGGCAGGAAGAAGCCCACCAGCAGGCCGGTCTCGGCGAAGAGCACGACGGCGATGCCGAGTGCGCCGAAGGCGGCGAGCAGCGAGGACGCGTCCAGCGGGTTCACCGCGAGGTGAGCGGCCGGATCGGCGAGGAACTGAAGCAAGGCTGGCGGACCTCCCGTACGTTGGGGGGCGGTTCACAGCGGAACCCGCCCCGACCGTCTACAGTGACGTAGACGGTCTACATGACTGTAGACGAAACCTGGAGGAAGCGCCGCCATGTCCGACGTACCGTCCGCCCGCCGGCCCGCCGGGGAGCTGGAGGCCGAGGTGCTGGCCGCGCTCTGGTCGGCCCGGCAGCCGATGACCCCGCAGGACGTCCAGTCGGCACTCGGCGGGGACCTCGCCCGCACCACCATCGCCACGATCCTCGCCCGCCTCCACGACAAGGGCACCGTGGAGCGCACCCGGGCCGGCCGCGCCTACGCGTACACCCCGACCGTCCAGGACACCGCGGGCCTCGCCGCCCGCCGGATGCACACCGAGCTCGGCCGCGAGGCCGACCGCTCCACCGTGCTCGCCCGCTTCGTCTCCGACCTCTCCGCCGAGGACGAGCAGCTGCTGCGCGACCTGCTCGGCGACGGCGCCCCGGGTCTCGACTCCACCCCGGGCATCGCCCCCGCCCCCGGCCACCGCACCTCCGGCCACGGCACCCCCGGGGCGGCCGGATCGTGATGATCGCCGTCTGGGCCCCGCTGCTGCTGCCGTTCCTGGCCGCCCCGCTGGCCCGCCGCCTCGCCGACGCGCTGCCGCCCCGGGCCGCCGCCTGGATGCTCGCCGGGACGTCCGCCGTGCTGGCCGGCGGCACCCTCTGCTCGCTCGGCCTGCTCGCCGCCGCCGGGCTGCTCCAGCTACCGCCGGTCGCCGCGATCGGCCACCTGTCGCTGCCCTGGCTCACCGCCGCCGCACCCGACGCGCCGGTGGCGGCCGCCGCGGCCGGTCTGGTGCTCGCCGCGCTGACCGCCCGGGCCGTCCGCACCGCCCGCCGCCACCGGCTGGAACTGCGCGAGGCCCGGGCCGCCCTCCCGGCCTGCCCCGCGCCGGACTGCCCCACGCCGACCGAGGGCCGGCATCCGGACACACGCCCCGGGCACGTCACCATGCGCCGGGCACGCACCCCGCAGGCCGTCCTGGCCGGCGCCCGCGCCCTGCTCCAGCCGAGCGAGCACCCGCTCGCCGTCCTCGACGACGAGCGCGCCGACGCCTTCGCCCTGCCGGGGCGCCTGCCCCTCCCCGGCCGGCCCGGCGAGCCCGGCCGGATCGTGGTCACCTCCGGCATGCTGCGCATCCTCACCGGGCCCGAGCGGGCCGCCCTGCTCGCCCACGAGCGCGCCCACCTGACCGCCCGCCACCACGTCTTCCTCGCCCTCGCCGAGCACGCCGCCGACCTCCACCCGGCGCTGCGGCCGCTCCGCGCGCCCCTCGGGTACCACCTGGAGCGCTGGGCCGACGAGGTGGCGGCCGCCCGGGTCGGCGACCGCGCCGTGACCGCCCGCGCGGTCGGCCGGGCCGCCCTGGCCGCCAGCCGCTCCCCCTGGCCGGCCCGGCCCCGGCTCGTCCCCGCCGCCCACTCCGGGCCGGTCCCGCGCCGGGTCGCCGCCCTGCTCCAGCCCCGCCCGGCGACCACCGCCACCGGCACCCGCCTGCGCGCGGTCGCGATCGCGCTGGCCGCCTGCCTGGCGCTGAGCACCGCCGCCTCCCTGGAGGCCACCGCCGACCTGCACCACACCGTCGAGGCGGCCCAGCGCGGCACCGGCGCGGAACGCTGACCGCTGACCGCTGACCGCTGACCGCTGACCGCTGACCGCTGACCGCGGCACGATCCACCGAGCCCGCACCAGGCCCACGCAAGGCCCTCACCAGGTCCCGTGCCAGGCCTCGCACCAGGCCCGCGTCAGGCTCACACCAGGCCCGCACCAGGACCCCCGCTAGTCATCACACCCCGGCATGTCCACGGTCATACCGTCCGGTATGCCGAGTTGGCAGACCCCGTCCCCAGACACTCACCGCCCCCGTACGCTTTCGTCAGCGCGTCGACCCCGGCGCGGCCTCGAACGGCGGCGAGGAGCAACGCGAGTGCGGCAGACCGGACGGCAGTCCCGACGACCAGAACGCCGCACCGCGCCGAGCACGGCCGAGCTGGCCAGGGTCCACGACCGCACCCTCGCCGAAGCCGCCGCCCGCGAACTCGCCCAGCCCCCCTACCCCGACCCCGGCTCCCCCGGCCTGCTCGAACCCCGCCCCGAGATCGGCGACTCCTGGGCCCGGCTGCGCCGCCTCGGGCTCGACCCCGACGCCGGTGCCGCCGCCGTCCACCTCGGCCCCGCCGAGATCGAGCAGCGCCGCCGCACCAGCGGCCTGGACGCGGTCCTGCCGGTGCTGCGCGACACCCTGCTCCAGCCGGTCGGCCAGAGCCCGCTGATCCTCGCCATCGCCGACGCCGACGGCCACGTGCTCTGGCAGGAGGGCGAGCGCGCCCTGCGCCGCAGCGCCGACCGGATCGGCTTCCTCACCGGCGCCCGCTGGATCGAGGAGAGCGTCGGCACCAACGGCATCGCCGTCGCACTGCGCGCCCAGCGCCCGATGCACGTCCACTCCGCCGAGCACTACCTGCGCAGCCACCACTCCTGGACCTGCGTGGCCGCCCCCGTGCACGACCCGGGCACCGGGCGGCTGGTCGGCGCGATCAACCTCAGCGGCCCGGCCCGCAACGTCCGCCCGTACCTGCTGCAGCTCACCGCCACCGCCGCCCGGCTCGCCGAGACCGAGCTGCGCGCCCACCGGCTGGAGGCGCTGCACCAACTGCGCACCCTGGCCGCGCCGGTGCTCGCCCGGGTGGCCGGCCCGGCCCTGGTGGTGGACTCCGCCGGGTGGACCGCCGCCGCGGCCGGGCTGCCGCCGCCCGGCCGGCTGCGGGTGCCGGTCGGCGGCTGGGGGACCGCCGCCGTGCACTGGGTGCCGGGCCTCGGCGAGTGCGCCCTGGAACCGCTCGCGGACGGCTGGCTGGTGCGACCGGTCCGGCCACCCGAGGCGGACGGCTCCGGCACGGTGACGGCCGAACAGTCCGAGCAGGCCGAGGGCGCCCGCCTCCGGCTCGACCTGCGCCGCCAGGACCGCCCGGAGCTGACCGTCCGGGGCGCGGCCGGCAGCTGGTCTCACCCGCTCAGCCCGCGCCACGCCGAACTGCTGCTCCTGCTCGCCACCGGACGCGAGGGCAGCACGGCCGCGCAGCTCGCGGAGGCGCTGTTCGGCGACCCGGGCCGGACGGTGACGGTCCGCGCCGAGCTGTCCCGGCTGCGCCGCTACCTGGGCGGCCTGCTGGCCCACCGGCCGTACCGCATCGCCGAGTCGGTGCTGGTCACGGTGGACGGGCCGGACGACCCGTACGACCTGCTGCCGGCCTCCTCGGCCCCGGCCGTCCGGCGGCTGCGGGCCGGGCTGGCCACGGGGACGGTCCGGCTGCCGGGTACGGCGCCCGTCCCGCCGCCGCGCGGGCCCGCCGGCGCCCCGACCGGGCCTCAGCCGCCGGCGAGCAGCGCGGCCAGCTGGGCGTCGGTCGGGCCGCAGGCGCGCTCCGCCTCGGCGGAGACCAGCACGTAGGTACGGTCCAGCCACGCCCGCACCCGGGGCTTGGAGGCCTCCAGCAGGGCGCTGCCGTGCGGTGATTCGAGCGCCAGGTGCAGCGTCGAGCCGTGGCACGGGCAGTACGCCGGCCACAGCTTGACGTCGCCCTGGCCGCTCAGCGCCTGGAGACCGTCGCGCAGCAGCTCGCGCGAGAACACCCAGTCGGCCTCGTCCGGCCGCCCCAGATGGAAGGTCAGCAGCACCTCGTACGGGCGCGCGGCCTCGAACCGGAACCGGGTGCGCACCTCGCCGACCACCTCCTCGCCCAGCGAGATCCGCAGCATCAGCACCTCCTCCACCGCCGCCGGAGCGGCGGTGGAGCCGTCCCCATCGCCGCCCGTGGGGGTGGCGGCGAGGGGTGCACTGGAGGCTGCGGACAGCGGGTCGGGCGGCATGACGGTCTCTCCGGGACGGCGTGGGATGACCTCAGCCTGAGCCACTTCCGGCCGGGCGGGCAAGGGTTGCAAGGAGGTTGCATCGATCCCCGTCCGGGCGGGTCCGGCCGCCCTCACCGACTTATCAGACGGATCGTCAACTTCCTTCTGTCGAACGGGTGTCCACGAAACGGATCAAAACCGTCCAGGCCGCGACGAGCCGCTGGTACGCTCTCCCCCTCCCGGCGCGGGCCCCACCCGGACCCCGGCCGACCGACCCCGGGCGGCCGATGCCGGCCCGGTGGCAGCGCATGGGAGAATACCGCGACCGCGACGGCGACTTCGGGGAGGGAGGGGTCCGGTGGCTGCGCGCGAGGACACTGCGCGGGACGTTCGGCACGAACCCGAACGGCACGGCCGGCACGGGCGGCCACGCCCGTTCGGCGGCCGGTTCCGGCTGCCCACCCTGCGCTTCTCCGGTGCCGCGATGGCGATGTCCACCGTCGTCGGCATCAGCATCGCCACCACCCTCCTGCTCAACGAGCAGCAGGGCGTGGGCCGGCGGGCCGGGGTCGCGCGCGTCGGCACCACCCCGCCGCCCACCCCCGCCGCGGGCGACCAGGCCGAGGCCGCCGCCGACCGGGCCCCGACCGCGCCGAACCCCACCGCGCCGAACCCCACCGACCTCCCGGCCACCGGCCGACCGCCCGCACCGAGCCCCTCGGCGCACCGCCCGGGGGCGGCGGAGGGCACGGCCGCCGGAGCTGCCTCGCCCAGCGCGCCCGGCACCCGGTCGGCACCCCCGGAACCCGCCGGCGGACAGGCCGCGGCCGAACCCATGGCCGACCACGGCCCCGGCACCCGGCCGGCCGGCACCGGCGAGCCCGCCACGCCGGCCGACGCCGCCGCGCCCTCGCCGTCGGCCCAGCCCGTCGCGCCCGCCGCCGAGCAGCCGGCCGACCCCTCTTCGCCCTCCCCCTCGCCGACCACGCCGCACGCGCCCGGACCCCGCCCGGCCGCCCCGGCGCAGCCCGCACCGCCGCCGCCCGGCGCGGTTGCCCCGGGCACCGACGGCCCGACCGCCGACACCCCTGACCCGGACACCGACCCGGGCACCGACCAGGCCCTGACCGGCGTCGCCACGGTCACACCGCTCGGCCGGGACGGCCTCCGGCACCAGCTCGACCTCACCGCCACCGAGCCGCTCACCGCATTTCAGGCCGAATTCCGCCTCACCCCGGGCGAGTTGGCCCCCGGAAGCGGCGCCGCCTGGACCGACCTGCCCGGCGCGGTCGTCACCGCCCAACAGGAGCGCGGCACCCTCGTCTACCGCTTCACCACCCCGGCCGGCATCGACGTCCCGCCCGGCCACTACGCCTTCGGCGTGCGCGGCACCCGCCCCGCCGCCGAACCCCCGGGGCCCACCGGCCCGTCCGGCCCGTCCCTCCCGTCCGGCCCCTCGCTCCCGTCCGGTTGGCCCGCTTCGTCCGGCCCGGTCCGCAAGGTCGCCGCGGCGGAGAGCTGGAGCGCCGCCGCCTTCGGCATCGACCGGCCCCGGGCGGTCGCCGCGCTCGGCGCCTTCGGCCCGGTCGCACCACAGCCGGCCGCGCCGCAGCCGGTCACACCGCGGCCCGCCGCGCCCGAGGCACCCGGGCTCCCGCCGCGCCCCGGCACGCCGACGGCCTTCACGCCCCGCTGACCTCCGGCCGCGCCGTCCCGCCGGCTTGCCACCTCGCAGCCTCGCCACCTCGCCGGGGTCTGCCGCCCACCCCCGTCGTCCGGCCGTACCGTCCGACGATCCGACAGGTCACCGCCCCGGACGGGCTCATCCCGACGCGCCCGTTCGTTACTGTGGGCAGCACCCGGCCCGGCGGTCCCAGCGGCCCCGGCCGGCCGCCGTTCCGCATCCGAGGAGGAGTCCGTGTCCACCGTCCTGACCCAAGGCGGCAACGCCCCGCTGACCGCCGCGCGGGTGACTGTCGAGGTCACCGCGCCCAAGGCGCTGGACGTCTCCGGCCTGCTGCTGACCGACGCCGGAAAGGTGCGCTCGGACGACGACTTCGTCTTCTTCAACGCCCCGCACGGCCCCGGCGTCAGCCACCGCCCGGCCGCCGCCGGAGCGCCGGACGCGATCACCGTCGACACCCTGGCCGTCCCGGCCGGCATCACCAAGATCGTGGTGACCGCCAGCCCCGCCGACCAGTCCTCCACCTTCGCCGGGATGGAGCCGACCGCCACCGTCCGCGACGCCGACACCGGGCAGGCCCTGGTGACCTTCACCCCGCCTCAGCTGGGCCAGGAGACCGCGCTCATCGTGGTCGAGGTCTACCAGCGCGGCGGCGCCTGGAAGGTGCGCGCGGTCGGCCAGGGCTACGCCAACGGCCTGGCGGGCATCGCCACCGACTTCGGCGTCTCCGTCGACGACTCCCCGGCCGCGGCCCCGGCCGCCCAGGCCCAGGCCCCGGCCCCCGCCACTCCCCCCGCGGCCCCGCCCACCCCTCCGGCCGCTCCCCCGGCTCCCCCGGCTCCCGCGGCTCACCCGGCTCCCCCCGTCGACCCGCGGATCGCCCTCGCCGCCACTCCGCCCGCGCCCCCCGTGCCCCCGGTCGCCCCGCCGGCCCCGGCCGCCCCCGCCAAGGTCACCCTGGACAAGGGCCGGGTCAACCTGGTCAAGGGCAGTTCGGTCTCCCTGGTGAAGAACGGCCGCCCGTTCCTCTCCTCGGTCCGGATGGCGCTCGGCTGGGAGCCCGCCGGCCGCGGCCGCAGCGTCGACCTGGACGCCTCCTGCCTCGCCTTCGACGCCCGGCGCAAGAAGCTGGAGACGGCCTGGTTCATGAAGCTGACCGTCTTCAAGGGCGCGATCGCCCACTCCGGCGACAACCTCACCGGCGGCGGAGCCGGCGACGACGAGTCGATCACCGTCCATCTGGACGGCCTGCCGGCCGAGGTCACCGGCCTGGTCTTCGTCGTCAACTCCTTCTCCGGCCAGCGGTTCACCGAGGTCAAGAACGCCTACTGCCGCCTGCTGGACGCCCGGACGGAGGAGGAGCTGGTCCGCTTCGACCTCACCCACTCCGAGCCGCACACGGGCGTGGTGATGTGCAAGCTGGTCCGGCAGTCGTCCGGCGAGTGGGTGATGACCGCGCTCGGCGAGTACGTCGATGCCAAGACCGCCCGGGCGATGGTCGATCCGTCCGCCGCCCTGCTCTGAACCGTCTCGCCCCCACCCCGCTCCGCCCCACCCCTCACCGAGACCGCCCTGACGCCCAGGGCCGATCGGCCCAACGTCATGGCCGCACACGCGAATTCACCCTCCTGAGGGATCAAGTCGTCCACCCGCCGACTCGATTTACCTCTAGGGGGGTGAATCGCGCTCTCCCGCGCACTCGTTGAGGGAGAGACCGTGCCACGCTTCCTGTCCCGCCTCGCCGTCGCCGGCACCGCCGTCGCGCTCACCGCCGGCCTGATCACCCCGTCCGCCGCCCAGGCCGCCGCCGAGCCGTCCGGCCGCGTCCGGACGCTCGCCTGGGCCGCGCTCGGCGACTCCTACACGGCCGGCTTCGTCGAGGCCGCCGGCGCCGAGACCGAACCCCGCGACGGCTGCGCCCGCACCACCGGCTCCTACCCCGAGCTGATCCGCCGCGGCCTCGGCCCCCTGGTCGAACTGCGCAACGCCAGCTGTTCCGGCGCCACCGTCAAGGACGTCTACCAGACCAAGGAGGCCCCGCCCGGCCGCCCGCTCCCGCCGCTCGGGACCAACCCCGGCGCCCCCTTCCCACCGGTCCCGTCGCAGATCGACGCCGTCTCCCCGAGCGCCGACGTGATCACCGTCGAGATCGGCGGCAACACCCTCGGCTTCGCCGAGATCCTCAAGGGCTGCATCGAACTCGGCGCCGCGGTCCTCGGCCAGGGCACGCCCTGCAAGGACAAGTTCGACGCGAGCCTGCCCGACCGCTTCGACCAACTGCGCGGCGACTTCGACCAGATGCTCGGCGCCCTGCACGCCAAGGCCCCGTCCGCGCGACTGCTGGCCGTCGGCTACCCCCACCTCGTCCCCGAGGACGCCACCCGCTGCACCTACGGCGACCTGGAGCAGTTCGCCACCTTCACCACCGGCGACCTCGCCTGGGCGCGGACGGCCATCCTGGAGCCGCTCAACGCGATCATCGCCCAGCGGACCGCCGCCCGCGGCGACACCTTCGTCGACCTCTACCCCTCCACCACCGGCCACAGCGTGTGCGACCAGGACCACTGGCTGGACGGCGTGCTGACCAGCATCATCCCGCTGCGTTACGCCCTGGTGCACCCCAACGCCAAGGGCCAGGCCCACGCGGCCGCCCTGGTCGAGGACGCCGTCCTGAACTGACCGGCCGCACCGGAAGCGGCCGTACCCGGAAGCGGCCGAACCGGAAGCAGCCGCGCCGGAAGCAGCCGCGCCGGAAACGCCCGCGCATCGAGAACCGATCGAAAACCAGTGGCAGGCCCTCCCGTCGCGGATCATGCTGAGCGGATGCTCATCCGCGAAGCCACCCCCGAGGACTGGCCTGCCGTCTGGCCCTTCTTCCACACCGTCATCGCCGCCGGTGAGACGTTCCCCTACCCCCTCGACCTCTCCTCCGACCTCGGCCGGGAGTGGTGGATGCTCGCCGCACCCCATCGCACGGTGGTCGCGGTGGACGAGGCCGGCACGGTCGTCGGCACCGCCAACATGACCCGTAACCGCCCCGGCAACGGCGCGCACGTGGCCAGCGCCAGCTACCTGGTCGACCCGGCGCACCACGGCCGCGGCATCGGGCGGGCCCTGGTCGAGTACACCCTCGACTGGGCTCGCGCCAACGGCTACCGCGCCATGCAGTTCAATGCCGTGGTCGCCAACAACCACCACGCCGTGAAGCTCTACCGGTCCCTCGGCTTCGACATCGTCGGCACCGTCCCCGAAGGCTTCCGCCACCCCGTCGACGGCTACGTCGGCCTGCACGTCATGCACCGGGCACTGTAAGGGAGTTCGCTACTCCTCGATCGCCCCGCCGACCCGCCGCAGGTGCTGCCGGAAGCTGTACGACGGGTCGGCGGCGCGGCGCTCCAGGTACTCGTCGAAGGCGGTCTGCCGGCGCAGCGTGTCGCCGGAGGCGATCCGCCCGGCCTGCGCGCGCTCGGTCCCGGCGATCCCGGCGGCCGTATCCAGCACCTCCCCGGCCCGGTCGGCCGGGACGAACAGCACCCCGTCCGCGTCGCCGAACACCACGTCCCCGGCGCTCACCAGGTGCGGCCCGACCCGCGCCGTCACCGCCGCCACCCCCACCGGCGCCGCCCTGAGCCCCACCCCCAACCGCACACACGCATCCGCCACCAACGACGTCGACAACCCCGCGAACTCCTTCAGCATCCCCAACTCCTCCCGCCAAAAGCCCAGTTCACGCTGCCTCGACCCTAATCCGGGGTTCCGCCTCACCCCATTGAGTGATCGTCATCCATCCACCCGACGTGCCACTCCGAGCTCACCTATTCTGTTGGCGCGTCCAACCAATCGACCGCGAGCGGGCCCAGGTCAGCCTCTTCAGCAATCCCCACCGCGACGAGTACACCGAGGTGCACCTGGCAGCCTTCGGCGAACCGCTCGCCCTCCCCGCCCCGTTCGAGTTCGAGTTGGACACCAAGGACTTCCTCTAGAAGTCCCGGGAACGCGACAAACGGCCCGCACCCCCCTTCCACCGGGGGTGCGGGCCGTCGTCGTGCGGGTGCGCGCGGGTCAGCCGCGGGTGGCCATGGCGCGCAGGAAGAAGGTGAGGTTGGCCGGGCGCTCGGCGAGGCGGCGCATGAAGTAGCCGTACCACTCCTGGCCGTAGGGCAGGTACACGCGCATGGTGTTGCCCTCGCCGGCGAGGCGCAGCTGCTCCTCGGGGCGGATGCCGAACAGCATCTGGTACTCGAAGGAGTCGCGCTTGCGGCCGTTCCACTGGGCGAGCTGGCCGGCGATCTTGATCATGTTGGGGTCGTGCGAGGCGATCATCGGGTAGCCCTCGCCGGCCATCAGGACCTTGAGCGCGCGGACGTACGCGAGGTCGACCTCGTGCTTGCCCTGGAAGGCGACCGACTCGGGCTCCTTGTAGGCGCCCTTGCACAGGCGCACGCGCGAGCCGGGGCCGGAGAACTCGCGACAGTCGGCCTCGGTGCGGCGCAGGTAGGCCTGGAGCACGACGCCCAGCCAGGGGAAGTCCGCCCGCAGCTCGCGCGCGATGCCGAGGGTGGAGTCGGTGGTGGTGTGATCCTCCATGTCGAGGGTCACCGTGGTGCCGGCGTCGGCGGCGGCCTCGCAGATGCGGCGGGCGTTCTCCAGCGCGATCTTCTCGCCGTCCACCGGGAGGAACTGGCCGACGGCCGACAGCTTGACCGACACCTCGGCGCCGGCCGCGAGGCCGGTCTCCTTGAGCGCCTTGAGCAGGTGCTCGTAGGCCTCGGCGGTGCCGGCGGCCTGGGCGGCGTCCTGGGTGTCCTCGCCGAGGTGGTCCAGGGTGACCTTGCGGCCGGTGGCGATCAGGTCGTCGGTCGCGGTGACGGCGTCGTCGAGGACGTCACCGGCGACGAAGCGCTCGACTATCGCGTGGGTCGGCGGGAACTTCTCGACCACGGTGCGGACCTGCGGCGACCGGGAGGCCGCGAGAAGGGCGGAACGGAGCATCGTGACTCCTGGAGCTGGTGCTTCTAAGGGTGGCAGAAGGGGGGCCGGGGCGGCGGGCGGCGGGTATGTGACACCGCCGCCCCGGCGGGCGACGCCCGGCTGCGGGGCCGGGCGTCGCGGGTGACCGAGTGGTCAGGCGACCGGAGTGGTCAGGTGACCGGCGCGGCCACGTGACCTGGACGGTCAGGCGACCGGAACGGTCGGGAGGGGCACTCAGCCCATGTGCGGGTAGCGGTAGTCCGTCGGCGGGACGAAGGTCTCCTTGACCGAGCGGGTCGAGGTCCACCGCGCCAGGTTCTGCTTGGCACCGGCCTTGTCGTTGGTGCCGGAGGCCCGGCCGCCGCCGAAGGGCTGCTGGCCGACGACGGCGCCGGTCGGCTTGTCGTTGATGTAGAAGTTGCCGGCCGCGAAGCGCAGCTTGTGCATGGCGTCCTGGGCGGCCGCGCGGTCCTGGGCGATGATCGCGCCGGTCAGGCCGTAGGCGGAGGCCGACTCCATCTGGGCCAGCATCTCGTCGTACTTGTCGTCCTGGTAGACGTGCACGGCGAGGATCGGGCCGAAGTACTCCTCGCGGAAGTACTCGGACGCCGGGTCCTCGCAGACCAGGACGGTCGGGCGGACGAAGTAGCCGACCGAGTCGTCGTAGGTGCCGCCGGCCAGGACCTCGACCGCGGGGTCGGCCTGGGCGCGGTCGATGGCGGCCTTGTTCTTGGCGAAGGCACGGTCGTCGATGACGGCGGACATGAAGTTCGCCAGGTCGGTGACGTCGCCCATGGTGAGGCCCTCGACCTCGGCGGCGAACTCGTCCTTGAGACCGGCCCAGATCGAGGCCGGGACGTAGGCGCGGGAGAGCGCCGAGCACTTCTGACCCTGGAACTCGAAGGCGCCGCGGGTCATCGCGGTCTTCAGCACGGCCGGGTCGGCGGACGGGTGGGCGACCAGGAAGTCCTTGCCGCCGGTCTCGCCGACGATCCGCGGGTAGGTGCGGTAGCCGGCGATGTTCTCGCCGACGGAGCGCCACAGGTGCTGGAAGGTGGCGGTGGAGCCGGTGAAGTGGATGCCGGCCAGCGCCGGGTGCTTGAGCGCCACGGCGGAGACGTCCAGGCCGTCGCCGGTCACCATGTTGATGACGCCCTTGGGCAGGCCGGCCTCCTCCAGCAGCTGCATCAGCAGGTGCGCGGAGTACTGCTGGGTCGGGGACGGCTTCCAGAGCACCACGTTGCCCATCAGCGCGGGCGCGGTCGGCAGGTTGCCGGCGATCGCGGTGAAGTTGAACGGGGTGATCGCGTAGACGAAGCCCTCCAGCGGGCGGTGGTCGCTGCGGTTCCACACGCCGTCCGAGGAGATCGGCTGCTCGGCCATGATCTGGCGGGCGAAGTGCACGTTGAAGCGCAGGAAGTCGACCAGCTCGCAGGGCGTGTCGATCTCGGCCTGCTGGGCGGTCTTGGACTGGCCGAGCATGGTGGCGGCGGCCAGGGTCTCGCGCCAGGGGCCGGCCAGCAGGTCGGCGGCCTTGAGGAAGATCGCGGCGCGGGAGTCGAAGGAGAGCGCCTGCCAGGCCGGGGCCGCGGCCAGGGCAGTGTCGATGGCCTCCTGCGCGTCGGCCTGGGTGGCGTTGCGCAGGGTGCCGAGCCTCGCCGCGTGGTTGTGCGGCTGGACGACGTGGATCTCGGCGCCGCCGCCCATGCGGCGCTCACCGTTGATCGTCATGGTCAGCTGGACCGGCTCCTGGCCGCCCAGCTCCTTCAGCTTGGCCTCCAGACGGGCCCGTTCCGGGCTGCCCGGGGCGTAGCTGTGGACCGGCTCGTTCACCGGCGCGGGGACCTGGGTCACAGCGTCCATAGAGCGCACGCTCTCCTTCGTTGATGCGGGGGGATGCCGGCGCGGGTCGCACGTCGGCCACAGCACGAACGCTATTCCTGCCCCTGGGGCCACTTGATTGGCCGGAAGGCTAAATTCCCCCGTACGGCGTTGTCCGGCCCGACGAAGGGGTCACGGCGCAATCACGGCGCGGTCACGGCGCGCCGTTGCCGGCCCGTCGCGCCGGAGGCCACCGGGAGCACCGGCCGGTCCCAGTCGATCCGGTGGCCGTGCACCGGGCGGAGCATCTTCTCCGGGCTCAGGAAGGTCCGCATCGCGATCGGCGCGAGCAGCCGGAACAGCGCCCGGCCGACCGGCCCGGAGGACTTCTGGTTGTTGGTGCGCGCCGCGTCGGCCGCGATCTTCTCGACCCGGGGCCGGCGCAGCGCCTCGTAGGCGGCGAAGGCGGCGGTGTGGTCGGGCAGGTCCCGCAGGCAGCGGGCGAGTTCGACGGCGCTCTCGACGGCCAGCGAGACGCCCTGGCCGGAGCTGTTGGAGGGGGCGTGCGCGCAGTCGCCGACCAGCACCATCCGGCCGCGGTACCAGTGCGGGACGGACGGCATGATCTCCAGCCGCGGGAAGACCTCGACGGTGTCGGCGGCGGCCTCGCGCAGCACGTCCCGGGCGGGCAGGTCGTCGGCGTGCAGGTCGCGGACCCGGCGCAGCCACTGCTCCGGGCTGACGGCGCGGACCTGCTCGGCGGTCAGCTGATCGGGCTGCGGGATGTTGCTGAACCAGGCCGTCCCGGCGCCGTCCGGCAGCCCCCAGTAGCCGAAGAAGGCGCGGGCGCCGTTGGCGAAGTGCATGGTCTCGCCGTGTCCGGCCCGGCCGGGCAGCCGGTGCGGGCTGTAGCCGCCGACGCCGAGCAGGCCGGTGTACCGCGCACCGGGTGCGGCCGGGTCGATCAGGGTGCGGACGGTGGAGCGGGTGCCGTCGGTGCCGATCAGCAGGTCGCCGGTGGCGGTGTCGCCGTCGGCGAAGCGGGCGGTGATGCCGTCGGCGCCCTCCTCGGCGCCGACCAGCCGTTTGCCGTACCGGACTTCGATGCCGCTCTCGCGCAGCCGCCGCTGGAGCACCTCGTACAGTTCGGCGCGGCGCATGACCCGGCCGGGCGGCAGGTCGGGGAGGCCGGCGAACTCGGCCAGCACGCCGCCCCGGCCGTCCTCGATCAGCATCGGGCCGATCGGCTGCCCGATCGCGCCGACCTCCGCCCCGAGCCCGACGGTCGCCAGGGCGTCGAGCCCGTTGGGGGCGATCATGAAGGTGCCGCCGATGCCCTCGGCGGAGGACTCGTAGGCCTCGAAGACGACGGCTTCGACGCCGGCCTTGCGCCGGGCCAGTGCCGTCACCGGCCCGGCGATCCCGCCGCCGATGACGAGGGCCCTCTTCTCCCCGTTGCTCGTACTCATTCCAGGCTCCCGAAGATCTCGTGCCAGGTCCGGATGAACTCCGGCTCCTTGAGTCGACCGACGAGGTGCTCGACGAAGCGGCCCTCGGCCTCCAGCGCGCCGACCCGGTGCTCCTCCTCGATCAGGAAGATCCAGGCCACGCCGTCGTCCGAGGCCTTCCGCAGGGCCGCCCGGATGCCCGTCACCTCGGCGGCCAGCGCGGCCCGCCGCTGTTCCAGCAGTTCCACGGCCTCGGCCGGCGGGACCACCATGAGCAGCGACAGCGCGACCCCGAACGCGGGGTACTCGTGCTGCGGTTCGGCGACGAGTTCGCGCATCCAGTCGGTGAGCTCCGCCCGGCCCTCGGGGGTGACGGCGTAGACGGTGCGCTCCGGTCGCTGGGTGTCGCGGACGGTCTCCTGTTCGGCGACGAACCCGGCCTTCCGCAGTTGCTCCACGACCATGTACAGCGAGCTGCGGTTGTACTTGATGTTGCGGTCCTTGCCGTGCTCCTTGAGTCGGCGCCCCATCTCGTACGGGTGCATCGGCCCGGCCACGAGTTCGGCCAGGACCGCGAGGGCCAGCGGGTTCGACACCTTGCGTCGCTTCGCCACGAGACGTCCTCATCTCTTGGTCAGTACTGACTATCCAATCCCGAATAGTCAGAGTCAACTATTTACGAAAGCCGGGCCACGACTCTGTCCGCCCGGCTAAAATCAACCACACGGCATTGTCCGAGCGGATGAAGGAGGCCCGATGACGACCCCCGGCCTCCCCGCCACCCCCGGACTCCCGCCCGTCCCCGGACTCCCGCCCACCTCCGGCCTCCCGCTCCGCCGGCTGCTGATGTCCCTCGGCGAACCCCTGGTCGAACTCCAGGCCGCCCCGCAGGGCCTGGACGTCCCGGTCCGCGACGTCGCGATCCTCGACCCGGAGGACCCGCCGACCGCCGCCCCCGGCGAACTCGTCCTCGCGATCGGCGCCCGCGGCCGCGCCGCCCTCCCCGCCCTGCGCGCCGCCGGACGGGCCGGCGCCGCGGCGGTCGCGGTCAAACTGGACGGCCCCGGCCAGGCGGACGCACTGCGCGAGGCCGCCACCGAGGCGGGCGTCGCCCTGCTCTCGGTCCGCCGCGAGACCCGCTGGGAGCACCTCGACTCGCTGGCCCGCGCGATCATCGCCGGCCCGGACGCCCCGGACACCCCCGGCGCCCCCGAACCCAACGCGGGCGACCTCTTCTCCCTCGCGCAGACCGTCGCCGTGCTCACCAACGGCATCGTCTCGATCGAGGACACCTCCAGCCGGGTGCTGGCGTACTCCCGCTCCTCCGACTCGGACGAGGTCGACGACCTGCGCCGGCTCTCCATCCTCGGCTGGCAGGGCCCCGAGCCGTACCTGTCCAAGCTCCGCGAGTGGGGCATCTTCCAGCACCTGCGCACCTCAGACGCCCCGATCGCGGTCGAACCGCACCCCGAACTCGGCCTGCGCCGCCGCCTGGCGATCGGCATCCGGGCCGGGGCGCAGCCGCTCGGCACCATCTGGGTGCAGGAGGGGGCGCAGCCGCTGGCGCCGCTCGCCGATCAGGCCCTGGTCGGCGCCGCCCGGGTGGCCGCCGCCCAACTGGTGCGCCGCCGACGCGAGTTGTCCGCCGACACGCGACTCACCCGGACGCTGCTCACCGGCCTGCTGGAGGGCTCCACCGGCCCGCAGTCGCTCGCCACCCACCTGGGGCTGGACCTGCGGCGCCCGGCCACCGTGCTCGCCTACAGCGCGCACACCACCGAGGCGCTGCACCGCTCCGACGTCACCGGCCTGATCTCGGTGCACGCCGCCGCCCGACACCGCACCGCACTGCTCGCCCCGATCGAGTCCCGGGTGTACGTGCTGCTGCCCGAACTCCCGCCCGGCCTGCCGATGGCCACCGTGCGCGGCTGGGCGGACGAGGTGGTGGCGGCCGCCCGGGAGCACCTCGGCGTCCCGCTGCGCGCCGCGATCGGCTCGACCGTGGACGGCCTGGCCCAGGTGCCGGACTCCCGCGCGCAGGCGGACCGCATCCTGGACGCGATGGGCCGCGGCGGGGTGGACCTCGACGTGGCGGCGCTGATCGACGTCCAGGCCGAGGTGCTGGTCAGTGAGATGCTCGCGCTGCTCCAGGAGCGCTCCGGCCTGCGCGACCCCCGGCTCACCGCGCTCGCCGCGTACGACCGCCGGCACGGCACCCGGCTCGCCGAGTCGGTGCTGGCCTGGCTGGACGCGCTCGGCGAGGTCCGGGTCGCCGCGGACGCCCTGCACATCCACCCCAACACCCTGCGCTACCGGGTGCGCCGCGCCGAGCAGTTGACCGGCATCGACCTCGCCCAGCCGCAGCAGCGCCTGCTGGCGATGCTGCAACTGAGGCTGCCCGCGGACGAATGACCGCGGGCAGCCTCGACTCTCAGTGGCTCACTCGCCGTAGCCCTGGCCGCGCTTGTGCTCGTTCAGCCGGTGCCACGGGCCGGTGATGGCCAGCTGGATGCCCGGGGTCTGGATGTTGGCGAAGAGGGTCTTGCCGTCGTCCGAGAAGGTCACCCCGGTGAACTCGCTGAACTCCGGCTTCTCGGCGGTGCCGATGTTCAGCTCGTTGCGGGCGACGGAGTAGGTCAGCCCGTCCTCGGTGGCGCCGAACAGGTGCGACACGCCCTCGCCGTCCTCGGCGATCACGATGCCGCCGTACGGCGAGACGGTGATGTTGTCCGGGCCGTCGAAGTTGTCGTGGTCGCCCCAGACGTCGGTGTTGACGCCGAGCAGCACCTTCAGGGTGATGGTGCGGCGGGTCGGGTTGTAGAACCAGACCTGGCCGTCGTGCTGCACCGGGCTCTCCGAGCGGGCGAAGCTGGAGACGAAGTAGAAGCCGCCGTCACCCCACCACATGCCCTCCAGCTTGCGGGCGCGGGTGACCTCGCCGTCCTTGAACTGCTTGCGGACCGAGACGGTCCTGGCGTCGCGGTCCTGAACCTTGACCCAGTCCGCGCCGTAGGTGGTGCCGACCTTGGTGGCGCGGGAGAGGTCGTCGACGAACTTGCCCTGGGAGTCGAAGACCTTGAAGGCCTCCAGCACGCCCGCGTCGGCGGCCAGCTTGCGCAGCTGGTAGCGGCCGTGCTTGAAGCCGGCCGGCGGGGTCCAGCGGAACAGCAGGCCGTTGGGGTTCGAGGCGTCCTCGGTCAGGTAGACGTGGCCGCGCTTCGGGTCCACCACGACGGCCTCGTGCGCGTACCGGCCGAAGGCCTTCACCGGCTGCGGGTCGCGGTTGTAGTCGTCGTCGAACGGGTCGACCTCGAAGATGTACCCGTGGTCCTTGGTGAAGCCGTTCTTGCCGGCCTTGTCCTCGGTCTCCTCGCCGGACAGCCAGGTGCCCCACGGGGTCACGCCGCCCGCGCAGTTGGTGGAGGTGCCGGCGATGCCGACCCACTGCTCGACCGAGCCGTTCCGCTTGGCGTGCACGATGGTGCAGCCGCCGGCCGCGCCCGGGTCGTAGACGTGGCCCTCGGTCAGCGGCACCGGGTACGGCCAGTTGGCGCGGGCACCGGACAGCTCGTGGTTGACGACCAGCAGGTTGCCGCCGCGCTCGTCCTCGAAGGCGGAGGTGCCGTCGTGGTTGCTCGGGGTGAACTCGCCGGTGCGCAGCCGGGTGACGCCGGCGCGGTTGACGACCTTGTACGCGAAGCCCTTGGGCAGCGACAGCAGCCCGGCCGGGTCCTGCACCAGCGGGCCGTAGCCGACGGCGGCGCGCGCGGCACCGGTGTCACCCGTCGCGGACGCGGCCGGCAGCTCGCCGCCGGCCGGGGCGGCGATCGCGCCCGGAGCGCTGGCCAGCGCCTCCGCGCTGCCGGCGATCAGCACGCCGGCCCCGACGAGGGTGGAACGGTTGACGAAGTCCCGGCGGGACAGCGGCATGGCAGCAACTCCTGAGGAATCGGCCGCCGGACCGGGGGCGGGCCCGGTGCCCGGCGGGCGGGGCGTCGAGACGGGGCGTCGACGACCAGCAGACTCCGCCGCGGGGATGAACCCGGCATGAAGCCCACCTCACGCCCAGGCGGCCATTTGCCGACCGATGACCGACACATGACCTCCGCTTTGCCTAAGGCACCTGCCGGGGGTCACCCCGACCGCGTCGTCCGCCACTGCTCCCAGGCCGACAACCACAGCTGCTCGGCGAGCCGGTGCTCCTCCCAGACCTCCGGCCCGCCGCCCCGCCGCTCCCGCCAGAGCTGCTCCCAGGCCCGCTGCGCCGGCAGGCTCGCCACCTCGCTGGCGAACACCGTGTACCGGACGACCTCCTCGACGGCCGCCCCGCCCTCCGGCGTGCCGATCAGCCAATGCGTGTGCCGGGCAAGCCGGTTGAGGTGGTTGACCATCGCGGTCAGCGCCGTCACCGCCTCCTCCCGGGTCTCGGTGGCGAGCCGCATCTGCTGGCGCACCGCCACCTCCCAGCGCACCTCGTAGGCGTCCCCGCGCGGGCGCCGCGGCGTCCGCCCGGCCCGGACCTGCGCCTCGACGGCGGCGGACTCGGCGACGCTCTGCGCGATCAGCTCCCGGTGCGCCTCCAGCCCGACGGCGGGCGGCAGTTCGCGCTCCTCCACCGGGACCTGCCGGGCCCGCCGGGCGGCCAGCTCGCCCAGCAGCTCGGCCCGGCCGCGCAGGTACGGCTCGAAGTCCGCGATCCCGCCGAGCTCCACGCCGCCGGGCGGCACTCCGCGCCCGCACACCGTCACGGTCAGCCCGCCGATCCGCAGCCGCCCGGCCCAGACCGGTGCCGCCCCGTCGGCGGCCGACGCGCCCGGCCAGAGCACCGGCCGGTCCTCGTGCACCTCCACCGGGTACGGCTCGCCGTCCACCGTGATCCACTCGCGCAGCGCCCGCACCCGGCCCGGCCCGTCGCCCTCGTCGACCCCGAGGTGGTCGTAGACCCGGTCCCGTTCGTCCTCGACCACGTCCTCCAGCTCGGGCAGGTCCTCGCCGTGCTCCGCGCCCGGCCGGTAGGTGCGCACGCTGACGTACGGGCCGGCCACCGAGCTCCAGTCGCCGGACTGCACCTCGACCCAGGCGAGTTCGCCGCCGGAGGTCTCGAAGGCGGCCAGCGCCTCGCCCCAGCCGCCCGTCGCGCCGCCCCCGCGCGACAGCCCCGCGACGACGCCGTACACCGGGAAGTCGGCCGCGGCCACCGTCCGGCGGGAGAAGTCCTCCACCGCGGCGAGACGCTCCTCCCTGCTCCTCGGGTCCGGGACGCGCGCAGGGTCCGTCCGCCCGACGTTCCACTCCGGGGGCCTGCCGCCACTCTCCCGCATCATCCTGTGCCGCACCCCCGAGTCCTCGCGCCCGCACCGCCGACGCCACCTTAGTGCCCGGGACCTGCCGGGTCATCAGCTCGGGTACCGGGCACCGGCGCAGGCCGCGTCGGGACGCCCGGTCGCCAACGGGCACGGGCCGTGTCAGGAGGCGCGGTTGTCAGCCGCCCTCCCTACCCTGGCGGCATGACAGCAGACAGCAGCTTCCCGGCCCGGATCAGCATCGTCACCCTCGGGGTCTCCGACCTCGACCGCAGCGCCCGCTTCTACGAAGGCCTGGGCTGGCGGCGGTCCTCCGCCTCCAGCCCGGAGATCGTCTGGTTCCGCACCGCCGACTCGGCGCTCGGCCTCTTCCCCACCGAGGAGCTGGCCGCCGACGCGGGCGTGCCCGCCACCGGCGAGCCCGCCTTCCGCGGCGTCACCCTCGCGGTGAACCTGGAGTCCCCCGCGCTGGTGGACGCCGCGTTGAAGACGGCGGTCGAGGCCGGCGCCGTGGTGGTCAAGCCGCCGGTCCCGACCAGCTGGGGCGGCTACTCCGGCTACTTCGAGGACCCGGACGGCCACCTCTGGGAGCTGGCCCACAACCCGTTCTTCCCCTTCGCCGAGGACGGCTCCCTGGATCTCCCCTGACCCGCCCGCCCATCAGCCCGCCGAAGCCCCCCCCGTCGGCCCGTCAGCCCTTGGACCGCGCCTTGAAGGCCGCCTTGCGCGCCTCCTTGGCCACCGCCCGGTCCAGGTGCAGCTCCCCGACGGCCTCCAGGACGTCCGCCGTGTACGGGTGGTCGACCCGCCAGAGCTCGCCGAAGTAGGACGCCGGGTTGCCGGTCACCGGCAGGTCCGCGATCAGCTCGCGCAGCAGCTCGGCGTCGCCGCCGCTGTCCAGCAGCTGGGCGGCGAAGGTGTCGACCACCGTCCACAGCGCCATCGTCCGCTCCGGCACCGGCACGTCCGTCGCTCCCTTCGAGGTCAGCCAGGCCCGGGCGGCGCCGCCCAGCTCGGGGTCGTCCAGTACGTCGCGCACGGCCGGCTCGGCGGCCGTGCCCAGCATGTTCAGCGCCGAGACGCCGAGCATCCGCCGCATCGGGGCGTACGCGTCGTCGCCGCGCGCCGCCGCCAGCAGCTCGCGCGCCGCCGCCACCGGCTCCCGGCCGGTGATCCAGACCCGCAGCTCCTCGTCCGGCAGCACGTTGGCGGCCTCGCACACCGCGCGCAGCAGCTCGGCCGCGTCGCCCTGGGCCAGCTCGCCGACCAGCGGCGCGTCGTAGCCATCCTCCAGCAGCCACTGCCGGATGCCGTACTGGCCGAGCGGGGTGAGCCGGACGAGACCGAAGCGCGCCGACTCCTCCTCGTCCAGCGGCGCCTCGCCGACGAGGGCGGGCTCCTCGCCCTCCGGGCCCTCCTCCTCGTCGAACAGCTCCGGGTCGATCGGCCGGTACTCCAGCAGGCCCAGCTCGGCCAGGTCGCCCAGCATCGGGTCCAGTGCGACCATCACATCGGTGATGTCGCCCAGCAGCTCCTCGCTCGGCTCCTCGCCCTCCGGCACCACCAGCAGCGCGGCCAGCACGCCCAGCGGCACGGTCTCGTTGCCCGGATCGGCGAAGGCGGTGGTCTCGTACAGCACCTGCAACGCCTCGTCCAGCAGCTCGGCGGCGGCGTCCCGGGCCTCCTCGACCTCGCTCAGGGCGTCCTCGTCCTCCTCCCCGGCCTCGCCGGCCTCCCCGCCCTCGGCGGCCCGCGCGGCCTCCTCCTCCGGCAGCGAGTCGGCCTCCACGGCCAGCTCCCGGACGATCCCGGCGGCGGTCAGCCACAGCTCCAGGACGGTCTCCGGGTCACCCTCCTCGGCGGGCTCCAGATCCGGGCCCGGCACGGCGACGTGCTCACCAGCCGCCGTCGTCCCGATCTCCACCAGGTCCAGGTCGCAGGCCAGCGACCAGGCCCGCATCGCCTCGACCTCCGCCTCCTCCGGCACCTCCCCCTCGGCGGGGGCCAGGCCCAGCAGCTGCGCCGCGGGAGCCCGGTCCTCCTCCACCAGGTCGCCGAACTCGTCCACCACCCGGTGCGGGGCGGCCCAGCGGGCCAGCGCCAGCGCGTACCCGAACATCGGCACGGCCTTCGCCAGGGCGGCCAGCTCCTCCTCGGCGGGCAGCTTCACCGGCGGTACCAGGACCGCCGCGTCGTCCAGGTCCTCGTCGTCCAGCCCGTGCGCGGCGAACGCCCCGTAGAGGTCCTGGAGCTCCAGGTCGGCGGGCAGAACCGGCTCGGCCGCACTCTCCCCCGGCGAAGCCCCGGCGTTCTTCCGACGTCGTCCGGCCATCGTTGTGCGTTCTCCCTCAGCCAGCGGTCCGCCTATCAGCTCAGCGTCCCGATCCACCACCTCAGCGTATAGGCCGGGCACCCCCGATGCCCGGCCTCAAGGGGCGCGCGCCGCAACCGTGCGCCCACCCTTTATCCTTCGCATTGGCACCGTGCACACCCCGCGCGGGCCACCGGGCAATGAAGCCCTTCGCCCTCCCCGCCCGACACCGGGCAGGAGGGGCCCACTCAGCTCACCCGCTCCACCAGGGAGCCCCGCACCGCGGCCACCACCACAGCGCCTCAGGACGGGCGCGCCGGCACACCCCGCCGACCCGGTGGTGCCCTGCCACAGGAGATCCCTTACATGGCGGACCTCTCCCCCGCCGGCTCCGGCCTGCGCACCGCGCAGCTCGACGGACGCCGACTCTCGGAGGCCCTGCTTCCCCTGGAGCTCGCGCCCCGCGCCCAGCTCCAGCTCGCCGCGGTCAGCCGCTGGAACGCGCTGCGCGGTGTCCGCGTCGGCCTCGTCGCCGCCGCCCTGCTGCTGATGCTGATCGGTGCCAACCTGGCGACGCCGATCTACCCGCTCCTCCAGCAGCGCCTCGGCCTCGGCCCGCTCGACACCACGATCCTCTTCACGATCTACGTGTTCGCGCTGGTCCCCGTACTCGCCGTGGTCGGCCACTGGTCCGACCACCTCGGCCGCCGCGCCCTGATCCTGCCCGCCGTCGCCCTGGCCGCCGCCGGCGACGTCGTGTTCGCCACCTCGGGCAGCTTCTGGCAGCTCGCCGCCGGCCGGGCCGTCCAGGGCATCGCCGTCGGCCTCTCCACCGGCGCCGCCGGGGCCGCCCTCGGCGACCTGCTGCCCGACCACCCGACGCTCGCCGCCAAGCTCACCCTGGCCTGTTCCGCCGGCGGCGTCGCGCTCGGCCCGGTGGTCGGCGCCCTGCTCGCCAACGGCGCGGACCCGCTGCTGACGCCCTTCCTGCTGCACGCCATCGCCCTGCTGGCACTCTGCGTGCCGCTGGCCCTCGTCCACCCGCGGATGCCCGGCCGCAACCGCCCGCCGACCACCCCGCCCCGCATCACCACCCCGGCCCACCTGCGCCCGCGCCGACTCGCCCTGCCGGTCGCCGGCCGCCGCGAGTTCCTGCTCGCCGCCTCGGCCGGCTTCATCTCGTACGCGGTGTTCGGCGTCTACCTGGCGCTCGCCCCGGCCTTCTCCGCCAAGCTGCTGCACACCTCCTCGCACCTGACCGGCGCGATCGTGGCCGCCCTGCTGCTCGGCTCCTCCGCGCTGGCCCAGTTGGTCGTCCCGCCGACCTCCGACCGTCTGGTGATCGCCCTCGGCATGACCGGCCTGGCCGCCGGCCTGGCCCTGGTCGTCGCCGCCCAGTACACCGGCACGCCCGCCCTGCTCTTCATCGGCAGCATCCTCGGCGGCGCCTGCCAGGGCATCGCCTTCCGCTCCCTGTTCACCAGCGCGGCCGCCGCGATGGACCCGGAGCGCCGCGGTTCCGAGCTCTCCGCCCTCTGGGTCATCGTCTACCTCGGCAGTTCCCTCCCCATCGTGATCGTCGGCGCCCTGGTCCAGCACTACGGCCTCCTCCCCGCCGTCAGCGGCTTCGCCGCCGTCGCCGCCCTCCTCTGCGCGGCCCTGGCCCTCGCCGTGGCCCGCAAACCCAGGCAGTCCTGACCTACCGCAGCCAAAAACGCCGCCGCCCGGGACCGAAGTCCCGGGCGGCAGCGCATTCACCCCGGCCTACGTCCAGGGCTTCCATTTGCCGGTGCCGATCTCAATGTCAAAGGGCTTCGGCAATCGGACGGCTTCTCCGAACTTCCACTCCCCCAACACCTCGTACGCCCCCTCACTCCGGTCCGGCTCGCCGAACAGCGTGACACCGGGCTGCCGCGGATCCCGGTCCACCAGCAGGTAGTACGGCACCCCGGTCCGCGCATACCCGCTCCATTTGGTGGGCTTACCGAATACCGGGCGCCGGTCATTGTGTGCGCTGGGATGCGCGGTGACCTCAGCCACCAAGCTGATCTCGCTTGGACTGAGGTATCGATCCTCTGCCCTTGCCAACAGATCCACCTCAGCGGTTACCACAATGAGGTCGGAGCAGTAGCCATCTCCGATCTCCGCGAGATCGACGCCGACATGCTGCACCACCTGCCACGGGAAACCTTCACCCCCGAGTTCGGCGCGGAACAGCCATTCATGAATGTCCCTGAGCATCAGGGCGTGGTTCACCGGCGGATATGGCGTCACAACGAACTCCCCACCGATTACCTCAACCCGCAGCACTTCGGGCAGCCCCAGCTGTTCATCGAGCTCGCCCCGAACCCAGAGCGCGTAGGGCGATTCGGGCAAGGTCCACTGCCCGAACGCAACAAAAGGCGACATAGCCCCACCTTTGCTGCCCGCTGGCACACATACCGCTGCCACACAAACCTTTCCCTCGAAGGGGAGGTTTGCGCGGCACCAGGTTGACGAAGGCCCGTCCATCAGACGGGTTGAAGCGTGTCCGCCCACCCCTGGGAACGGGTACCTTCCGAGTACGGCCGTGTACCCGGAAGGGGACCAGGATGACGCAGTGGACCGACTACACCACGGGCGAGCGCATCAAGCTGCTACGCGGGCCGGACATGACACAGGAACAGCTTGCCGAAGCATCTGGCCTGTCGGTGGCGACGATCCGCAAGGCGGAACGCAACCTCGGCGGCAGCCTCCAGACGCTACTGCGGATCTCGACCGCGCTGCACGCCGACATCTCGGTGATCCTCGGCCAACAGGCCCCCCGCCGCGCGATGCACGGTGCCGACCGGGCGATGATGCGTGAGCTGTCCCGCGCCGTTCACGACACCGCCGCCGGGGTCGGCGTCGATGTGCAACCCCCGCCCCCGGCCGAACTCGCGGCCGGGCTCGCCTCCGCATGGAAGACCTACCGCTCCGGCGACTTCGTGGGCGCCGGAGTGCGCGTCGCCCCGGCGCTACGCGAAGCCGCCGCCTCGCTGAAAGCCGCTCCGGTCGACCAGGGGAGCGCGGCGGCGGGCATCCTCGCCGACGCCTACCGGCTCGCCGCCTACGTGGCGAACCAGTTCGGCGCCCGCGATCTCGCGTACGCCGGGATCGGGCATGCGCAGCACCAGGCCGACCGCGGCGGGGATACCGTCCGCTCGGCCATGGTCGCATCCGGCCGGTCGTGGATCTACCTGCGGGATGCCCGGCTCGACCAGGCGGAGGAGACCGCCCGCATGTCGTACGAATCCATCGAGCCCAGGTACGGGGACAGGGATCTCGTAATGCTCGCCACCTACGGATGGCACGTGACCTTCGCGGCCGTCGTCGCCGCCCGCCAAGGAGACGTGGACGGCGCCGACGACCTGCTGTCGCAGGGGCATGCGGTCGCGGCTCGGATGGGCCGGGATGTCATGGTGAACGGCACGGCGTTCGGGCCCGCGACGGTCACCGCACAGGCGATCGGCATCTCCGTCTCGACCAGTCGGCCGGGGAGGGCACTCGGCCTGTTCGATTCGATCGCCGACATGAGCTCGCTCACCCCGTCGGCGCGCAACCGGATGATGCTGGACGTGGCGCTCGCACAAGCCGAGACCCGGCAGTCCGACACCGCCCTGGACACCCTGCTTGAGGTGTGCTCGGCCGCCCCTGGTTGGGCTCGTCATCAGGGATTGCCCGGGGTGATCGCGCAGAAGGCGAGCGCGGGCAGCGCAACTACGGCCAAGCTACGCAAGCTCTCATCGATCCTCGGAACATCCGTGATCATCAACTGAGGAGTGATACGCGGCGTATCACCCGGCGCCGGTACGACTTCGGGAAGTGATACACGCCGTCCGTTCACGGACGGTGAGAACTCCGCGACATTGGGCACATGTTGACGCTCCATCACCAGCACCTTGCGCTCGCCCACGTTCCGTCGAGCCTGGCGACCCTGCGGCTGCCCTACACCCCGGCATCGGCCCTCGCTGCCCGCCGCATGGTCCGCGCCAAGCTCACCGAGTGGAACCTGCCCCACCTGGCCGACGACGCCGAGCTGATCGTCACGGAGCTGGTCTCCAACGCCGCCAAGACCGGTTGCCTGACCGCCATGCGGGTCAGTATCACGCGGGTGACCAACCGGGCAGGCCAGGCCGTACGGATCTCCGTCCGAGACGGCTCCCGCGCCCTGCCGGTCCTGATCGGCGCCGCCCACGACGCGGAGTGCGGCCGCGGCCTGGCCCTGGTCGACCGCCTGTCCGTCGCCTGGGGCGTCGACTTGGACTCGCTCGGCAAGACGATGCGGGCCGACATCGCCGCGGACCGAGCATGAACCCCCGGCACCGGGGCGCGCACCGCGACCCTGTGGGCGACGTGCTCACCGGGCTGTGGGTACTCGGCCACGCCGTCGTTCTCGCTCTCTTGTCGGCTTGATCCAGCACCACGTCCAGGCGGGCCCCATGGACCGGACCGAACCCTCGGAGTCGATTCTCGACACGCCATCGCCTGCCTGATCCCTTTACTCCTGCCCCGGCATCAACGGCACCCCGGCCCAGGGCGGGGCCAGGCGACTCCGGGTGAACCCCGACAGCCGGAGCCGCCCCTCTTCGCCGGCCTTGGCGACCCGCCGGGCCGGGAACCCCATCGCACCGAAGGGAGATTCGCCGTGCCGCAAACGGCCGTGCCGATCTTGGAGGCCCCTCAGCCTCCGCCGCCCCCACCGCCTCCGCCCCCGGCACCACCAGGTCCGCCGAAGCCGCCGTACCCGGGCCGGTAGCCCGATCCGGCCCGGGGGGGGGGGGGAGGGGGGGGGGGGGGAGGGGGGAGGGCTCCCCTCTCCACGAGGGTTTGGGGTGGCCCTGGGGAGGGGGGGGCCTTTCTCCCCCGGCACAGCACCACCATTTCTCT